>PHEF01000009.1 GCA_002842875.1 Alphaproteobacteria bacterium HGW-Alphaproteobacteria-3 | reverse complement strand
CCCTTCCTGCACGCAGGCGCTGATCGGCGGCAACGTGCCCTCGTCGAGCCCGGTGAGTTCGCACAGACAGCGTGCTTCGCGCGCGCCGAGAAAGCCCGCCCGCTCAAGGCCGACCTCGACGAATGCCGCCTGCATACCAGGCAGGACGCGCTGCACGCGGCCGAGAAAGATATTGCCGATCAGCGAATGTCCCGCACGGCCCGTCTTCGCCTTGAGGTCGTCTTCCATGGTCCGTTCCAGGAACAGTTCCACGGGACGCCCGTCCTCGACGATCGCGACGCGTGTCTCGCCGGGACCCACATTGATCAAAACTTCTTCGGACATAAAAACCCCGATTTGCATCCGGCGCGCGCCCCCACGCTACTGGATGCCTCCTCTTCACCCGCCATCTCTTCAAGCCTTGAAGCTCCGATCCTAACACTGTTGTTCGTGCGGAGGATAGTCGCGTCAGGCCCTTGAAATCGCTGGATATCCGGCCCCGGAAAGGAGCGCCGCCGTCTCGAAAAGCGGCAGGCCAACCACGGACGAATGGGACCCTGCGAGCGCGCGGACGAACATGGCGGCGCGGCCCTGGATCGCATAGCCGCCGGCCTTGCCCCGCCATTCGCCCGAGGCGAGATACAACGAGATTTCGTCCTGCGAGAGACGCTTGAACGTCACGCGCGTTTCGTTCACCCGCGCCGCGCAACGATGCGGCGCAATGAGATGGATGGCGGTGTAGACGCGATGGGCGCGGCCCGACAGTAGCTTCAGGCATTCCGCCGCCTCGGCCTCGGTTTCGGGCTTCGGCAGAATTCGGCGACCGCAAGCGACCACCGTATCCGCGCCGAGCACGAAGGCACCGGCGTGGCTTGATGCAACGGCCTCAGCCTTTTCACGCGCGAGACGCTCGGCGTGATCGCGCGGCAATTCCTTGCTGTGCGGGGTTTCGTCGATGCCGGCGGCGATGACGAGGTCGGGCTCGATGCCGATTTGCGCAAGCAGCGCGAGCCTGCGGGGCGAAGCGCTGGCGAGGATGAGCCGGGTCACTTGAAGCGGTAGGTGATCCGCCCCTTCGTCAGATCGTAGGGCGTCATTTCGACGAGCACCTTGTCACCCGCGAGGACGCGGATGCGGTTCTTGCGCATCTTGCCCGCCGTGTGGGCGATGATCTCGTGTTCGTTCTCGAGCTTGACGCGGAATGTTGCGTTCGGCAGCAGTTCCGTCACAACGCCCGGAAACTCGAGCAGTTCTTCCTTCGACATTCACTATCCTTCGGAAATTTGGCCGGAAGAATGGTCACAAAGCCTCCGGAAATCAAGAGCCCGGCCCTCGAATTCGCGAGGAGACCGGGCCCAAGGCATTGATTTTCGAAGGATTTCCGCTCAGTCAGCCAGCAGGTACTCAATGGTGGAGACGACGCGGACGGTCTTCATGACCTGCTCCGTCTCCTGCGCGCCGGGAATCTCGTCGCGCGGCTGGATCGAGAACTGGCCCTGCCAGGCGCGCTTGATGCCACCGAGACGGGAGCCCGAATCGGCGGCGAAGGTTTCCGCGGCTTCGCGAGCGCGCTTCGTCGCCTCCTCGATCATTTGAGGCTTCACGTCGGCGATCTTCGTGAACAGGTAGGACGGCCGGACGGGACCATATTCGTTAGATAAAACAACACCTTGCTCGACGAGGGTGCTGCTGTCGCGGTTCGCCTTCGCGACCTTGTCCACATCCGTCGAGCGCAGCACAAGCTGCTGGGCGATGATGAAGCGCGTATCGAACTGACCGCTCGAGTACATCTGGGCAAGGCGGTCGGTGACCTGGGGCGCCTGAAGCTCGACCTCGTCTTCCGAAAAACCGTGCGATTTCAGGAAGTTGGATACGACATCGGCGTTCCGCTTCACCTCTGCCTGGGTCTCGGCGAGGTCGTTGCCGGTGACGACGAAGCGCAGGGCCCAGAGCGCGAGATCGGCCTTAACCTCCCGTTCCGAAAGGCCTTTTACCGATACGGAGCGATCGCCGAGACGCGATTTCACGAATCCGTCGCCCGCGAGATAACCGCCGAGCGCGATGCCGAGGCCAAGAACCAGGGCTGCCGTCAGTGCAAGGATCGATTTCATGGCAAGGTGCTCTCCCCATTGAGATTTTCCACTTTATAGCACGGCGATTGCGGCGGTTTCATGGATGCGGGCGGGGATAAAGGGCGGCGACTGTCACCCGAATGCCATCGAACCGTCACACCGCCGATCACCCCGTCGCGGTGGAGGCGGAACCGAAACGGCTTTCGATCCGGCGTGCGATGGCGTCGCGCAACTCGCGATAGGCGGCGAGGCGGCGCTCGCGATTGCCGCCGGTCGGCGCGGCGAGCGGATCGGCTATCTCCCAATATTCGACATCGGTAGCGGAGGACCGCGTCAGCGCCTCCGCTTTCTCTTTCGCCTCGGGCGTCAAGGCGACGATCAGATCGAAGCTCGTGACGTCGTCGATTTCGGCGATGCTCTTCGGCGCGCGAATCGAAAGATCGAAGCCCGCCTCACGCAGAACCTCGGCGGCGAAGGGATCGGCTTCTTCCGCCGGCGAGACGCCGGCCGAATCGATGAAGATGCGGGCGCCGTGGTTTTTCTTCAGGAGCGCCTCGGCGATGGGCGAACGGATTGCGTTGAGATTGCAGACGAAGAGAACGGAGGCGGGCATCGCGTCCTTGCGCCCGGTCTTTGCGCTTCCGGTTCGTGTTCGCGCGGCCATCGCGGTCATCCCTTGATGTGCAGGACGCAAATGAGGGTGAAAAGGCGGCGCGCCGTGTCGAAGTCCATCTCGATCTTGCCGGAGAGGCGCTCCTTCAGCGTCTCCGATCCCTCGTTGTGGAGGCCGCGACGGCCCATGTCGATCGCCTCGATCTGCGAGGGCGCGGCCGTTTTGATCGCGTCGTAATAGCTTTCGCAGATCAGGAAATAGTCCTTGATGATCTTGCGGAAAGGCGTGAGCGAGAGAAGCACCTTGCCGTGCGGCACGCCGCCTTCGAGACGGATGTCGAAAACGAGACGGTTTTCCTCAATGGCGAGATGGAGGACGTAAGGACCGCCATCGCTGCCGACCGGCGCGAAGCGGTTTTCCTCCAGCAGGTCGAAGATCGCCACCTTGCGCTCATGCTCGACGTCCGGGCTGCGGCGCATGACCGTGTGCTCGTCGAGGACGAGGTCGACGATGCGGTAAGCCTCGCCCTCCGGCATGGCGGGCGGGACGTCCGCGCTGGCTTCGTCGTCTGCGGAGCGGTCTGACATGGTGGCGGTACTTTAAGCCGATTTCACGGGCGGAAGCGAGGGGATGGCTCGCGTGCCTGCGCCCCCCCGCCCCAAACGGACCTCTTCGCAGGCAAGCTGCAAAGATATCCGTTTGACCCTCCCCGAGGGGAGGGTGGAAAGAAAGGCGTTCACAGGTTCAGGCGAATCGCGATGGAGCGGCCGTGGGCATCGAGGCCTTCGGCTTCGGCGAGCGCGAGGGCGGCGGGGCCGATGGCGCGCAGCGCATCCGCGTCGCAGCGGACGATGGAGCTGCGTTTCATGAAGTCGAGCACGTTGAGACCCGACGAGAAGCGCGCCGAACGCGCCGTGGGCAGGACGTGGTTCGAGCCGGCTACATAGTCGCCGATCGCCTCCGGCGTGTGACGCCCGAGAAAGATCGCCCCCGCATTGGAAATTTTCGCGAGCAGCGCCTCGGGGTCGGCGACCGCGAGTTCGAGATGTTCCGGCGCGAGACGATCCACGAGCGGCGCCGCGTCATCGAGTTTTTCGACCAGGATGACGGCGCCGAAATCGGCCCAGCTCTTCGTCGCGGTCGTCTCGCGCGGGAGCGCCTTCAACTGACGCTCCACTGCTTCCTCGACGCGCGCGGCGAAAGCGGCATCGTCCGTTATGAGGATCGACTGCGAACTCGCATCGTGCTCGGCCTGGGAGAGAAGATCGGCGGCGATCCATTCGGGATCGTTTTCGCCATCGGCGACGACGAGGATTTCGGAGGGGCCCGCGATCATGTCGATGCCGACCGTGCCGAAGACCTGGCGCTTGGCTTCGGCGACGAAGGCGTTGCCGGGGCCGACGATCTTGTCGACGGCGGCGATGGTCTCCGTGCCGAAGGCGAGCGCGGCGACGGCCTGCGCTCCACCGATCCGGTAAACCTCGTTCACGCCGGCAAGCTTCGCGGCGGCAAGCACCAGCGGGTTCACGACGCCATCGAGCGTGGGCACGACCATGACGATGCGCGCAACGCCCGCGACTTTCGCGGGGATCGCATTCATCAGCACGGAGCTCGGATAATTCGCCGTGCCGCCCGGCACATAGAGGCCGACGGCGCCGATGGACGTCCAGCGGTGGCCGAGTTCGACGCCAGCCTCGTCGGTGAAGCGGGCATCCTCGGGCCGCTGGCGCTCGTGATAGGCCTCGATGCGCGCGGCGGCGGTCTTCAGGGCATCGAGCGTCTTCGTATCGCAAGCATCCATCGCGGCATCGAGCTGCGACTGCGGAATGGCCAGCGTGGCGGCGGTGAGGTCCAGCCGGTCGAAACGCTTCGTGTATTCGACGAGCGCCTCGTCGCCGCGCCCGCGCACATCCGCGACGATCTTTTCCACCGCGTCGCGCACATCGAGCGAGGTCTCGCGCTTCGCATCCAGAAGGGCCGCGAAGGCTTCCTCGAAATTCGCGTCGTTTGCATTCAGGCGAGTGGGCATTGGACCTTAACCTATTTTCGTCATGGCCCGCTTCATGCGGGCCATCCACGTCTTTGCCGCAATCAAGGAAGAAAGACGTGGATGACCCGGACAAGCCGGGTCATGACGGTTTAGAAGAAGCCCGTACATCATATCAATCCAGATCGTGTTCCGGCTTGTTCGGCGTTTCCCAGACGAGGCCGAGGTCGGAGAGATGGGCTTCCAGCGCCTCGACCTCAAGCTGCACTTCGGCGCCGCCCGAGAAGACCAGCGTGACGAGACCCGAGGGCGGGTTCAACTCGTCGAAGCGGATGGCGAGAAGGTTCAGCACGCCGTCCGGCCGGTCCTGCGCGATGTTGCGGGCGCGGGCGGAGGTTACATTCTCGAAATGGAGCCCGGCGCGGACGCGCTCGTGCCCCGGCTTCCGGTCCTTGCCCTCCCCCTCCCAGCGAAACCGGTTCACCACACAGGCGAAGCGGCGCGTGGAGGGGAGGAAAGCAAGATCGCGGACATGGGTGACCGCATCCTGCAAGGCGGCGGAGACGATTTCGAGGTCGGCGGCGTCCTCGGCAGCGAGGCGAAGGTCTTTCGTCATCGGTTCCCGCCCCTATTGCGTTGCTTTCTCACGCCAGATCTCGGCGCCGCAGGCGCTGAGCTTCGCCTCGATGCGCTCGAAACCGCGGTCGAGGTGGTAGACGCGATTGACGATGGTTTCGCCTTCGGCGGCAAGGCCCGCGATGATGAGGGCGGCGGAGGCGCGAAGGTCCGAGGCCATGACGGGCGCCCCTTTCAGCTTCTCCACACCGCGCACCAGCGCCTTGTCGCCGTGAAGCGAAATGTCGGCGCCGAAACGCGCCAGCTCCTGCACATGCATGAAGCGGTTTTCGAAAATGGTCTCGGTGATTTCGGATTCGCCTTCGGCCACCGTCATCAGCGCCATGAACTGCGCCTGGAGGTCGGTCGGGAAGCCGGGGAAGACCTGCGTCACGACGTCGGTCGCCTGCAGGCGCGCGCCGTTGCGCGCGACGCGGACGGCGCCCTGCTCGCTCTCGACCTCGGCGCCGGCGGCGCGCAGCACGGAGAGGGCGGCCTCGAAGGTTTCTCCGATGGCGCCTTCAAGCACGATCTCGCCGCCCGTCATGGCGGCGGCGATGGCGTAGGTCCCGGCCTCGATGCGGTCCGAAATGACGCGGTGGGTGGCGCCGTGGAGCCTTTCCACGCCTTCGATGCGGAGCGTGGAGGTTCCGATGCCCTCGATCTTCGCGCCCATGGCGACAAGGCAGTTCGCGACATCGACGATCTCGGGCTCGCGGGCGGCATTTTCCAGCACGGTGAGGCCATCGGCGAGCGTGGCGGCCATCATCAGCGTGTGCGTGGCGCCGACGGAGACGATGGGCGAACGGATGACCGCGCCCTTGAGGCCGCCGGGGGCGGAGGCATGGACATAGCCGTCCACCAGATCGATCCCGGCGCCCATCTTCTGGAGGCCCTTAATATAGAGATCGACGGGGCGCGCGCCGATGGCGCAGCCGCCTGGCAGCGAGACCTTCGCCTCATGGCAGCGGGCGAGAAGAGGCCCGAGGACCCAGAAGCTCGCGCGGATCTTCGAGACGATCTCGTAAGGCGCGGTGGTGGAACGGATGTCCTTGGCGTGCAGCGTCATCACGTCGGCATCGGCGCCTTCGTCGAGGGACATATCCGCGCCCAGGACATCGAGAAGGCGGCCAAGCGTGCGCACATCCGCGAGGCGCGGCATGTTGGTGAGGGTCAGCGGCTCGTCCGTCAGGAGGGAGGCCGTCATCAGCGGCAGGGCCGCGTTTTTCGCGCCGCTCACGGGGATCCGGCCCTTGAGACGGCGGCCGCCGCGAATGTGTATTGTGTCCATGGATGCGTCCCGGTTGGGGTTCAGCGGTTTATAGGGGGAGCAAGGCCCCAAGTCACCCTAGGGAAACCGGAAGCCCTCTCACGCACTCCAATGCCCGCCAATCCGGGCCGTTTTCAGACTATTCCGCGTCATCCTTGCGGGCCCTTGCCTGCCCCTTCCGTTTCTTGAGGTTTTCGCGGAGCGCCTCGGCGAGGCGGGCGGTTTTGGCCTTGGCTTCGCGGGTCTGGGCGGCGCGGTCGGTGCCCTTGCCGCCGGGAGTGCGGGGATCGAAGGTGGTGCGGCTGTTCTTCATTTTCTGCTGCTCTGTTTCAGGGGGCCAGGGCCGGATATCCGGCAGCCCGCGCGAGGGAGAATTGGGGGGAAGATAGTGCGTTGCGGCATCTTGCGCGAGGGGGGTCGCTGTGGCACTTTCCGCGCGCTTTCCGAAGGGCCGCTCCGGCGGGCGCTCATGCGCTGTTTACCATTCGGGGCGAGACTTCGAGCGGGGCCCGGTCAGACCGCCCCTCCCGGCATGCTGTGGTAGCTCAGTGGTAGAGCACTCCCTTGGTAAGGGAGAGGTCGAGAGTTCAATCCTCTCCCACAGCACCATTCTCCCACGGCACCATCTTCTCCCGAAGCTCCATCTTCGCCTTCGTTTCGATTCCAAACCGGTTCTGGGTCGAGCGGGCTCCTTCCGGTAAGGTCATGCATCGACTGGAGAAGGAGGAGCCGATGAGAAAGCTGATCCTGGCTCTTGGCCTGCTGGCCATGACGATACCGACGGTGGCGAATGCGCATGGCGGCGGGTGCCGCAAGTCGTCGCCGCCCGGACAATGCTGTCACATGGACAACAGCGCGGGTGTCGTGCACTGCCACTGAACGCGTGTCAGCCACCGAGACTCTCATAGATCGCGGCGAGGAGCGCCGGAAATGCCGGGCGGATTCCAATAGGTGTTCCATTTCATGAGGATGTCGTCCGGCAGGTCGCCTTCGGGGCGCTCGGGGAGGACGGACGGCCAGAGGAACGCGGCGGCGCGGGGATGCTCCGTGGGCGGAAGGCCGATATGGGCATCGGCGCCGAGCGGGGATCGCAGGTGCCGTCTATCGGCGCGGTCATGCTGCGAGCAGCGCCATGAGGCTCGCCGCCATCAACGCCTGACCCACATAGTAGGTGACCCAGACGATGGGCCCGCGAAAGGGAACGCCGCCACGGAACTTGTCGATCGCGATGACGCTGTCGGAGATCACGAAGAGGACGGCGCCGAGGCCGAGAAAGGGCGCACCCTCTGGGATCGCCAGCGCCGAAAGCGCCATGACGAGGATGGCGACGAGATAGGCGCCGACGGGGAGCTTCAGCTTTCCAAGGGATGGCGCGAGCGTGAAATAGAGCGCAATAGCGCCGAGGCCGACGGCGAGCGATGCCGCCTTGAGGGCAAGCGTGTCCGGCGCGCTGGCGAGGGGGATCATGACCGCGATGTAGAAGAGGTGGCTGACAAGGAAGGCGGCGAGACCGCGCGGGAAGTTGCGCGCATCGCCCTTCAGGGCGAGGAAGAGATCGCCCGCGCTGGAGAAGAAGAAGGCGGCGGCAAGGAGGACGAAAGGCAGGGCCGGCCCCTGCCCCAGCGCGAGAAGCGGCAGCGGGACGAGGAGGCCGATGGCGGCGGTCTTGAGGCCGGTGCGGGGCGCGGAGGGCGGCCGGCTTTCGATCAGCTGGTAGGCGATGGCAGCCGCGAGCGAGAGAAGCGCCAGCGCAATGCGGATGGCGTCGAGACCGTCGCCCATTGAAAAGATTTCCTGCAGCATTGTCCCCTCCGCTTCAGTTTACCGGCTCACCCCTCCGCGAAATTCGCTCCGCAAATTTCGGTCCCTCGCGGGGCGAGGATGGGTTCCTTTTTATTCTGCCTGTTGCCCCTCTATGATCGCGGATTAGCGGGATTCGCAAAAGGACAGAAAATGAGCGGCGGGGCGCGCGAAATCGACAGCCTGCAGAATGCGCGGGCAAAGAAATGGCTGGCGCTCGGCGAATCGCGCGGCATCCGCAAGCATGGGGAATTCATCCTTTCGGGGCGGAAGACCGTGCCGGAGGCACTGGCGCGATACGGGAGCCGCTTTACGGCGGCGCTGGCGCGGAGCGAGAGCGACCTCAACCGGCTCGCCCTGCCCCCGTCCATCGAACGCTATGTGCTGGCAAAGCCGCTCTTCGAGGCACTCGATACGAACGGCACGGGATTTCCGCTGCTCATCGGCGACGTGCCGGAGATGGCGGCGGCGGATTTCTCGAAGGCGCCGCAAGGCTTCGAACTCGTGCTGGCGCTCGGCGACCCGTCCAATCTCGGCGCGGCGTTGCGCAGCGCGGCAGCCTTCGGCGCGGTTCGCATCGTGCTGATGGAGGGGGCGGCGCATCCCTTCCATCCGAAGGCGCTCAGAGGCGGGGCGAATGCGCAGTTCGGCCTGACCTTCCTCAAGGGCGGCGACTGGACGGCGCTTGCGGGCGCGAAGGGGCCTCTCGCCGCGCTCGACGGCGCGGGCAGCGATATCGAGAGCTACGACTGGCCGGAGAACCTTCGCCTCGTTCTCGGCGAGGAGGGACGCGGGCTGCCGCCGGGGCTCGGCGCGACGATGCTCGCGATCCGGACCACGGGGGCGGTCGAGTCCCTCAACGCGACAGTGGCGGCAAGCCTTGCGCTTTCGGCGCGATACAGGCGGCGTTCGGGGCGGTGATCCGGCGCGGCGGCGGCGGCGTATCGATGGGGTGAGAGCTGGAACAAGGAGCCAGCGGTTCAAACCCCCTAGAGGTCCCCGCCTTTGAAATCGCTGCTCCAATTTGCATCGGCTCTCGCGATTGTGCTTCCGGTCCTCGGCGCGGAAGCGGCAGCGCCGGCTACGTCCCCCGGGCCGGCGCTGTCTTTCCGCGTCGAGCGGGGGAGCGATCCCATCGGAACCCACACGGTCAGCTTCACGCGCAAGGGCGACGACCTCCATGTCGCCATCGACATCGAGCTTGCCGTGTCGTTCGGCCCCATCACCCTTTTCCGCTACGAGCACCGGAACCGCGAGACATGGCGCGACGGCAGGCTTGTGACACTCGAAACGGCGACCAACGACGACGGCACCGAATACCGGGTGAGCGCGAAGGCGACGGAAGAGGGACTTGAAGTGACGAGTTCGGCAAACGGCACCTTCATCGCGCCGGCGGCGATCATTCCGACGAGCTACTGGCACCCGGCGACGGTTTCCCAGACGCAGCTTCTCGACACGCAGAAGGGGCGCATCCTGAATGTCGACATTACCCCCACCGGCATGCGCGAAGCGGCGGCCGGTGGCGAGACCCTGCCCGTGCGCGAATACGAGATGACGGGCGACCTCGAACTCAAGCTCTGGTACTCGCCGAAGATGGAGTGGCTGAACGTGATCTTCAGGGCGCGCGGCGAGGATGTCGACTACCGCGTGGTGCGAATTGACCGGCAGGAACTTCAGGTGGCCCTCCAATGAGCAGCACGAAGGAGATCGTCTGGATCACCGGCGCAAGTTCGGGCATCGGGCGGGCGCTGGCGCTGCGCATGGCGCGGGAGGGCTGGCGCGTGGCGGCGTCGGCGAGACGCGCGGGCGAACTCGACGCGCTGAAGACGGAAGCGGCGAAAACGGGCGGCGAGATCGCACCCTTTCCGCTCGACACGACGAAGCCCGAAGAGGTGCGCCGGACCGTTGCGCGCATCGAAGGTGAGCTGGGGCCGATTGCCGTCGCGGCGCTCTGCGCGGGCACCTACGAGCTTGTGCTCGCGCATGAATTGACCGCCGCCCGGGCGCGGCCGGTCTTCGAGCTCAACTTCATGGGCACCGTGAACTGCCTCGAGGCGCTGATGCCGGCGATGATCGGGCGGGGCAAGGGCCGGATCGCACTCGTCGCCTCGCTTGCTGGCTATTTCGGGCTGCCGAGTTCGGCGATCTATGGCGGCAGCAAGGCGGCGCTCATCAACATGGCGGAAGCGCTGCGCCCCGATCTCGCGAAACATGGCGTGACGTTGCAGATCGTCAATCCGGGCTTCGTGAAGACGCCGCTCACCGACAAGAACGAATTTCCGATGCCCTTCCTGATGGAGGTGGAGGACGCCGCCGACGCCTTCTATCGCGGGCTGCAATCGAGCCGCTTCGAGATCGCCTTTCCGCGACGCTTCTCGCTGCTGCTTCGCCTGCTGCAGATGCTACCCTATCGCCTCTCGCTTGCGCTCACGGGAAAGACAGTGCCGAAGGGCAAGCACCCGGCATACGCCACCAAACTCAACCGCTCCTGATTGCGCGCCACGCAGCGAGCGCGCGTTCTCTCGCCCGCCCGTGATCGACGATCGGCGCGGGATATGTTTCACCTAACACGATGCCTGCCTTTTCGAGCACGGGACGCGGCGCTTCCCACGGCTTGTGGACGTATTTCGTGTCGAGATTTGCGAGCTCGGGCACAAAGGTGCGCACATAGTCGCCACTCCCATCGAACTTCTCGCCCTGAAGCACGGGGTTGAAGATGCGGAAGTAAGGCGCCGCGTCGGCGCCCGACCCCGCCACCCATTGCCAGCTTGCGCGGTTCACCGCGAGATCGGCATCGACCAGCGTGTCCTCGAACCATGCCGCGCCCTGGCGCCAGTCGATCAGCAGATGCTTGATGAGGAAGGAGGCCGCGATCATGCGCACGCGGTTGTGCATCCAGCCCGTTTGCCAGAGCTGGCGCATGCCGGCATCGACGATGGGATAACCCGTAAGCCCCTTGCTCCATGCATCGAAAGCCGCATCGTTTCGCGCCCAGGGAAAGGCGTCGAATTCGCGCTTCCAGTTTTCCGTTTCGATTTCCGGCCAGTGATAGAGAAGGTGACAGGCGAAGTCGCGCCAGGCGAGTTCGCGCAGAAAGGCGTCTCCCGCATGTCCGCCACCGCCTTGCGCATGACGGACGCTGTGCCAGATGCGGCGTGGCGAGATTTCGCCCCAATGCAGATGCGGCGAGAGGCGCGACGTGCCCTCGCGGTCGGGCAGGTCGCGGACGCGCGGATAATCCTCCATCGCGCGTTCGACGAACACCCGGAGCCGGGACTGCGCGCCCGCCTCGCCGGGTGTCCATGTATCGCGCAGGCCCGCCGCCCAGTCGGGTTTTGCGGGCAGAAGATTCCAGCCGGAGAGGTTTTCCGTCGCAACGCCTCCGACACCCGCGAGTTTGCCCGGTGCGGGCAGTGGCGTGTCGAACGGGACTTGCGAGAGCGTTCGCCAGAAAGGCGTGAAGACCTTGTAGGGATCGCCGCTTCCGGTCTTCACTTCCCAGGGCTCGGCGAGGAGCGAGGCATTGAAACTGCGGACCTCGACATCGCTTTTCCGGAGAGACGCCTTCAGCGCCTTGTCCCGCGCGATTGCTTGCGGTTCGTAGATGCGGTTCCAGAAGACGGCGCCGGCGCCGATCTCCCCGGCGAGTGCGGACAGGACATCCATCGGCGCGCCGCGGCGCAGAACGAGGGATATGCCGAGATGGCCAAAGCTTTTTGAGAGAGCCGCGAGACTGCCGTGCAACCACCAGCGCGAGGCAGCGCCGATTTCTTCTCGCGGATCGAGAATGAAGAGCGGCACGACCGGCGCACCGCGCGCAGCAGCAGCGGCGAGCGCGGGATTGTCGTCGAGCCGCAGATCGCGGCGAAGCCAGACGATCAAGGGGCTCCCCTCTTCCTTTTTCAAACCGTGCTTCCCTAAGGACATGTGGCCGCCGATACCCGGATGTGCATGAGCTGAACATCCTACGATACGAGCCCGGCTTCGGGGCGGATCAATGAAGCGGCATCGGGAAACCGGTGGTTACCATGGATGGCGGCGCGGTAGGTCAGGGCTTCGAACGGCGCTGGCGGAGACGGTCGCGCGCCGAAACCGCGAGTGTCCGAAGCGCGGCCCAGATGCGCAAGGCGAGCGCATAGGCGCCGGGATAGAGCCGCTCCGCCGTGGCGGCGACACCTGTGAACTGGAAGTTGTGGCGAAGCCCGTGAATGCGGCGCGCGGTGGCGAGCCAGAAGGGGCTGACGACGAGGCTCAAGGCGATGACGGACAGCGCGAGCTGGTAGGTTTCGCGGTCGATCGCGCCCGCGCCGAGACCCGCCTTTGCCAGCACGAAGGAGAACTCGCCGATCTGCGCCATGACGAGGCCGGCGATGAAGGCGTTGTCCCAGGGCTCGCGCAGAAAATGGAGAATGCCGATATTGGTCGCCGTCTTCGCGACGAGAATGACAAAGACGAGGAGGAGAATGACGCCGAGATTTTCGAGAATGAACCCGAGGTCGATCAAAAGCCCGACCGACAGGAAGAAGATCATCAGGAAGAGGCTCTGCACCGGAGAGGTGAAGAAGATGGCGGCGCGACGGTCCGTCGAGGCACCGAGGATGAGGCCCGCGAGGAAGGCGCCGTAGGAGGGCGAGAGACCGATATAGCCGGAGACGGCGGCGAAGACGAAACAGAAGGCGATGTTGGCAAGCGGCGCGAGGTCCGGCTGGCGGCGGAGATGACGGCTCCAGGGAAGCTCGATGCGCTCGCGGCGCGTGAGCACCACGGCGACGCCCGCGAGGACCGCCACGGCCGCAAAGAGCTTCAGCGCCAGAAGCAGATCGAAGCCCACATCCGCGCCGCGCGCCGAACCGAGCGATTGCACCACGACCAGCATGGGGATGATGAGCAGATCCTGCGCGATGAGGACACCCATGGTGAGGCGGCCGGCATGGGTGCGGGTTTCGCCGATTTCGGCGAGCATCTTGATGCCGACGGCGGTGGAGGACAGCGAGAGCACGAAGCCGAGGACGAGGGAACGCTCGAAGCTCCAGCCCAGAAGCGAGCCCGTGCCCCAGGTGAGGCCAATGGCGACGGCCGACTGGAGCCCGGCGCAGAAGAGCGCAATGCGAAAGACATTGCGGAAGGCCTTGAGGTCCAGCTCCATGCCGATGACGAAGAGGAGGAGCAGCACGCCGAGTTCCGCGAAGAGGTCGATGCCTTCCGCCGAATGGATGAGCCCGAGGCCGCCGGGGCCGAGAACCACACCCGCAAGGATGTAGCCGACGATGGCGGGCTGGCGGAGCCGCATCAGGGCAAAGCCGCAACCGAGTGCAATGACGATCAGCAACGTGACGGAATTCAGCGTGAGAACGTCGTGCATCGGGAGGGGCCTCGGCGGGCGGGCAAATCGGCTGGCGCCATGATTACCCAAGGCGGACGGCCAAGGAAGGGGCCCGTTCGGGGCATTTCGCAAGGGCCACTATTTATTTTCGGCAAGGCCGTCAGCGCGGCGGAGTAACCCCTACTCCACCCGCCTCACCGGCAGGACGAAACGCTCGTCGTCGCCGCCGATGAGCGCCTCGATGCGGTAGGTGTCGCGGAGGTTCTGCGGCGTCAGCACGTCGCCCGGCGCGCCGTCCGCCTTCACCTGGCCGTTGTCGAGCAGGATCAGCCTGTCGCAATAGCGCGCGGCGAGCGAGAGGTCGTGCAGGACGGCGACGACCGTCCGGCCTTCATCCGCATAGGCGCGCAGAACTTCCATGATGCGTATCTGGTGATAGGGATCGAGCGCGGAGACGGGCTCGTCCACGAGCAACAGGGGTGCCTCGACCGCCAGCGCGCGGGCCAGCAGCACGCGAGCCCGCTCGCCGCCGGACAATGTCAGCACATCGCGGCCGATGAATTCCGCAACGCCCGCAAGCGCGATGGCGCGGGCGATGGCGGCTTCGTCGGCGGCGTTCGCACGATGAAAAGGCTCCAGATGCGGCAGGCGGCCAAGCGCGATGAGGCGCGATACCTCGAGCGGCCAGTGGCTGCCCGCACCCTGCGCGAGATATGACATCGCGCGCGCGCGGGACCGTGGGCTCAGGGCGGAGACCGGGTTTCCGTCCAGCGTGACGCTGCCGGCAAAGGGGATGAGGCCGGCGACGGCGCGGATGAGCGTCGTCTTGCCGACGCCGTTTGGACCGATGAGGCCGACGAAGCGCGACCCTTCGACGCGAAGCGAGACGCCGCGAATGATGCGTGCGGCGCCCAATGAAGCATGAAGATTTTCGACGGCGAGGCGCATCAGGAAGCCTCCCTTCGCGTGCGGAGAATGAGCCAGAGGAAGAAGGGAGCGCCGACAAGCGCGGTGACGACGCCGAGCTTCAGTTCCGGCCCATCGACCGGGAGACGCACCAGAAGGTCCGCCGCAAGGACGAGCGCCGCGCCGCCAAAGGCGGAGGGAAGAAGGAGCGAGGCCGGACGCTGGCCGACAAGCGGACGCATGAGATGCGGCACCACGAGACCGACGAAGCCGATGACGCCGGTGACGGAAACGGCGGCGCCGACAGCGAGCCCCGTGCCGAGGATGGCGCGCAACGTGACCGACCGCATGGAGAAGCCGAGCGTCGCCGCCGTGTCCTCGCCGAGCGAAAGCGCATCGAGCGCGCGCCAGGAGGACGCAACGAGAAGCCAGCCCGCGCCCATGAAAGGCAGAACGAACCAGACCTGCGTCATGCTGCGATCGGTCAGCGAGCCCAGCATCCAGAAGACGATTTCAAGCGCGGCATAGGGGCTCGGTGCGAGATTGAGCGAGAGCGAGGTGAGCGCGCCGGCAAAGGCGGAAATCGCAACGCCCGCGAGAATGATGGTGACGATGGAGGGATTGCGGCCCGCCAGCAAATAGAGCACGGCGAGCGCCGCGAGCGCGCCGGCAATGCCGCCGAGGGGAACGAGCATGACGGTCGCCAATCCGATCGAGCTGAGAGAAAGGCCCGAATAAAAGACGAGCACGGCACCGAGGGCCGCGCCGCCCGATGCGCCGATGAGACCCGGCTCGGCCAGCGGATTGCGCAGGAGGCCCTGAAGGCCCGCGCCCGTGAGGCCAAGCGAGGCGCCGACAAGGAGACCGAGCAGCGCACGCGGCAGGCGGATTTCCGTCAGCACCAGCCAGGCGATGTCGCGGTCCGTTTCGGCGACGGTTGCGAACTTGTCCATCAGAAGATCGCCGCCGCGACCGACATAAACGGAGGCGACGAAGAGGAAAAGCGTCAGCGCGGCGAGGGCGATGTTCACCATCCATGCCTTCGCGTGGGTCTTCATCGGTGCCCCCTCCCCACACTGCCTTCGGCCGTTTGCCCCTCCCCTCGTGGGAGGGTGGACGAGGAACGGGTCATCGCGTCGTGCGTGGCAGCGAGGCGCGAGGCGATGACGGCGACGAAGCGCGTGCTGCAGGTCCAGCCGCCAGCGTCGAGGCGGACCTCCCGGGCATAGCGTTCGCGATAGAGGCGAAGCGCCGGGTGCTCCAGCACGGCGTTGGCCTGCGACGGCGCCTCCGGACGGTAGATGCCGAGGGCAATGAGCTCGGGCCGGTAGGCGATCACGTCCTCGATGCCGGGATAGGCGAGGCCCACCACATTCTCTTCCGTGACGACATTGCGGAAGCCTGTGAGCGAGAGGATGCGACCGAGGATGGAGTTCGGCGTCGCCGCGCTGCCGAGGTCCTGGTAGAGGATCGCGGTGGGCGCGTTCGCGCTTTCGCGCCGCGCCGCCGCCATCTCCGCATCGAAGCGCGCGATCACCTCCTCGCCCTTCTCCTCGCGCCCGAGGGCGGCGGCGACGGTGCGGATGTTTTCGCGGATGTCCTCGAAACTGCGCGCATCCTTCACGGTCGCGACCGGGATGTTCATGCGGGCGAGGAGATCGAGCGTGAAAGGCAAGGTCCACTCATGCGCGAGGACGAGATCGGGCGCGAAGGGAAGAATGTCCTCGATACGGCCGTCGTTCGGCGGCACATCGGCGAGAAGCGCGGCCACGGGCGAATCCTCCGGATCGCGACCGAGGCGAAAGACGGATTTGAGCGTGCCCGGCGCGGCGACATCGGCTGCGACGATGTCGGAGCAGAGGTTGATGGAGACGACACGGGACGGCGCTTCCGCCCGCGCGGGCACAGCCGCGAGCAGGCAGGCGAGAAGCGCCAAAAGGCCGATTGAAAATCGTGTCATCGTTCTATTCTCGTATTCGGCTCGCTGCCGGGCGCGGAGTGTAGACGCTCGGGCGCGGCGGGCAAGAGCCGCAAAATCCTGCCGCACGGCCTGCAAAATGCACTAGAGTTGCCGAAAACAGAACCGACAGGGAACGGAATGCTCACGCTTTATCACTGCAACGGTGCGCGCTCCATGCGCTCGCTCTGGCTGCTTCATGAAATGGGGATCGAGTTCGAGTTGAAGGAGCTTCCCTTCAGCATGGAGGGATTGCGCACGCCGGAATATCTCTCCATCTCGCCGCTCGGCCGCGTCCCCTGCCTTGTCGATGACGGGGTATCGGTGTTCGAATCCGGCGCCATCGCGCAATATCTCGGCGAGCATTACGACCCGGAGGGAAAGCTGCACCGCGCGCCCGGCCATCCGGAACGCACCGAATGGCTGATCTGGCTCCATTATGCGGAGACGATAGCCGTGCATGGCGCGAGCCTCGTGCAGCAGAAGATTTTCATCGCGAAGGAAGACCGCTCACCCGTGGTGCAGAAGCTCGAATCGCGCCGACTCGAGAAATCGCTCGAGGTGGTGGACGCGCATCTGAAGGACCGCGACTACCTGCTTAAAAGCGGGTTCAGCACGGTGGACACGAATGTCGGCTACAGCGTGCACCTCGCGAAGGGCTTTGTGAGCCTCGATCCCTTCCCGAATGTCGTGAATTATTACGAGCGCATCTCCTCGCGGCCCGCTTTCAAAAAGGCGGCAGCGAACGTGCCGCTCGACGAGCAGGCGCGCGCCTAGTCGAGACGCGGTACAACTTCCATGACGGGCTTCGGCTCGCGTTTCTCCGTGAAGAGACCCCAATGGGCCTCTTCCGGGTGGTGGCCTGCAACCGCGCTCTCGTCGTAGACGCGCCAGGGAGCATCGAAGGCCGAGAAATATGCAAAGGCGAGATGGCGGGATGGCGGCAACTGCCTCGCGAGCTCGACATAAAAGTCGCGCTGCCTTTCAGGTGTGAAGCCTTCCTCCGCCGGGGCGGTGGGCACGCCCGTTTCCTTGACGAGGATCGGCCCGCAAAAAGCCTCCGCCGCGAGGCGCCTGCCCGCCTGCACCACGAAATCCGCCCAGTTGAAGGGCGGCGCGTCCTTGAACCACGGTTCGAAGACGGGGTGGATGTTCACCGCCATGAAATCGAGCTTCGCGAGGACGGGCTTCGCGTCCGGATCGTCGAGGAAGGTCGCGAAGGGTTCGGTGACGGCGAGCGGGAGCTTCGGCGCGCGATCGCGAAATTTTCCGATGGCACGCGCATATCCCTCCCATGTGCCGCGGCGGCCAAAGACGATCTCGTTGCCGAGCGAAACGCCGACCACGATGTCTGGATGGTTCTTCCACGCGGCGAGCGCGTTTTCGACTTCGCGGTCGTCATCGGGGTTCCAGATGCCCATGACGACGGCGCGGAAGCCCAGTTCCTTCGCTATGCCGGGGATGAGTTCCGCGCCACTGTGTGAGCCGTAGGTAACGAGGCCGTCGAACCAGGGACGCAGCGTCCGCAAATCCTCGCGGATCGAAATCTCGCTCGCCTGAACCGGATTGCCGTCCCAGACCGCGAGTTCCACCGGTTGATAGGCGGCGAAGCGGCCGCCAGTCATCGCATCCGACAGGAGGGAGAGGGCGGGCGCGGCCTCCTCGCGCGTGACGCAGACAGGCTCGGCCCAAGCGGGCGACGCGAGGAAGAAGGCGATGAAGGCGGCGAGGATTATACGCATGGGACAATAGCTAGACGGCCATTGTGACATTTTTGGGAGCATTCCGGCGCCGCACCGGAATGCAAAAACCCGGATCCTCACGGAACCGGGCTTTCGTGACTTCAAAAGCGCGTAAGGCAGCGCCTCAGATCGCTTCCTTCAGGTCTTTCGCAACGCGGAAAGCAACCTTCTTGGAGGCCTTGATCTTGATGGCTTCGCCGGTCGCCGGGTTGCGGCCCATACGGGCGGCGCGCTTGCGCACCTGCAGAATGCCGAGACCGGTCAGACGGACCTTGTTGCCCTTCTTCAGGTTCTTCACCGTCAGTTCGACGAAGTCGCCGAAGAGTTCGGTCGCCGCCTTCTTCGACATGCCGTGCTTCTCGGCAAGTTCGGCGATCAGCTTCGACATCGGCACCGTCGGCGCCGTGGCGGTCTTCTTTGCAGCAGCGGCAGCAGGCGCCTTCGCTGGTGCCTTGGCGGGTGCCTTTTTGGCAGCGGGTTTAGTGGCCATGTTTGAATTCCCTCGGATAAGTTCGGAATCGAGTTTCACTGAGTCGCGCGATTCGGCCAAGCGATAAGTTCATATCTGGCGGGCATCGGAGCGAAAAACTGTTGAAAAGTGCCTGTGGCGCGGGCATTTCGCGCCCGCGGCCATGCAAACATGTCAGTCGAAAGCCTCGTCCCAGGTGCCGCGCGTCGATGCCTTCGAGTATTCGGTGGCACGATTCTCGAAGAAATTGGTGTGCTCGATGCCGTTCAACATCTCGTCCATCCAGGGCAGCGGGTTCTTTTCCGTGCGGTAAATGGGCTGGAGATTGAGCTGCACGAGGCGACGGTCGGCGATGTAGCGGATGTAATCCTTCACTTCCTGCGCCGAGAGACCTTCGACGCCACCCATTTCGAAGGCGAGGTCGATGAAGGCGTCCTCGTGATGGATGATGGTCTCGCAGGCCTTGTAGATGTCCTTCTGGAGGTTTTCGGTCCAGATTTCCGGGTTCTCGTCGATGAAGGTGCGGAAAAGCTTCATGGCGGAAACCGTGTGAAGTGACTCGTCGCGGGCCGACCATGTCACGATCTGGCCCATGCCCTTCATCTTGTTGAAGCGCGGGAAGTTCATGAGGATGGCGAAGGAGGCAAAGAGCTGGACGCCCTCCGTGAATCCGCCGAAGACGGCGAGCGTCTTGGCGATGTCTTCCTTCGTCTCGACGCCCCATTCCTGCATGTAGTCGAACTTGGTCTTCATCTGCTCGTATTTCAGGAAGGCCTCGTATTCGGCTTCCGGCATGCCGATCGTGTCGAGCAGGTGGCTGTAGGCGGAAATGTGGATCGTCTCGATGTTCGAGAAGGCGGCGAGCATCATCTGCACTTCGGTCGGCTTGAAGACCCGCGAATAATGCTTCATGTAGCAGTTGTTCACCTCGACATCGGCCTGCACGAAGAAGCGGAAAATCTGCGTGAGCAGGTTGCGCTCGCCGTCGGTGAGGTTCTTCGACCAGTCCTTCACGTCGTCGGCCAGCGGCACTTCCTCGGGCAGCCAGTGGATGCGCTGCTGCGTGAGCCAGGCTTCATAGGCCCAGGGGTATCGGAAGGGCTTGTAGACGTGGCGTTCTTCGAGAAGGGACATGGGACGGGCTCCCGGTTCTTTGGTTCGGCATCATTGCGAGGAGGTTTTGCCGATGAGGCAATCCGGTTCCGAGATTGCCGCTTTATGGATTGCTTCGCTTCGCTCGCAATGACGAGACTGGATTTCAGAGACAAGAATGGCCCGGCCTTGCGACCGGGCCATGATTTCATAACCTCACTGACAGGCGAGGCATTCTTCGTATTTGTTCTCTTCCTGCGCCTCGGCCGCGACCCGGTCGAGGGTGAGCACGTCGAGCTTCTTCGCGGGCACGAGCGAAATCACTTCCGCCTTTTCCGCACGCTGGATCGAGAGCGAGCGGCAGTAATAGAGGCTCTTCACGCCATGCTTCCAGGCCATCATGTGGAGGCCGTGCAGGTCGCGCTTGTGAACGTCGGCGGCGAGGAAGAGGTTCACGGACTGGGCCTGGTCGATCATCGGCGCGCGGTCGCCCGCGTGCTCGATGACCCAGCGCTGGTCGAGTTCGAAGGCCGTCTTGAAGACGTCCTTTTCCTCGTCCGACAGGAAATCGAGATGCTGGATCGAACCGCCGCTCGTCACGATGGAGGACCATGTGTCGTCGTCGTTGCGGCCCTTCTGTTCCAGCAGCTTCGTCAGGTGACGGTTGCGGACGTTGAAGGAGCCGGACAGCGTCTTGTGCGTGAAGGAGTTCGCCGCGATGGGCTCGATGCCCGGCGAGGTGCCGCCAGTGATGATCGAGATCGAGGCGGTGGGCGCGATCGCCGTCTTGTTGGAGAAGCGCTCGTCGAAGCCGTATTCGGCGGCATCCGGGCAGGCACCGCGCTCTTCGGCGAGCTTCCTCGATGCCGCGTCCACACCTTCCTTGATGCGGGCGAACATGCGCTTGTTCCAGACCTTCGCCATGACGCCTTCGAAGGGAATCATGTTGGCTTGAAGGAAGGAGTGGAAGCCCATGACGCCGAGACCGACCGAACGCTCGCGCGCGGCGGCGTATTTGGCACGGGCCATTTCGCCGGGAGCGCGGTCGATGAAGTCCTGCAGGACATTGTCGAGGAAGCGCATCACGTCCTCGATGATGGTCGGGTGGTCCTGCCACTCATTATAGGTTTCGAGATTGAGCGAGGAGAGGCAGCAGACGGCCGTGCGCTGCTCGCCATGCTGGTCGATGCCTGTGGGCAGCGTGATCTCGGCGCAGAGGTTCGAGGTCTTGACCTCGAGGCCGGCGAGCTTGTGGTGCTCGGGACGCGCGTTGTTCACGGTGTCCTTGTAGACGATGTAGGGTTCGCCCGTTTCGATGCGCGAGGTGAGCAGCCTGATCCAGAGCGAGCGGGCGGAGACGGTCTTCTGGACCGTCTTGTCCTTGGGCGAGAGCAGCGCCCATTCGGCATCCGCCTCGACGGCGCGCATGAAGGCATCCGACACGAGAATGCCGTGATGGAGGTTGAGCGCCTTGCGGTTCGGATCGCCGCCGGTCGGGCGGCGCATTTCCATGAATTCCTCGATCTCGGGATGGTCGATCGGCAGGTAGACCGCCGCCGAACCGCGCCGCAGCGAACCCTGGCTGATGGCGAGCGTCAGCGAATCCATCACGCGGATGAAGGGAATGATGCCGGAGGTCTTGCCGTTGCCGCCGACCGTCTCGCCGATGGAGCGCAGATTGCCCCAATAGGAGCCGATGCCGCCGCCCTTGGCCGCGAGCCAGACATTCTCGTTCCAGAGGCCGACAATGCCGTCGAGGCTGTCGCTCGCCTCGTTCAGGAAGCAGGAAATGGGCAGGCCGCGCTGCGTACCGCCATTCGAGAGGACGGGCGTCGCCGGCATGAACCAGAGCTTCGAGATATAGTCGTAGAGACGCTGGGCATGGGCCGCGTCGTCCTTGTCGGCATAGAAGGAAGCGACGCGGGCGAACATGTCCTGATAGGACTCGCCGGGCATCAGATAACGGTCGCGCAGGGTCGCCTTGCCGAACTCGGTCAGCAGCGCATCGCGCCCATGATCCACCTTCACGCGGGGCCGGCCGCCAAGCTGGACGGCCTGATACTGATCACCGAACACCATTTCGGGCTCGGCCGCGCGCCGCGATTCAGCGCGCACGCGGCTCACCGCCCGTTCGCCCGTGATGATTGCCGATACGCTGGCCTCAACCTCACTCATATCTACCGCTTTCGACGTGTCGTTCAGCATGTTCTGGTCCCCGGTCTGCCCTGCTTCGCCGCATCTCAGCGGGCAAAAAATTCCTATCCGGCGAGCGGGTGGCCACTCGCCGTCTTTCTGCCCTCTACACCGGGCAGGACTCGCTTGATTCCGAGATTGCGCCGCCGCTCGAGAAGTTCCCCCGCGAAGCGCGGCGCGTCCAGATATAGTATCCGTCTGTTCCCCGAGGTCAATCGGTAGTGTGGGACGAGAAGCAAAAAAATGGTAAACGCCGCACCCGCAAGCTGGCGGCGCAGCGAATTTTCGATGCATATTCAAGGAGTTGATTCAGCCCCCGCCGCGTACCAAGGACAGCCCATGCCCGACACCACCGCCGACCGCCGCCCTCTCTACCCCGAGATCGAGCCCTACCGGACCGGGACGCTGAAGGTCTCCGATTTGCACACGATCTATTTCGAGGAGAGCGGCAACCCGAAGGGCAAGCCCGTCATCATCGTGCATGGCGGCCCCGGCGGCGGAACGAATCCCACCATGCGGCGAACGCATAACCCGGACGCCTATCGCATCATCCTGTTCGACCAGCGCGGCTGCGGAAAGTCGACGCCCCATGCCGAACTGCGCGAGAACACGACATGGGACCTGGTGGCCGACATGGAGCGCATCCGCGAGCATCTCGGCATCGGCAAATGGCAGCTCTGCGGCGGCTCCTGGGGCTCGACGCTGTCGCTCGCCTATGCCGAAACGCATCCAGAGCGCGTCACCGAGATCATCCTGCGCGGCATCTTCACGCTGCGGAAGCGCGAGCTCGACTGGTTCTACCAGGAGGGAACGGACGCGCTCTTCCCCGATGCCTGGGAGGGCTTCGTCGAGCCGATCCCCGCGGCCGAGCGCGGCAATCTGATGGCGGCCTATTACAAGCGGCTCACCGGCGGCAACGAGGCGGAAAAGATCGCCTGCGCCAAGGCATGGAGCATCTGGGAGGGGACGACGCTGTCGCTCTATTCTGACGCCGAGCGCGTGAAGCGCTTCGCCGACGGGCACTTCGCCCTCGCCTTCGCGCGGATCGAATGCCACTACTTCATGAACAAGGGGTGGTTCGAGCCGCAGGACCAGCTCATCCGCGAGGCGGGGAAGCTGCAAGGCATTCCGGGCGTGATCGCACAAGGCCGCTACGACGTGGTGACACCGATGTTCACAGCATGGGAACTTGCGAAGGCTTGGCCCGACGCGGAGCTCAACATCGTGCCGGATGCCGGCCACACGGCGACCGAGCCCGGCATTGTCGATGTGATGGTGCGCGCGAGCGACCGCTTCGCGACGCTCTGATCGCCCGCGATGCGCATTCTTTATCTCGTCAACGCTCTCGATTCCCCGCCCGGCGTGCTTCTCGACGAAGCAAGGAACGCCGGGGCGGAGGCACAGCTGATTCACACGGTGGAACGGCGCGACCTCACGACGGGCGAGGTGCGCGACGTGCCGGCGACGGACGAGGCGTTCGACGCGCTTGTCGTTCTGGGCGGCGCGATGGGCGTTTACGAAGAGGCGGCCTACCCCTTCATCCGCCAGGCGCGAGAGCTGGTGCGGCGCTTTCACGAGGCGGAAAAGCCGGTGATGGGCGTCTGCCTCGGCTCGCAGATCGTGGCGAGCGCCTTCGGCGCGCCGGTTTACCGGATGAAGGAGAAGCTCGAACCCCACGAGGAATGGGGCTTCCTGCCGCAGACATGGGAAGCCGCCGCCTCCGACGATCCGCTGCTTCACGACGCGGCGCACGGGCTGCGCATCATGCACTGGCATGGCGATACGTTCGACTTGCCGAAAGGCGTCACGCGGCTGGCGACGCGCGAGACCTGTCCCAATCAGGCGTTTCGCGTGGGCGGCAAGACCTATGCCTTCCAGTTTCATCTCGAAGTGACGCGGGAGATTCTCGACGGCTGGTCGGACTACCGCGCCAACGCATTGCAGGTTCCGCGCGAGGAGATCGAGGCGCTGATCGAACCGCAGATCGCGGCATCGCTCGGCGCGCAGGAAGAGTTCGCGCGGCGCGTCATGCGGCGCTGGATGGGGCTAGCGGAGTAGCCACTCCAGTTACAATAATTCGTCACGGCCCGATTTATTCGGGCCGTCCACGTCTTTGCAGCAATCCCGGAAAGAAGAAAGACGTGGATGGCCCGGACAAGCCGGGCCATGACGCTGTGATAAACGAAGTGCTTAGTAATTCACGCGCCGCGAGATCGCGCCATCGACCACGAGGTTGGTGCCTGTGGTGAATGACGAAGCGGGGCTCGCGAGGAAGACGGCGGCGTTGGCGATGTCCTGCGGCGTCGCCATGCGGCCGGTGGGGTTGCGCGACATGGCCTGCTTGAACATGTCGGGCATATGCTCCTCGACCATGTTCCAGACGCCACCCTTGAAATAGACCGTGCCGGGAGAGACCGTATTCACACGGACATGGGCGCCGGCATGCTCGCGGGCGAGACCCTTCGCCAGATGGATCTGCGCGGCCTTGAGCGCGCCATAGGCGCCGCCGCTGTCGCTTTCGGCGGCGGAAATCGAGGAAATGAAGATCGCGGAGGCATCGCCCGACTTCTGCCCCGCTTCCTTGAGGAAGGGGAACGCCGCGTCGAATGCGTGGACCGCGCCCAGCACGTCGATCTCGAAACAGGCGCGCCAGCTCTTCTCGTCATTGCCCTGCGCGAGCGCGCTCGCATTGGCGATGATGATGTCGAGGCCGCCAAGTTCCTTCGCCGCTTCGGCGATCCACTTCTTCAGGCCTTCGCCGTCGGCGATGTCGGCTGTGCCGCCCGTCGCCTTCACGCCCTTCTTCGAGAGCGCGGCGACGGCCTCGTCCACCTGGTCCCGATGGCGCGCGCAGATGGCAATATCGACACCCTCGCCCGCCAGCGTTTCCGCGATGGCGCGGCCGATACCGCGCGTGCCGCCCGTGACAATCGCCTTCTTGCCCTTGAGACCGAGATCCATGACGTATCCTTCCTTTGGAAAATTTCGCTGGCGGCGACTGTAGACCGCATGGCTTCGAGGTCAATCCGGCGGATGGCTGTCAGAAAGGACCCCGGGGATCGTCGGCGATGAAGAGGACCCGCAGGGAGCGGAGCGCCTCACGCGCGCGGGTGCGGAGCCGCGTCATGAATTTTTCTTCCTGAGGCGGATCGAGGTCGAGGCCGACCTGGCGCACGGCACCGTCCTGCACCTGGATCGCCGCAAGCGCCACGCCGGCGACGCGCGTTCGCGCGCCTTCCTTGATGTCCTTGCCGAGGCGGGAGCGCATGAACTCCTCAAGCGTCAGCGCGCGCTCCTCCGGCTCGAAGTCGAGGCCATACAAATCGGCGACGAGGGCGGCGCTTGCCGATCCCTCCAGGATGAAGTCGACCGTGCCTGCATCCTTTGCGCGTGTGCGCGCACGGCGCGCGCCGAAGAGACGGTCGAGCGTGGGGATCATGCCGGCAGTGGTGAGGATCATCACGACGTCGCCGGGCTTGACGCCCTGGTCGAGCCCCTCCGTCCGCACCACGCCTTCGCGCATCACCGAGATCACCGTTGCGCCCACCGGAAGCGGCAGACGGTTGATACCTCGCCGGAGCAAAAGGCTCATCGGATCGACCGTGTAGGCGACGACGCTCTTTCCCTTGCCTGCCGGCAGGTCGAGTTCGACACGGCGGTCCGGCGCCGGGCGCGGCGGCAGCTCGACATCCGCGGCGCGGGCGGCCAGCGGTATCGTCCAGCCCTGCAGGACCAGCGAGACGAGAACGATCACATAGGCGATGCTGAACAGCGTCTCAGCGCCTTCGACGCCGGAGAGGACAGGAATCGTCCCGAGAAAGATCGGGACGGCGCCGCGCAGGCCGACCCAGGACACGAAGGCCGTCTCCTTGGGACTGAAGCGGAAGGGCGCCAGGCAGAGCCAGACGGCGACGGGACGTGCTACGAGGATCAGGATGAGGGCGACGGCAAGCGCCGGAAAGAAAAGCGGCAGAAGCGCGGATGGCGTGACCAACAGCCCCATCATCAGGAACATGCAGATTTGCGATAGCCATGCGACACCATCCGAGAAGCGGGAAATCTCGCTTGTCGCACGGTGGGGATTGTTGCCGATGGTAAAGCCGACAATGTAGACCGCAAGGAAGCCGCTCGCGCTCACCCCTTGCGCAAGCGCGAAGACGAGGAGCCCCAGCGCGCCGGCAAGGATCGGATAAAGGCCGGATGAAAGCTGCAATCGGTTCACCGCCCGCAAGACCAGCGCGCCGCCCGCCACCCCAAACAGAACGCCGCCCAGCATCTGCCAGAAGAAATCGAGCGCGAAGGTCAGCACATCTTCCCAGCCGGCAATGCTGTGACTTGCCGTGGCAAAACCAACGAGCGCAAGGGTCAGGAAGATCGCCATCGGATCGTTGATGCCGGATTCGACTTCGAGCGTCGCGGCAACACGTGCCTTCAGGCGAAGGCCGCGCAGATGGAGAAGGAAAAAGACCGCGGCAGCATCGGTCGAACCGACGATCGCGCCGAGCAGGAAGGCCGCCGCCCAGTCGAGATCGAAGAGATATTTCGCCGCGAGACCGGTGATCCCCGCCGTGAGCACGACCCCGATGGTGGCGAGCGCGAGGCTCGGCCCGAAGGCGCGGTTCAGCGCATCGCGGTGCGTGCGAAGGCCGCCATCGAAGAGGATGAGCGCCAGCGCGAAGGAGCCGACCAGATAGGCGACGGAGAAATCGTCGAAGACGATGCCGCCGGGTCCATCCTCGCCCGCCAGCATGCCGAAGGCGAGGAAAACAAGCAGCAATGGCGCGCCGATCCGCGAGGACAGAACACCTGCGAAAATCGAGAATGTAATCAGACCCGCTGAAACCAGAATGATCTGGTTGGCAAAATCCATGCAACGACACCAATACTCATGCGGGTTCCGCCGACGGCGCGGGCATTGCGGCTCATCGGAACGGAAATCCGTCGAATCGTGAAAAAACGCCGGGGTCAGTGTACCGCAAGGCGCGCGGGATTGCTTGCGCCCGCCCGGCGGACAGCCCCGGGCAACATCGGCACCTTCCCCGCGGCCCGTTCCCGCGGGTGACGGCCGTTGCCCTGTTCGCGGATGCGCAGGCGCCGCTGACAAATTGTCTGTGACGGCACGCGGCATTGCCCCTATTCTTGAGGGAAACAAGCGGCATCGCCGAAAACAATAAATGGAGGAATGGGGATGGATCTCGCCATGCGGCCCGAAGATGTCGCTTTTCGCGACGAGGTGCGGGCGTTTCTTGCGGAAAACCTGACGGACGACCTGAAAGCCCATGCGCGGCTGACGCCGGGCATTCTGGCCGACCAGGATCTGCGCGTCGAATGGCTGAAGCGGCTCCACAAGCGCGGCTGGGCGGCGCCGAGCTGGCCGAAGGAATATGGCGGGGCGGGCTTCAATGTGATGCAGCGCTTCATCTGGGCGTCCGAATGTGCTGCCGCCGGCGCGCCCGTGAGTTCCAATATGGGCCTCAGCATGGTGGGCCCGACGCTGATGGGGCATGGCACGGACGAGCAGAAGGCCCATTACCTGCCGCGCATCCTCGACGGCACCGACTGGTGGTGCCAGGGCTATTCGGAGCCGGGCTCCGGCTCGGACCTCGCGAGCCTGCAATGCCGCGCGACATCCGACGGCGACGACTACATCGTCAACGGCACCAAGCTCTGGACGACAGGCGCACATCAGTCGAACAAGATGTTCTGCCTCGTGCGCACCGATCCCAATGCGGCGAAGAAGCAGGAAGGCATTTCGTTCATCCTGATCGACGAGTTTCCCGCCAAGGGCATCAAGATCGATCCGATCATCACGCTTGCGGGCGATCACGAGGTGAACCAGGTCTTCTTCGACGATGTGCGCGTGCCGAAGAAGAACCGCGTCGGCGCGGAAAATAACGGCTGGACGGTCGCGAAATACCTGCTCGAGTTCGAGCGCGGCGGCGCAGCGCATGGCGCGAACCTGCGCAATGCGCTGAACAAGCTGCGCGTCGTGGCGAACACGGAACACGGTAGCGATGGCTCGAAGCTGATCGACGATCCGGCCTTCCGGCGCAAGCTCGACGAAACGGATGTGGAAGTGACGGCGGTGGAATTCACCGAGCACCGCATCATGTCGCAGCTCTCCAACGGACAGAACCCGGGCGCGGCCGCCTCGATCATCAAGCTCCGGGGCGCGGACACCAACCAGAAGATCACCGAACTGGGTGTGGAGGCGATTGCCTATTACGCGCAACCGGACCTGATGGAAGCCCGCACCTGGGGCGCAAACGTGCCGCCGGTCGGACCGGATCATTCGCTTATGGTCGTGCCGAAGTTTCTCAATGCGCGCGCGCAGACGATCTTCGGCGGATCGAACGAGGTTCAGCGCAACATCATGGCGAAGGCGGTGCTGGGGCTTTAAGCCCCAGCGACAGCCGGCGACACCGGGCGGAAGAAGACAAATGAATCTCGACCTCACGCCGGCGGATGCCGCCTTTCGCGACGAAGTGCGCGCCTTTCTCGACGAGAACCTGACGCCGGAACTGGCACAGGCGGGCAAGCTCACGACATCGGTCTTCACCGACAAGGAGTGGAATCTCGCCTGGCAGAAGGTTCTCTACAAGAAGGGCTGGGTCGCGCCGAACTGGCCGCTCGAATATGGCGGCACGGGCTGGACCGAGATGCAGAAATATATCTGGACCTCGGAATGCACACGCTACGGCACGCCGAACCTTTCGCCGATGGGGCTTCGCATGTGCGGGCCGATGTTGATGAAGTTCGGCACGAAGGAACAGAAGGATTATTATCTGCCGCGCATGCTGGCTGGCGAAGACTACTGGTGTCAGGGCTATTCGGAACCGGGCGCGGGATCGGACCTTGCCTCGCTGCAACTGAAGGCGGTGAGCGATGGCGACGATTACGTGCTGAACGGCACCAAGATATGGACCACGCATGCGCATTTCGCGAACATGATGTTCTGTCTTGTCCGAACGGATGCGAGCGGCAAGCCGCAGCAAGGCATCACTTTCCTCCTCCTCGACATGAAGACCCCCGGCATCAAGGTCGAGCCGATCATCACGCTCGCCGGCGAGCATGAAGTGAACCAGGTTTTCTTCGACGATGTGCGCGTGCCGAAGAAGAACCGCGTCGGCGAGGAAAATGACGGCTGGACGGTCGCGAAGTATCTTCTCGAATTCGAACGCGGCGGCGCCTTCGCGGCCTCGCTTGAAGCCGGCATCGAAAAGATCAGGGAAGTCGCGGCGAGCGAAAGGTCGGGCGACGGGAAACGCCTCATCGACGACGCGACTTTCGCGCGCAAGATTGCCGAGGCCGCCATCGAGGTGAAGGCGATGGAGATGACGGAGCACCGCGTGATGGCGGAGCTTGCGGGCGGCAAGAATCCCGGCCCCGCGTCCTCCATGCTCAAGACGCGCGGCACGGAAATGCGCCAGCGGCTGGACGAAATCGCCGTCGAGACCATCGCCTATTATGCCGGCGCCGACCAGCACGATGCGCGCCTGCCAGGATCGAATGTGGAGCCCGTGGGCCCGGCGGAAGGCATGGTTTTCATGCCGACCTACCTCAACAACCGCGCCGCTTCGATCTATGGCGGCTCGAACGAGGTTCAGCGCGGCATCATGGCGAAGCTGGTGCTGGGGCTTTAGGTCTTCCGCGCGATCAGCAGCGTTGTCGTCTGGGTGAAGATCGTTTCGCCGTTCTGGTTCATCAGGATGTGGCGGTTCTTCACGACGCCTCTGTCCGGCTTCGAGGCGGACGGCTTCGTCTCGATGCATTCGATGACGAGGCGGAGCGTGTCGCCGAGTTTCGCTGCCTTCAGGAAACGCACCTCGTCATAGCCGAGCGCGCCGATCACCGCCGTTTCCTCGGGCAGACGCGACGCAAGCCAGAGCACGACCGCCTGGATATGCGTGCCGCAGGCCGTCAGCGTGCCGTAGACGGATTTCGCGGCGGCGGCATCGTCGATATGGAAGGGCTGCGGGTCCCACTTCGTCGCGAAAGAGACGATCTCGTCCTTCGTCATCTCATAGCGCGCGGGAATGTCGTGGCGCTCGCCGAGCACGAAATCGTCGAAGTGGCGCATGCGGGTTCTCCCGTTTCTCCCGGCACAGAGGCCGAGTGGACCGAATGAAGAAAGCAAGACGTGGATGGCCCGGTCAAGCCGGGCCATGACGTTTAGTGGTGGAAAAGAAAAAAAAGCCCGTGGATTTCTCCACGGGCCTTCAATTTTCAGGCGCTTCGAATTACGCGAATTCGAAGAGGCCCGCGGCGCCTGCTGAAATCGCCTTGGCGATTTCAGCTTTCTTCATACGTGAATGGGCGCCTTTGCCGGCTCTTCGGAATTCGCTTACGCGAATTCGAACAGGCCCGCGGCGCCCATGCCGCCGCCGATGCACATGGTGACCACGCCGTATTTCACATTCTGGCCGACCTGCTTGCGGCGGCGTCCTTCGAGCAGGATGTGGCCGGTGCAGCGCGCGCCGGTCATGCCGAAGGGGTGACCGATGGCGATGGCGCCGCCATTGACGTTGTACTTCTCCGGGTCGATGCCGAGGCGGTCGCGGCTGTAGAGGCACTGGCTCGCGAAGGCTTCATTGAGCTCCCAGAGGTCGATGTCGTCGATCTTCAGGCCGTGACGGTCGAGGAGGCGCGGGATCGCGAAGACCGGGCCGATGCCCATTTCGTCGGGCTCGCAGCCAGCGACCGCGAAGCCGCGGAAGACGCCGAGAATGTCGGAGCCTGCCTTTTCGGCTTCCTTGCGCTCCATCAGCACGACGGCGGCGGCGCCGTCCGAAAGCTGCGAGGCGTTACCGGCGGTGACGTATTTGCCTTCCTTGACCTTCTGGCCGTTCTTGAAGACGGGCTTCAGACCCTGAAGCGACTCGAGCGTCGTTTCCGGGCGGTTGCACTCGTCTTTCTCGACGACGTAGTCGACCAGCGATTCCTCGCCCGTCTCCTTGTTCACGACCTTCATCTTGGTCTGCATCGGGACGATCTCGTCCTTGAAGATGCCGGCCGCTTGCGCGGCGGCGATGCGCTGCTGGCTGCGGAACGCATACTCGTCCTGGTATTCGCGGGAGACGCCATAGCGCTCGGCCACGAGTTCGGCGGTCTCGATCATCGCCATCCAGAGCTCGGGCTTTTCCTGCATGAGCTTTTCTTCGGTCATGCGATTGAGGTTCTGGCCGCCCATCTGGACGAGCGAGATCGACTCGACGCCCGCGCCGATGGCGCAGGGAACGCCTTCATTGAGGATGCGGCCGGCGGCCATGGCGATCGTCTGCAGGCCCGAGGAGCAAAAGCGGTTGACCGTGGTGCCCGACGTCGTGACCGGGCAGCCCGCCCAGATCGCCGCAAGGCGGCCGACATTCATGCCGGTCGCGCCTTCGGGCGCGCCGCAACCCATGAGCACGTCCTCGACCTGGGCCGGGTCGATCTTCGCGCGCTCGATGGCGTGCTTGATCGCATGGCCGGCCATGGCGGCGCCGTGAGTGTTGTTGAAGCCGCCGCGGCCGGACTTGGCAAGGCCGGTGCGGGCGGTCGACACGATGACTGCTTCTCTGGACATGGACGGTCTCCCGAAAGGGTTATCTGGCTTTCTATTGCCGGGTTTGATGCTTGGCCGGTCCGGCGTTTACCGCCTTTTTCTGGATGGTCCGGCCCAGGTTGAGGCGCACCATAAACGCCCCGGAAGGCGCATCAAAGCGGAATCTCGGTCATTTTCCGTAGGGGCGAGGCAGGTGAACTGTTGGAATTTGAACAATGCGCCGCTCGAATGGCGACAAAATCGGGGTGCCGCAATGTTGCCTTGAAATTTCCCCGTAACCGCCGCGTGCGGACCTGCATGGGGTCACATTCGTTTTCCATATTGAGAAAGTCGAAGGCGGACCGCATCGAATGCGTGGACGCCGGACCACGAAAATGGAAGGGGACTGAAGATGAAGCCGTTGACCCTCGTTGCCGCTCTTGGCCTCAGCACCGCGATCGCGACCGCGCTTGTGGCGAACACGGCTGCATCGGACCCGCTTCCCCTTCCCCGCCCGGCGGCGAGCGCGGAGGCGCAGACGATCGGGATCGAGGAACGCACGATCACGGTCAGTGCCGTCGATCCGGCCGCGCCGCGCACGCCGGGCTATGGTGTGGACGATGCCAGGCGCGTCGTCTTCCCGATCTATTTTGCCGAAGGCTGGACCGGCACGAACGACAAGGCGGAAGTGGCGTTGCGCGCCGCCGCCGAAGAGATCACCTATCGGGGCTTGCAGAACATCACGGTCGAGCCATCGACGGCAGCGCTGCGGTCGTCCGACTTTTCGACGCAACGCGAGGCCGAACAGCGCGTGGCGACGGTCGCCGCGACGCTCGAGAAATACGGCGTGCCGGAACACTGGATCGCCGTGAAACCCTACGCGCTTCCGGGCGTCTGACCCCTCGCCTCTCCTCGCACCTCACGGCCCGCCGCTCCTCCGGCGGGCCGTTTTCTTGTATCCGGACCTCCGACGGTCTAGATAAGGCGCCATTGTCAATTCCTTACTGCCCCCGGATGTTTGCCATGAGTTCAAGACAGGTCGACACGAGCGGCTTCGGCGCCTATGCGGGACCGGTGCTGTGCAACGATCAGGGCGCCTTCACCTTCGAGATCGCCGACCATCACCTCAACGGCGCCGACAGGCTGCATGGCGGCATGATGATGACGCTTGCCGCCATCGTGCTTGGCGCGGTCGCAAAGGAAACGGCGACCGAAAAGACGCCGGGCGCGACCGTGCGTCCGCTCTCGCTCAACTGCGATTTTGTGAGCGCGGGCGAGAAAGGCGACACGGTGGAGGGACGCGCGGAAGTGACGCGCGCAACGCGCACGGTGCTCTTCATTTCCGGCGAGCTGCGCGCCGGCACGCGCATGCTGATGACGGCGACCGGCGTCTATGCGATCGGCGGAGCGGAGAAAGCGTGAGACAGCCGCTCCCTTCGCCCGTGAAAGTCGAGACGCCGCCAGGATGGAAGCCCTCGGACCTTCACGATCCTTTCGAAGCCTATGTGGGACCGCTTTTCGAGCGCGAAGAGAACGGCGAACGCATTTTCGGTTTCATTGCCGACGAACGTCATGTGGACGAAACCGGCATCGTGCATGAGGGCATGCTCATGACGTTCGCCGATGCGTTTCTCGGCGGCGCCGCGCATCGAGGCGCGGGAGAGCGAAGTTGCGTCACGCTCAGCCTTCAGGCGAGTTTCCTGACCGAGGCGAGAGCGGGCGACTTCATCGAGTGCCGCACGCGCATCGACCGCACGACGCGCGCCATCATTTTCGTCTCCGGACGCTTCAGCGTGGGCGACGAAGACGTGATGACGGCAACGAGCCTCTGGAAGGTGCTCGGCGAGCGCTGAAGACGCTTGGCGACGACACAATGATCGCTTGCGCGAGGTACAATGATCGCTTGCGCCGCGACAGCGGAACCGCTTTTCTATGGCCCAAGAAACGGACTTACATTCCAAGGGAGACCGGTATGGCGATCAATTACGACAAGCTGATGAGCCTGAAAGCGGAAGGCCAGGAGTTCAGCTATGGCGACCGCGAAACGATGCTTTATGCGCTGGGCATCGGCTTTGGACGCGACCCGCTGGACGCGAGGGAACTGCCTTTCGTTTATGAAAAGAATCTGAAGACGGTGCCGACGCTCGCGACCGTGATCGCATGGGGCGCGGGCGCCATCGGCGACAGCGGCATCAACTATGCGATGGTGGTGCATGGCGAGCAGCGCCTGACGCTCTACAAGCCGCTTCCCGTCGCCGCGAAGCTTCTGGCCGACAGCCGCGTCGTCGGCGCCTGGGACAAGGGCGAAGGCAAGGGCGCGATCATCGTCACGGAAACGGACCTCAGCGAGAAGGGCGGCGACAAGCTCTGTACACTGACGTCAACGATTTTCGCGCGTGGCGATGGCGGCTTTGGCGGCCCGCGCGAAGGCGCGCCGGAACCGCACAAGCTGCCCGACCGCCAACCCGACATGAGCGTCGACGCGGAAACGAAGCCCGACCAGGCACTTCTCTACCGCCTCTCCGGCGACCGCAATCCGCTTCACTCCGATCCGGAATTCGCGAAGGCGGTGGGCTTTCCGAAGCCGATCCTGCATGGTCTGTGTACGTATGGAACCTGCTGCCGCGCGATCATTTCAGGCGCGCTCGACTACGATCCGACGCAGATCACGGGCTTCGACGTGCGCTTCTCGGCGCCGGTTTTTCCGGGTGACACCGTCACCGTCGATATCTGGAAGGACAAGGGAGAGATCTCCTTCCGGGCGCGCGTGAAGGAACGCGACGCGGTCGTCATCAACAATGGCAGGTGCGCGCTGAAGGGCTGAGGCGGGGATAAAGAGGCCCGAAACGGCGCGGCTGTCATCGTAATGTCACAATAACGTCACAATAGAGCGACGAGAGAAACAGGAGCGGTTTTCCGGATGCCGTCTGTTCACGGATGAACAGGCAATCCGGGGATAAATCGGGGCCGGGCGGGGATAACTCCGTCTGGCCCTTTTCGCGAGCAAAAAATGTCCCCAGGTTCAGACGAAGACGCAGCGGACGGCCCGGCGGACTTATCCCCGGCGCTGACAGTCAACCCTCCGTTCACGGAAGAAATCAGGCCTGGCGAGACGGGCGACCCCCAGGATCCGCTTTCGCGGATGGAGCGGCTCATCGCGGCGGGCGACCGCGAGGGCGCCATCGCCCATGCGCATGACGCCGCCGCCGCGCGGGATGCCGAATGGTGGTCTGCGGGCCTCGTCGCCGCGCTCGCCCATTGCCTGATCGACCTTGCCGCGCCCGGCGAGGCGGCGGTCCTCATCGAACCGCTCGCCGCGGAAGGCCGCGCAAATGCGCGGGCGCTCACCGTGCTCGCGCGCGCCCGGACGCTCGAAGGACGGCACGCGGACGCATTGGAGGCTCTCAACGAGGCAAGTTATCTCGACGGGCGTTCGGCGGAGGTGCTGCTCGCGCTCGGCGCGGCGCGGATGGCGGCAGGCGATACGGCGCGGGCCATCGCCGATCTCGAACGCGTGCTGCGCCTCTCCACCGGCGAGAGCGATGGCACGGCAAACGAAAGGGCGGAGGCGCATTTCCGGCTCGGCGAAGCCTGGGCCTCGCTCGACGAACCGGAACGGGCAGCCCGGCACTTCCGTTCATCGCAAGGAGAGGACGCAAGCGACCGGCGCGGCGCGGGCATCCGCCTTGCCGAACTGGAGGCACAGCCCGCCCCGACAAAGGCGAGCGCAGCCTATGTGCGCGCGCTCTTCGAAGGCTATGCGCCGCGCTATGACGGACACATGCAGGAGACGCTTTCCTATCGCGGGCCGGAACTGCTGCGCGCGGCGGCGGCGAAGGCAGGGGTCTTCGAGGGCGCGCGCCATGACGCGATCGACCTCGGCTGCGGCACGGGACTTTCGGGCGCGGCGTTTCGCGGCGCTTGCGAGACGATGCTCGGCGTCGACCTCAGCCCCCGCATGTGCGCGGCGGCGGAGGCGAGCGGCTTTTATACGCGCGTCGTCGCGGGGGAACTCGTTGCGGCGCTCGAAGCGGAGGCGGGCCCCTTCTCGCTCGCCATCGCCTGCGACACGGTGATCTATCTCGGCGATCTCGCACCCTTGTTCAAGGCGCTCGCCGCGAAGATGCCGCATGGCGGATGGTTCGTGTTTTCCACCGAGAGGTCGGAGGGTATGTCGGAGGAGGCACAACAGCGCGGCTTCGAGATCGGCCCGACGCGGCGCTTCCGGCATACGGAGGGATATTTGAGGGAGGTGGCGGCGCGCTTCGGCTTCGAGGTGGCGCTGCTCGACCGCGACGTGCTCCGGACGGAGAAGCGGGTGCCGGTAGAGAGTTTTGTCTGTGTGATGAGGCGGGTTTAGGCCGCCGGGGTGACGATCTTTCTTCGCTTTGTCAGATGCGAAGCAAGCGGCTCCTGGCCCCCGGCCTCCCTAATTCCAAAGGAGGGCCAGGGGGTGACATGTTTTGTTTGTCTTGCCCAAAAGGAGACGCCGCCAAAAGAAAAGGCCCGTGTTCTGGACGGCGAACCGGAAGGCCACTTCGCCTGGAAACGCTTTGCCGCCCGGAACGCCGGCAATGCGGAAACGGCAGACAGGGCAAGAAGGCTGAGCCCGGTCACGATACAGGCAAGCATGTGCCGACGATCACGCTCACTCAACGAGGGTTATGTTCCGATTTGTCGAGGACTGTGTGCGTCAGCGCTTCCGGCTCGACACAAAGGCCGGTATTGTGCGTTTTAACCATGACATTCCGCCGCCGGGCAAAGACAAAGAAGCGATTTCCCCTCATGTTCCGCCGAAGCCCGAGACGCCTCGCACTCATCGCCGCCGCACTGGCCGCGGCTTTCGCCCTGCCCGCCTCGGGACAAGTGTGGGAGCCGGGCGACCCGCCCCGCGAGACCGCCGGGGCGCACGGCATCGACACGGAGACGGATGGGCTGACGGTGCCGGATGCGCCGCCCGACACGACGGCGGCGCCGGCGCAAACGCGCGCGGCGGACCCTGCCCCCATGGACGACGCGAGCGATTTTCTCTGCGCGCGGGCGCCGGAGGGAAAGACAAGCCCCGTGCCCGCCCCCTTCGACGGATGGCTGGTGCGCGTGTGTGCGCCACAAGGACAGGCGCTGGTGCCGGTGCTCGGCGAAGCCTGGGTCGCGCATGGCTCGGCCGACCCGGTTTCCATTCTCGCCATGCCACCCGGCGCCGTGCCCCCACCAAGCGCGGGCGCGTTCGATGCGCGCTACGACATCCGCTTCGATGCGTTCGAGGGCGGCAAGATGGAGGGCGAGCGGCTGACGCGGGCGGCGGCGCTCATCGAAACGGCGTCGGGCGGGAGCGAGGTGCCGCCCTATGACGCCGCGTGGCAGCTCGACGCTGTGAGCAATGTCGGCGGCATACGCTACAATCTCTTTTTCTATGTGAAGGGGGAGAGACCCGACCGGATCATCGCCTGCCTCGACCAATGCCGGCAGGCGCTCTATCTCGACGTGCTCAGGGGCGCGGAAGCGAAAGAGGTTCTCGGCCGCTGAGAGATTTCCTGTACAACCGAAATTCACGATGCCGATACAAGGGACAAAACCCCGCCCGGTTTGCGCGGCGCAAGCCGGCCTTCCCGCAAGAGGGGGCGGCAGACAGAGGGAGCCTAAAGCAGAATGACCAAGGGATACGAGCTCTATGGTTCGGAATTCAGCTACTTCTCGGGCAAGGTGCGCGCCTATCTGCGCTACAAGCGCATTCCCTTTTCGGAGATCGCGCCGACGCGCGACCTTTACCGCGACGTGATCCTCGCCCGCGTCGGCTGGCCGGTGGTCCCCGTCGTGGTGACGCCGGAAGACGAGACCTGGCAGGACTCTTCGGAAATCATCGACCACTTCGAGACCCGCTTCCCCGAAGGCGCCGTCTACCCCGAAGGCGCGCGGCAGAAATTCGCGGCGCTTCTCATCGAGACGTGGGCGGACGAATGGCTGAAGCTACCGGCCATGCATTACCGCTGGAAGAAGAACCGCGATTTCGCAATTTCCGAATTCGGGCGGATGTCGCGTCCCGATCTCGACGCAGCGGAGCAGCGCGTCGTGGGCGAGGAAAGGGCGAAGCCCTTCGAAGGTTCATTGCCGGTGCTGGGCGTGACGCCCGCGATGGGCCCGGCCATCGAGAAATCCTATGAGGGGCTGCTCGGCGAACTCGATGCGCATTTTACAAAGCACGATTTCCTTTTCGGTACGCGGCCCTCGATCGGCGATTTCGGTCTCTATGGACCGCTCTATGCGCATCTGTATCGCGATCCGGCTTCCGGCGAGATCATGAAAAGACTTGCGCCCAAGGTCGCCGAATGGGTGCAGCGCATGACAACGCCGCCGCAGCCGAAAGGCGGCACGTTCCTCGCCCATGACGAGGTGCCGGAGACGCTGATGCCCGTCCTTGTACGGATCGTGCGGGAATATCTGCCGGTGCTGCTGAAGACGGCGGCGGCGCTGAAAGCGCATGTGGAAGCGCATCCGGACCTCATCGCGGGCAAGGAGCCGCTGCCGCGCGCGATCGGCATGCACGAATTCGATCTCGAGGGGGTTCGCGACAAGCGCGCGATCTTCACCTTCGACCTCTGGATGCTGCAAAGGCCGCTCGATTTTCTCGCCTCGCTGCGCGGAAGCGAGCGCGAGGCCGTCCTTTCCATGATAAAATCGGCAGGCGGGGAGCAGCTTGCGGACTTCCCGTCCTATCCGCGCCTGACAAGGCGTCAGTTCCAACTGGTCGTCGAGTGAACACCCGCAGAGAACCGCGAAGGAGAGATCATGTCGAGCGAAGGCCTGCACGAACCGATCGAGAAGCTTTCACACGGGGCGCTCGACCTGCACCGCGCCATCGTGTCGCTGATGGAGGAACTCGAAGCCGTCGACTGGTATAACCAGCGGGCCGAGGGCACGAGCGATGCGGAGTTGAAGAAAATCCTCGAGCACAATCGCGACGAGGAGATCGAGCATGCGGTGATGGTGCTCGAATGGATCCGCCGCAACAACAAGGTGTTCGACAAGGAGTTGCGCGAGCGGCTGTTCAAGGACGGTTCGATCGGGAAGGACTGAGGGTTCTCCTTCGGTTCGCCGTTGCAACCGGCTCAAAGAAGCGAAGCAGTTCAGGGGCGCCAGGCACGGGGCGAACGGCCCCTGGATTGCTCGTGTAATGGGCTTGCCCTTTTGCGACAGAAGTATCGTGATTGTGGCGGCGAAGGCGGTTTGCGCAAAGCGTTTTCGCCGGGACG
>PHEF01000083.1 GCA_002842875.1 Alphaproteobacteria bacterium HGW-Alphaproteobacteria-3 | reverse complement strand
GCATCAGAGGCCGGACATATGACCGCAAGCGATCCGACGCATGATCAAATCCAGTCCTTGCAAAACAGGGGGCCGTCCACATATGCCGCGTCGCGGCTTCGCCGCTCCTCGCAATGACGAGGTTGGATATGAAAACTACCTCTCCACGTCATTGCGAGGCCTGAAAGGTCGAAGCAATCCATCAGGCATTTGCCGCGAAGAATCCGCTAGGATGGAACCCTTCTTGTAGCAGATCGGGGTTGCGGTGACATCAGAGGCAAAGCAGCCGGGCGAAGAGAAAATCGCGCGCGCCTGGCATGCGATGGAGGCAAGCGAGGCGCTTGATGCGTTCGGCACGCCGGCGGGCGGGCTTGCCGAGGATGAGGCGGAACGCCGCCTCGCCGCTCATGGACCGAACCGGTTGCCGCAAGGCAAGCAGCGCGGCGCGCTCGTCCGGTTTCTTCTGCAGTTCCACAATCTGCTCATCTATGTGCTGATCGGGGCGGGCGTTCTCGCGGCGGCGATCGGACATGGCACAGACGCCATCGTGATCGGGCTCGTGGTGATCGCGAATGCGGCGATCGGCTTCGTGCAGGAGGGCCGCGCGGAAAAGGCACTCGATGCGATCCGCGCCATGATCGATCCGCGCGCCTCGGCGATGCGCGGCGGAAGGCGGCTGACCGTGGGCGCGGAGAATGTGGTGCCGGGCGATCTCGTCCTGCTCGACGCTGGGGACCGCGTGCCGGCCGACATCCGCCTCGTGAAGGCGAGCAATCTCAAGATCGACGAAGCGGCGCTGACGGGCGAATCCGTGCCGGTGGACAAGATGACGGGGCCGGTGAACGCCGATGCCCCGCTCGGCGACCGCGCGGGCATGGCCTATTCGGGCACCTTTATCGCGGCAGGGCAGGGCACAGGCGTTGCCGTGGCGACGGGCGCGGCGACCGAACTCGGGCGGATCAGCGGCATGATCGGCGCGGTGGAAAAACTCACCACGCCGCTGGTGCGGCAGATGGACGGTTTCGCGCGGCAGGTGACGATTGCCGTCCTCGCGGTGTCGGGTCTCGTGTTTGCCTATGCCGCATTCCTTCGGGCCTATCCGTTTGGCGAGGCCTTCATGATCGTGGTGGGGATCGCGGTCTCCGCCATTCCCGAGGGGTTGCCCGCCGTGATGACCATCACGCTGGCCGCCGGTGTGCAGCGCATGGCGCGCCGCAACGCGATCATCCGGCGGTTGCCGGCCGTGGAGACGCTGGGCGCCGTCTCCATCATCTGCTCGGACAAGACGGGCACGCTGACGAAGAACGAGATGACGGTGAGCGCGGCCGTGACGGCAGGCGCGCATTTCGACGTGGAAGGCTCCGGCTACGAACCGGAAGGGCGCTTTCTCATCGGGAGCGAAGCCATCGATGTGGCGGCCTATCCGGTGCTCGAGGCGTTATCGCTTGCGGGCGTGCTCTGCAATGATGCGCATCTGCGCGAGGCGGATGGCAAATGGCTGACCGATGGCGACCCGATGGAAGGGGCGCTGCTCTCCCTTGCGATGAAGGCGGGGCATGATGTGCGCGCGGCGCGGGCGCGGTTCACGCGGCTCGACGATATTCCCTTCGATGCGCGGCATCGCTACATGGCGACGCTGAACGCGCGCGACGAACATGCGCCCGTGCTCTACGTGAAAGGGGCGCCAGAGCGCGTGCTGGCGATGTGCGAGTGGGCGGCGGCGGCCGATGGGCCGTGCGACCTCGACGCTGAACGCTGGCACCGGCAGATCGACGAGCTGGCGGCGGCGGGGCAACGCGTGATCGCGCTGGCGCGGCGCGTCATGCCGGAAGGCACGGAGACGGCTTCGCAGGCCGATGCCGAGACGGGATTGACGCTGCTCGGTCTCGTGGCGCTGATCGATCCGCCGCGGCCGGAAGCCGTGGACGCGATCGCCGAATGCCGGGCGGCGGGGATCGACGTGAAGATGATCACGGGCGACCATGCCGTGACGGCGCGCGTGATCGCGCGGCAGCTCGGCCTTTCCGACGAGGCACGGACCGTGACGGGCGCCGATCTCGATGCGATGGACGATGCGCGCTTTGCCGAAGAAGCGCGCTTGGCGAGCGTGTTCGCGCGGACGAGCCCCGAACACAAGCTGAGGCTTGTGGAGGCGTTGCAGGCGGATGGCTCGGTGATCGCGATGACGGGCGACGGGGTGAACGACGCGCCGGCGCTGAAACGCGCGGATGTCGGCGTCGCCATGGGTGGCAAGGGCACGGAGGCGGCGAAGGAGGCGAGCGAAATGGTGCTTGCCGACGACAATTTCGCTTCCATCGTGGCGGCGGTGCGCGAGGGGCGGACGGTCTACGACAATCTGACCAAGGTGATTGCCTGGACACTGCCGACGAATGGCGGCGAATGCTTCACGATCATTCTCGCGCTGCTGTTCGGGCTGACGCTGCCGGTGACGCCGGTGCAAATTCTGTGGATCAACATGGTGACGGCGGTGGCGCTGGGGCTGACGCTTGCCTTCGAGCCGACGGAGGCCGGGGCGATGAGGCGTCCGGCGCGGGTCGCGGGGCAGAGCCTTCTTTCGGGGCGGCTGCTCTGGCGCATCCTGTTCGTGTCGGCGCTGATGGTGACGGGAACTTTCGGCATCTATGCCTTCGCGGGTGCGCGCGAGCTGCCGGTGGAGACGGCGCGGACGATGGTGGTGAACGCGCTGGTCGTCATGGAAATCTTCTATCTCTTCAGCGTGCGCTACGTGCATGGCACGTCGCTGACATGGGAAGGCGTGCTCGGTACGCGCGCGGTTCTCCTCGGCGTTGCCCTGGTGGTCATTGCACAGTTCGCGTTCACCTATCTGCCGCTCCTGCAACGCGTGTTCGGCAGCCGGCCGGTCGCGGCGGAGGACGGGCTTCTCATTATCGGCGTGGGGCTGGCGCTTCTCGTCCTGGTGGAGATCGAGAAGCGGGTGGCGTCGCGGCTCGGCTTCGGCGGGTGAGGCGGGTGGCAAAACGGCCGGAAAACGGCAGGAACCTTGCCTTCACAGGAGCGTGAAGGGGCGTGTGCGAGGTTGCGCGCCAACGTGATAGCAGTTGATTTCACTTCCCGGGCCGGGGGGTGCATGTTTGATCTGCGAGCGACGGACGACCGGCAATCCCCCCGGTTTCTTCATCCCCCAGAAGCCCCGATCTCCGCCGCTCGCATCCATTTTGTGGCGTCAGTCCAAAACAATCGAACCCAACCGGAGACCAGGATTATGTCGAAGACCCTCATCACCAACTCGATCGCAGCCGCCGGCGCCATTGCGACCGCTCTTGCCTTTGCCGCCATTGCGACGCCGTCGCAGGCGGAAGACGCCTCCATGGAGAAGTGCTACGGTGTCGCGCTTGCCGGCAAGAACGATTGCGCCGCCGGCCCCGGCACGACCTGCGCGGGCACGTCCACGCTCGACTATCAGGGCAATGCCTGGAGCCTGGTGCCGGCCGGTACCTGCGCCAGCATCGAGACGCCCCATGGCAATGGCAGCCTCGAAGCGAAGGACTCGCAGCTTCCGTCGTAAGCTGCAAACGCGGTAGGAGCAGATGCGTATGACGCAAATTCGGTCGTATTCCGGCGCTTCTCCGCATGCGCTGAACCCGGTCCCGGCAGATGCCGGGATCGGGCTCAAGCCGCAACATTATCTGGAAATCATCGCGACGAAGCCGAAGCTCGGCTGGTTCGAGGTGCATGCCGAAAACTACATGGGCGCGGGCGGACCGCCGCATCGCTACCTCAGCGCCATTCGCGACCTTTATCCGCTGTCGCTTCACGGCGTCGGTCTTTCGCTCGGATCGGCGGGACCGCTCGACCGCGCGCATGTGTTGCGGCTGAAAGACCTGATCGCGCGCTACGAACCGGGGCTCGTGTCCGAGCATCTCGCCTGGACGCGGCACGGGGCCACCCATTTCAACGACCTTCTTCCCGTGCCCCTGACGCATGAAGCGCTCGACATCATGGCGGCGCATGTCGGCGAGACGCAGGACCTTCTCGGACGGCAGATCCTGATCGAGAACCCTTCCGTCTATGCCGATATTGCCGGCGCGGAGATGAGCGAGCCCGAATTTCTCGTGACGCTGGCGCGGCGGACCGGCTGCGGCCTGCTGGTCGATGTCAATAATGTGCATGTTTCCTGCTCGAATCTCGGCAAGAGCGCAACGGACTGGCTGGAGGGTATTCCCGCCGACCTCGTCCATGAAGTGCATCTGGCCGGGCATGCGGTGGAAGAACTCGAAAGCGGCAAGCTGCTGATCGACGATCACGGCAGCGCCGTTCGCGACGAGGTGTTCGGCCTTTATCGCGACTTCATCGAGCGGGTCGGCCCGCGGCCGACGCTGATCGAGCGCGACAAGAACGTGCCTGAACTCGGCGAGCTGATTGCGGAGGCGATGCGCGCGCAGCGCTGCCTCGACTGCGTCAGAAATTTCGATATGGTGCTCGGGCAGCGTCATGGCTGAGCGGCTTTCGGATTTTCAGGCGGCGTTTGCCGAAGCGATTTCCACAGGCGGCGCGGCGCCCGGCTGCATCGCGGCTCTGCCGGGCACACCTCCGGTGGCCAAGCGCTTCGACGTCTATCGCAACAATGTTCATGCAAGCCTGATCGATGCGCTGGAGGCGGCGTTTCCCGCCGTGGAGCGGCTTGTCGGACGCGACTTCTTTCGCGCGGCGGCCCGGCTGCACCTCGAAAGCGGCATGCCGGAGCGCGGCACGCTGATCGGTTTCGGCTCCGGGTTTCCGCATTTTCTCGACAGTTTTCCGCCGCTGCGCTCTTTTCCCTATCTCGGCGATGTGGCGCGGCTCGAATTGCTGTGGCTGCAGGCCTATCACGCGGCCGATGCGGCGCCGCTCGACCCCGCCGTGTTCGCGCGGATGGGGAGGGACGAGATTGCCGTGCTGCGCCCGGTGCTTCATCCCTCGCTTCGGCTTTTCTCGTCGCGCTATCCCGTCGCCGAAATATGGCGAACGAACCGCGAGGACGACGAGGTGAAGCCCGTCGATATGCATGGGGGCGGGGACGCGCTCATCATCCTGCGGCCGGAGACGCATGTGCTGATCTACAAGCTGCCGCCGCAGCAGATCGCCTTTCTCAGGGCGCTTCGCGAGGGCGCCAATTTCGGCGAGGCGGCGCTGGCGCTGCCGCCGGCATCGATTGCCGGTCTGCCCGCGCTATTGCAGGAACTGGCCCGCAAGGGCGTCTTTGCCGCCGCGGCCTCGCAGTAAAACCCGAAGAGAGCTTTACGAAATCGCGCCGGACGAGCGCAGCGCGGCGATTTCGGCATCCGTGAAACCGGCGGCCTGCAGCGTTTCGAGCGTGTGCTGGCCGAGCGCGGGGGAGGCCGATTTCGGCGTGTCGTCATAGCCGGGAAAGCGGATGGGCGAGGCGGGCGCGAGATAAGTGCCGCTGCCATCCTCCTCGGGCACCGTCACGTAGGCGCCGGCCGCATGGGCCTGGGGATCGGCGAAGACGTCGGCGGGGCGCATGAGCGGCGCCCAGATGATGTCTTCCGCGTCGAGCTTCGCGCGCCAGTATTCGACATCGTGCGCGGCGAAGGCGGCATCGAGAATATCGACGAGTTCGGCGGCGTTGGCGCGCCGCTTTTTCGGGTTGTCGAAGCGCTCGTCCGTTTCGAGTTCAGGCCTGCCGATGGCGCGGCAGACGGCCGTCCAGTCGACCGTGCCCTGGCGCGGCACGATGACGATCCAGGTGTCTTTCGTCTGGAAGAAGTTGCTGATCGGCATGAGGGCTTCGTGGCGCGACTTGGTGGAGCCGAGCTTGCCGTAGCGGAGCTGGACGGCGGTGTCGGAGCCCGCGGCGTAGATGCCGGCGCGCAGAAGCGAGGCCTCGACGAGGCGGCCGGTACCCGTCTTCTGGCGCTCGACCAGCGCCGCGAGAATGCCGCCGACCGTCGCCATGCTGGTCGTGTGGTCGCCGATGCCGGTGCGCAGCGTGACGGGCTCCTTGCCCTTGACGGTTTGCAGCCAGCCGACGCCGGAGCGCGCATAGAAGGCGGCGATGTCGAAGCCGGGACGGTCGCGGTCCGGGCCTTCGAGGCCGTAGCCGGTGACGCTCGCATAGACGAGGCGGGGGTTCACCTGTTTCAGGCTCTCGTAGTCGAGGCCCGCCCGCTCCAGCCCGCCGGGGCGGACATTGGTGATGAAGACGTCGGCATCCTTCACGAGGCGCTTCACGGCCGCGACGCCTTCGGGCTTCGAGGTGTCGATGGCGAGGCCCTTCTTGCCGCGATTGTCGAGATCGAAGATGGGGGAACCCTTGAGGTGTTCGGCGCCGACATTGCGCATGGTGTAGCGCATGGGGCAGCCTGCGAGCGGCTCGATCTTGACCACGTCCGCGCCCCAGTCCGCGAGAATGCCGCCCGCGCCGGGTGCCGCGATATAGGTGGCCATTTCAATGACCTTGATGCCCTCGAGCATGGTGTCCGTTCCCTGTTGGATAATTTTTGGTTGGCGGGATCATCCATGAAAAGACGGGTGAGTCAAAGTTCCGGAGTTCCGCCGGATTTCCGCGCACAGGTACGTCCGGGACGGGAATCCCTTAACGCCGTGCGTGCGCCAGGGTAAATCTTCATTAAGCGGCTTTGCCCTAGGATTTGACCGGTGCGCATCGACATGACGGTGCGCGACAGGGAAGGCCTGGGGTCCAGATGAGTGCGGAGAAGTTGACGATCGCCGATGTCGAACGGCTCCTTTCGGACCCGTCCGAGGACGCGCGCGCGGCTGTCGCAGCAAAAGTCGTCCGTCAGTTTACGCAAGTCGAACTTGCCCCGCGCGAACGCGAACTTGCGCGCGAAATACTCGGTTATCTGGTCCATGACGTCGCGGTCTCCGTGCGCGAGGCCCTTGCGCGCTGCCTGGACGACAATGCGGCGGCCCCGCGCGACATCATCCTGCAACTCGCGCGCGATATCGACCGGGTGGCGTTGCCCGTTCTCGAGCGTTCGCCCGTGCTGACAGACGAGGACCTGGTGGGGCTCGTCTATTACGGTTCGCCGGCGAAGCAATGCGCCATTGCGGGGCGGTCGGGCGTCGCGGCGCCGGTATCGGAAGCGATTGCCCATCGCGGCGACCGCACGGCCGTTCTGAGGCTCGTTCAAAATGCCGGCGCGGTCATCAACGAGGCGGCGGCGACGATGCTCGTGAAGCGTTACGTGGACGATGCGGACGTGGCGGCGCCGCTCGTCCAGCGCGGCGAACTGCCGGCGCTTCTCGTCGAGCGGCTGATTGCGATGGTATCCGAGCAGCTTCGCGAATATCTCGTCGCACAGCACGAGATGGACGACAGAATGGCGGCCTCGCTTGAGGCGCAGACGCGCGAACGGACGACGGCCGACGCCATCTCCCGCATGAGCAACGACGACATGCGCGCGCTGGTGGTGCAGCTCTCGGAAAACGGACGCCTGACAGCGACGCTCATCCTGCGCGCGGCCTGCGCGGGCGAAATCCGTTTCGTGGAAGCCGCCTTCGCAATCCTCACCGATGTGCCCGACGAACGGATCTGGCGGCTCATTCACGATGTGGGGGCACTGGGCTTCCGGGCCGTCTATGCGCGAGCGGGCATGCCGGAGGCGCTTTATCCGGCCTTCCGCCGGGTGCTCGACACCTATCGCGCGGTCCGAAGCGCGGACGGGTCGCTCGATCTCGGCCTGTACCGCTTCCATGTGTTCGAGGGGCTGCGCGAGACCTTCGAGGAGGTCGAAGCGTCCGATCTCGACGCGATGATCGACAGGCTGGCGCGGCTGGCCACGCCGGGGCCCGGACAGCGGCGCCGGAACGTGGCTTAATTTTCCCTCACGCGCCGGGCGGGCGCATAAGCGCCGGCGGCCGGTCGGCCTTGCCGTTTTTCGCGAGCGAAAAACGGTTGCCGCTGCAGCGGACGCCTTAGCCTGAAGCCCGTTTCCCCTTCGTCAAAAAATGCTCTAGCTTGCGGCCTCTTGAAAATGCGAGAGGACCGGCCATGACCCACCATCAGGAAGCCTTTATATGCGACGCCGTCAGGACGCCCATCGGGCGCTATGGCGGGGCGCTGGCGGGTGTGCGGGCCGACGATCTGGGCGCCGTGCCGCTGATGGCGCTGATGGCGCGCAATCCGGATGTGAACTGGGCGCGTGTGGACGATGTGATCTTCGGCTGCGCCAACCAGGCGGGCGAGGACAACCGCAATGTCGCGCGCATGTCCGCCCTGCTGGCGGGGCTGCCCGAAACGGTGCCCGGTTCGACGATGAACCGGCTTTGCGGCTCCGGCATGGACGCGGTCGGCACTGCGGCGCGGGCGATCAAGGCGGGTGAGGCAGGGCTCATGATCGCGGGCGGCGTGGAGAGCATGTCGCGCGCCCCCTTCGCTGATGAAGCGGCAATATGGCGTCGACTCCATGCCGGAGACGGCGGAGAACGTCGCCGAGGATTTCCAGATTTCGCGCGAGGACCAGGACGCTTTCGCATGGCGGAGCCAGCAGCGCGCGGGCGCGGCCATCGCGGCCGGCCGGCTCGCGGCGGAGATCGTTCCCGTGACCATCGCCAGCCGGAAGGGCGAGACGGTGGTGAGTGCCGACGAGCATCCGCGTCCCGAGACGACGCTTGAGGCGCTGACGAAATTGAAGGCGCCTTTCCGCGAGGGCGGCACGGTGACGGCGGGCAATGCGTCGGGCGTCAATGACGGCGCCTGCGCGCTTGTCATTGCGTCGGCGGAAGCGGCGGAAGCGAACGGGCTTCGCCCTCGCGCGCGGATCGTCGCCATGGCGACGGCGGGTGTGCCGCCGCGCATCATGGGGATCGGACCTGCGCCAGCGACGCGCAAGGTGCTCGAAAAGACGGGGCTCAATATCGGCGATATCGACGTGATCGAGCTGAACGAGGCGTTCGCCTCGCAAGGCCTTGCCGTGATGCGCGATCTCGGACTGCCGGACGATGCCGATCATGTGAACCCCAATGGCGGCGCCATCGCGCTCGGCCATCCGCTCGGCATGAGCGGCGCGCGGCTTGTGACGACGGCGATGTATGAGCTTGAGCGCCGGGGCGGCCGCTACGCGCTTTGCACCATGTGCATCGGCGTGGGGCAGGGCATCGCCATGGTGATCGAGCGGGTGTGAGGGCTGTTGCGTTTTCTTCCACCCTCCCTTGAGGATTCCTCTGCAAAAGAGGGTGGCAGAAGGCGTTGATTGATGATTCCCTGTTTTTGTCATCAGGGAGGTTTCGATGAAGCAGATGGGTCTTGCTGAAG
>PHEF01000082.1 GCA_002842875.1 Alphaproteobacteria bacterium HGW-Alphaproteobacteria-3 | reverse complement strand
CATGGCGAGTCGACCCGCAACATGGACAAGATGGAGTATCTCGGAAACCTGATCCTCCTCATCGTCGGCGGCAACGATACGACGCGCAACTCGATCTCGGGCGGTCTCCTGGCGCTGAACCAGTTCCCGGCCCAGTACGCGAAGCTGCAGGCCGATCCCTCCGTCATCCCGAACATGGTGGCGGAAATCATTCGCTGGCAGACGCCGCTTGCCTATATGCGCCGCACCGCGCTCGAGGATGTTGAACTCGGCGGCAAGACGATCCGCAAGGGCGACAAGGTCGCCATGTGGTACGTCTCGGGCAACCGCGACGAGACCGTGATCGAAAACCCGAACGAGCTCGTGATCGACCGCGACCGCGCACGTCAGCATCTTTCCTTCGGCTTCGGTATCCACCGCTGTGTGGGCAACCGCCTTGCCGAGATGCAGCTCCGCATCACCTGGGAAGAAATCCTGAAGCGCTGGCCGGACCAGCGCATCGAGGTTCTGCAGGAGCCGCGCCGCGTCTATTCGAGCTTCGTGAAGGGCTACGAGGAACTGATGGTCGCGGTGCCCAGGCGCAAGAACTGACGCGAGCACCCGCCGACGGATAAGGGCCGGGCCGGAGAAATCCGCGCCCGGCTTTTTCGTGCGCGCGGCGCGGCAAAGAAAAAGGGCGGCGCCCGAAGGAGCCGCCCAGTCTGTCGAGGGATCGCGTTGAGGGAACGCTACGCCCGCCTTGTTGCGAGCTCTATTCGGCCGCCGAGATCGTCACTTCCTTCAGCGCGTCGACATTGGCGCCGAAGTTGATCTTCTGCAGATAGCGGATGCCGTCCTCGGCGATGTCGTCGCCGACCATGCGCTCGCCTTCGTCCTTCAGCTCGTCCATGTTCACGTAAACGGCATAGAAGGCCTTGGTGCGGTCGGTGATGATGCCGGCCTTGAGTAGCGTCTTGATCAGCACACGGAAGATATTGGTGCCTTCCTTCATGCTCTCGCGGCGGTCGTCGTCGCCGAAGGCTTCGAGCATCTCGGTCTGAACCTGTTCCCAGGTCAGGCCGAACTCGCCATAGAGGGCCTGCTTCTGCTCGGGGTTCACCAGGTTGAACAGCAGCGTCTGGAAGCACTCGGCCGCCCAGTCCTCGATGATGTTCTGCTCTTCTTCGGAGAGGTTCGGGATCGTGCGATCGGCCCAGATCTTGCCGAACTTGTGGTGGAAGGCTTCGTCCGTCATCACAAGCTGCGTCAGCTTCACGAGCAGCGGATCGTTCGACTTCGCATAAAGCGTCGCGAAGGCGCCCATCGCCAGGCCTTCGACCAGCATCTGCATGCCGACGATCTTCTTGTAGACCTCCGGCGCGTTGACGATGTTGGTCAGCAGGCCGCCGAGCGTCGGACCGACCGCAAGCGGTTTGCCCCAGCGCGCCTGAACGTATTTCGCGAAGGCCGTCACATGCCGGGCTTCTTCGCGGGCCTGGTTCGCGGCATATTCCTGCGCGCCCGGATCGCGGAGAATGTGGCAGAGGCTTGCCGAGAGCGCCAGCGCGCCGGCTTCGCCATGCAGGATCGACGAGAGCATCCAGCGGGCGCTCTCATTGGCAAACCTCACGCGCTCTGCCTGAGAGAGCTTCTCGAAGCAGGGCAGCTTGAGTTCCGGAATAAGTTCCGCCGGCATCACCGTCTGGTTTTCAAGATCGAAGGGCTCGGCGAAGTCGATGTACTTCACGTCGAGCGGGTCCCAGAAATGGTCATGGGTCGCGGAGATGATCTTGTCGAAAGCGGTGGAGCGCGCGTTGTAGCGGTCCACTTCCATCATCGCGGGAAAATCGTCCGGCGCGACGGCGTCATAGGCATTGTCTTTGGTGATCTGACGAATCTCGGTCATCGGGTCCTCCAGAGGGGGCGGGCATTGCCGCCGGAAACGGGGCGCGCCGGCTTCGGGGATGCGGTGCCCTGCCGGTCTGTCTCTTGGGGATCACAATAGAAAGCGCCGCCGCTGGGTCAAGAAGAAAATGACGGGGGCGTCAACTTTGTTGGCGGGTTAACCAGACGGCGGAAAAGGCCCGCACTTCGCGGATTAGCACTACGCAACTGTTACAAATTGCCGCTGATTGTGGTAATTGAAGAGCGTGGGACGACCGGTCCGAACTGGCAGCGCGAGGAAGCGGCGCGGGCTGGAAAAGCGAGAGATCGGCGTCTTGGGAGGGGGCATAACCCCGATGAAACATGAGGCAGCGCGCCTGTGGCCGCTGCCAGCGGAAATCGGGGATAGGCGGCAGTCACCTGCCGCTGCCGTCATGGAACTGTGACGGACCTGTCCTCCGAAAGTGTCGAGACCGGCCCAGGCCGCGGATGAAGGCGGAGTTTTTCCGGCCTTCGCCGTCTGTGTCACGGGCGCGGCGTGCGATGTGCAACGCTGCCGTTTTGACCCCTCAGGGGCAGCGGCAAGGGAGATGGGTGCTGTCGATGGTTAAGTTGCTCGAAAATGTTGTGTTCCGGCTCCGTACGCTGATTCTTCTGGGGCTGTTCGTTTTCACGGTCATGACCGCTTTCTATGCGCTCCAGCTGCGCATGACCGCCGGCTTCGACAAGCAGCTTCCCGTCGGGCACGAATACATCCAGACCTTCACCGAATACCGCGAACAGCTCTTCGGCTCGAACCGCATCATCGTCGTGCTGGAGCCAAAGGAAGGCGACGTCTGGACGAAGGATTTCTTCAAGGTCTACAAGAATCTGACGGACGATATCTTCTTCCTGCCCGGCGTCTCGCGCCACACGGTGACGTCGCTCTGGACCCCGAACACGCGCTACATCGAAATTACCGAAGACGGCATCAGCGCCGACGACGTGATCTCGGGCAAGGTCACCGCGGATACGATGACGCCGCAGAATCTCATGAAGATTCAGAGCAACGTGATCCGCGGCGGTTTCGTCGGCCGCCTGGTCGCCGACGATTTCGGCTCGGCGATGGTCGTCGCCGAACTCCAGGACTTCGATCCCTCGACCGGCCAGGCCCTCGACTATTTCGATCTCGCCGCAAAGCTCGAAGCGCAAATTCGCGACAAATACGAGACCGAAGATTACACGATCCGCATTATCGGCTTCGCCAAGCTGATCGGCGACATCGCCGACGGCGCGAAGACGGTCGTCTATTTCTTCGCGCTTGCCTTTGCACTGACGGCACTGGCGCTCTATTTCTTCGCACGGTCGATCGTGCTGACCGGGGCGACGCTCTTCGCCTCGCTGACATCGGTGGTCTGGCAATTCGGCCTGCTCACCTTCCTCGGCTACGGTCTCGATCCGCTCGCCGTTCTCGTGCCCTTCCTGATCTTTGCCATCGGCGTCAGTCATGGCGTGCAGCAGATCAACGTCGTGACCGCCGAGATCGCGGAAGGTGCCGATGCCGAGACGGCGGCGCGCTCCGCTTTTTCGCGGCTCTTCGTTCCGGGCTCCATGGCCCTCGTCACCACCTTGGTGGGTTTCGCGACGCTCTATCTCATTCCGGTGCCGATGATCCGCGAACTTGCGATCACGGCCTCGATCGGCGTGACCCTCAAGGTCGTCACCAATCTCATCATGTTGCCGCTTCTCGTCAGCTACCTGAGGTTCGGCGAAGACTTCCGCGCGCGTGTGCACAGCTCGCGCGAATTCCGCCTCAGGATCATGCGGTCGCTGGGTTTCGTCGCCAACCCGAAGATTGCGCCCTTCGTTCTGCTTGTGGCGACGGTTCTCTTCGTCATCGCCACACAGCAGGCGATGAACCGGCATGTCGGCGCGCTTCACGCCGGTGCGCCGGAATTGCGGCCCCAGGCCCGCTACAATCTGGACTCGACGTCGATCGCGCATGACTACGCGCTCGGCCTCAACGTTCTGATCGCGGTTGTGGAAACGCCGCCGGACAGCTGCGTGACCTATTCCTACATGAAATATCTGAACCAGTTCTCATGGCACATGCAGAACGTGCCCGACGTGACGCTGGTGGCCTCGCTTCCCTTCGCCATCAAGGGCTCTGCCGCCGGCTGGAACGAAGGCAACCTGAAATGGAAGGAAATTCCGCGCAACCGTCCCGCGCTCGCCCAGGCGGCGAATACGGTGCCAGGCGCGAACTCGCTCTATAACCAGACCTGCACCATCCTGCCGCACAGCTTCTACCTGCGTGACGCCAAGGCGACCACGATCAAGGCGGCGGTGAATGCCGTGAAGGAATGGCGCGAGAAGAACCCGATGGAAGGCGTCAACATCCGCCTGGCGTCGGGCAACATGGGCGTGCAGGCCGCGGTCAATGAGGAGATCACCGAGACCGAACTGCCGATGATGATGTGGGTCTACGCGGTCATCGTCGCCCTCGTCATGCTCACCTATCGCGACTGGCGCGCCGTGGTCGCCTGTTGTCTGCCGCTCACCTTCGGCACCTTCTTCGGTTACTGGTTCATGGAGGTGCTGCAGATCGGTCTCACCGTCGCGACGCTTCCGGTGATGGTGCTCGCGGTCGGCATCGGCGTCGACTACGCCTACTACATCTACAACCGCGTGCCCTACTACATGGGCGAGGGGCTCACGGTCAGCGACGCCTTCCGGCAGTCGCTGCAGGAAGCGGGCATGGCGACCTTCTTCACGGCGCTCACGCTCGCGGTCGGTGTATCGACCTGGGCTTTCTCGGACCTCAAGTTCCAGGCCGACATGGGCTTGCTGCTCGCCTTCATGTTCATGGTCAACATGATCATGGCGGTGAGCGTGCTGCCGGCGCTTGCGGTGACGCTCGAAATGCTTGTCCCGCGCAAACGCCCGGTCGCCCGCGCCAAGAGCGCGCCGGTGCACTGACACGCACACGCTTCACCTGAAAACGCGAAAGGCCGCCGGTTCCTCCGGCGGCCTTTTTGCTGTGTGCCATTTGCTCCGTGCGTGTTGCGCCCACGGCACGCTCCGGGACGGCGAACGCCGCTACAATCCATCGGAGAAGGAGAAGCCCGATGCGCGATTTTCTGTCCCGTCTGCTCTGGCCGCTGCTCGCCCTGGGCGCGCTCACACCGATCTATCTCGGTATGATGGCGGGACACGGCTTTCTTGTTTTCAACATCGTCTATCTGGGGCTCGCCATCGCCATCGCCCTACTCGAGCGCGTCATGCCGCATGAAAGGCTCTGGCTCGCGAATGACGGGCAGATGGGTCCGGACCTGGCGCACACCTTGCTAAACAAGGGCATGGCGCAGGTGATCGTGGTGATGATCCTCGTCATGGGGATCGCCAAGTGGCTGGAGCCTTCCGGCGGGCCGCTCTGGCCGGAGACATGGCCGCTCGCCGCGCAGATCGCGCTTGGCCTTGTGGTCGTCGAGGCGGGCCTCTACTGGAAGCACCGTCTCGCGCATGAATGGCGCTGGCTCTGGCGCTTTCATGCCGTGCATCACAGCGTGACGCGGCTCTGGTTCTTCAACACCGGCCGCTTTCATGTTGTCGATACGGCGACCGGGTTGCTTGTCGGCATGCCGGTGCTGCTGCTGCTCGGGGCGCCGCAGCCCACGCTCTTGATGGTAAGCGCCGTGACGGCGGTGGTCGGTATCCTCACCCATTGCAACATCGAAATGCGCTGCGGTCCGCTGAACTACGTGTTCAACACGCCCGAGCTGCACCGCTGGCATCACTCGAAAGTGCTCGACGAGGGCAACCGGAACTACGGCGAGAACCTGATGCTCTTCGACATGATCTTCGGCACCTACATCAACCCGCCGCGCCGCCCGCCCGCCGATATCGGCATCGAGGCGCCGATGCCGCCGGATTTCCTTGGCCAGTTGAAGGCCCCCTTCACGGGCGCGCCGCTCTGAGCGGCGTCACCTCCCGGGCGTATAGGCGACAGGCATTTCCTTCAGCCCATAGATGAAATTCGAGCGCATGCGCCGCACCGGGCCCGAGACATGAATGTCCGGGAAGCGGCGGAGCAGTTCCTCGAAAAGCACCTTGAGCTGCGTCGCCACATTGAGCTTCGTGTAGCGCGAGATCGGCCGCCTGAGCATCGCAACATCCTCCCCATGTTCGATTGTTCTTTTGGGGAGAAGCTTACGGCTCTTTCGCGAGGTGGCTCAAGTGACGGAGAATCCGACCGCCGCTTCGAGATCGCGCAGCGCCTGTTCCGGCGTCATCACCTTGATGGTCGTCATGCCGAGCGCCCTGGCGGGCTTCAGGTTGATGCCGAGATCGTCGAGATAGACGCTTGCCGCAGCGGAAACGCCGAGCGCTTCGCAGGCCATCTCGTAGATGCGCGGATCGGGCTTGCGGATGCCGGCCTTGGAGCTTTCGATCACATGATCGAAGAGCGACATGATCTCCTGAACGGCGGCAGCCTTTTCGCTTGAGCGCGCCATCCCCGCGCCCGTGCCGGCGGAAACATTGTTGGTGATACAGCCGACCTTCGCGCGTTCCTTGCAGCGCTTCAGCGCGGTGACCATCTCGGGTCTGATATCGCCCGACAGAAGCTCGATGATGTCGCGGCCGGGAATGCGGGCACCCTTCGCTTCGGATTCGTCCGCGAACAGGCGGTCGAATTCGTCGAGCGAACATTCGCTGCGTTCGAACAGCGCCCAGGCATTCGTGTCGGGATTGGCCGCATTGATGGAGCGGATGAAATCCTTCGCGAGGCCCCGCTCCGCCTCATAGCGGTTGAAGGCCTCGAAGGGGCTCGACGTCAGCACGCCGCCGAAATCCCAGATCACCGCTTCGACCATGGAGCCGCCCTCAGCGCGCCTTGACGAGGCAATCCTGCCCGGCCGATTTGAGGCTCGAACAGGCCGACTGCGCGTCGGCCTTCGTTTCGAAGCCGGCGGCGCGGACACGGTAATAGGTGCCCTTGTCGCCGAGATCGGCTTTCTCGATGTCGAGCGCATGGCCGCCAAGGATCGCGGGGTGCTTCTTCTGCAGCGCGGCCCAGGCGGACTTTGCCGCCCCTTCCTCGCGCAGCGCCATGATCTGCACCACATAGGCCCCGCCGCTCGCGACGGCCGGCGCGGGCGCGGCCGGTTCGGCGGCTGCCACCTTTTCGGGCACGGGTTCGGCGGCGGCCGGCGCCTCGGCTTCCGACTGCAGGGCGGGCGGCGTGATCGAGGTTGGCGCGCTTTCGCTCGCGGCAGGTGCCTCCGCTGGAGCAGGCGCCGCCGGTTCGGCGCTGGTGCGAAGTTCGGGCGCTTCTTCCTCCGCGCCGGGCACGGCTGCCTCGGGGTTCGCCTGCGTTTCGGGCGCGGCAGGCGCTTGTGCCACCTGCGCGGGTGCCGGTGCTGCTGGCGCCTCGTCCGGTATCGCGGTCACATCCGGCGCAACGGGCGCAACGCCCGAGCCGCCATCGTTCAGCGACAGGGCCACAATGACGCCGCCGAGCAGGGCGAGGCCCACAAAGGCGCCCGCGACAAGCCGCGCGCGTCCGCCGCCATCCTCTTCCTCGGGCGTATAGATGATTTCGGGTTCGGGCGGCCTCGGCCGTTCTTCCTCGTCCGTTCCGTACATCTCGGGCCTCTCCGTGGCAAGGCTCGCATAGAGCCTCTGGGACGGATCCTCGCCGGCGCCGATTCCGCTCAAATTCGGCTGCCGCCCGGGCGCAATGGTGACGCGCGAAACCGGATCGACCGAAGAGGGTCCAGCGTCACCCTTGCGCGCAAGCAGGTCGCTCGTCAATGAGGCAGGCTTCTTGGCCATCAGGCGGCGCCCCGGAGAATGCTGTCGGGCGCGCTGCCGGTGGCACCCCCGGAAACGAATGAACCCGAGGTAAGCGGCGAGGTTTCGCGGCCCTGGAGCCGGTCCTCGAGGAAGCTCCAGAGTTCGGATATCTCGTCGGGAGATTTTGTCGAGGAGCCGATCTCCATGACGGTCCGCCCATCGATCATGCTGGAGGCGAAATCGATTCGCTGGTGCAGGATCGACGGCGCCACCGGGCCGTGATGTGAGAGAGCGATAACGGCCTCCGTGGTGATGCGGGCGCGGGGTGCGGCGCCATTGACGGCGAAGACGAGCGGCTTGCCGATTTCCTCGCACAGCCGCACGGTCGCGCCCGCGGCGCGCAGGTCGTGAGGGCTCGGGCGGGTCGGAATGACGATGAGGTCGGCCTGCGCGATCACATGGCCGATGGTCGAGGTAATGGCGGGCGGCGTATCGATGATGACGAGCTTCACCCCGCCATCCTTCAGCCTTGCGAGGTCGGCTTCGAGCCCCTCGTCGGAGGCGCGCACGAAGAAGGGCCGTTCGGCCTCGCGTGCGTTCCACCATTGGGAGAGCGATCCCTGCGGATCGGTGTCGATCAGCGCCACGGGCCCGGCGCCCTGGCGCTCGGCCTCGACGGCGATATGACCCGCAAGCGTGGTTTTCCCCGAACCACCCTTTTGGGACGCAAACGCGATGACGTGCATGGCTTAATCCCGATAACAAAAGGACGCACCGGCTGCAATCCGGGAAAGAGCTTTCGCGCTCCCGCGATCCGCCAGCTTGTGCGTGATCGAATATCGAAAAGGCCGAATCAGCCCCCGGGCCGAGAGTAATGTGTGACCCAATCTGGCTCAACATGTGGCAGCGAAAAATGCCTCCACTACCAGAAAATGTGGTGGCGGAGACACATCGAAATGGAGCGAGGTATCAGCCCCGCGCCATCTCTGCCGTGATTTTCACCATCGCGCCTGTCAACCGGGCAAGATCCTCCGGCTCGATGACAAGCGGCGGCGTCGTATAGACGATATTGCCGAAGGGCCGGATCCAGACACCCTCCTCGACGAAGCGCCGCTTCATCGCGTCGAGATCGCCCATCTTGTCGAGTTCGATGACGCCGATGGCGCCTTTGACCCGCACATCCCTGACGCCGGGCAGCCCGCGCGCGGGCTCGAGTTCGCGGGAAAGCTGCGCGGAGATCGCCGCCACCTGCTCAAGCCGGGGCTCGCGCTCGAACAGGTCGAGCGAGGCGTTCGCCGCCGCGCAGGCGAGCGGATTGCCCGTATAGGTCGGCCCGTGCATCAGCGCCTTGCCCGCGCTCTCGCCCAGAAACGCCTCGAAGACATGTGCCCGCGCGACGGTCGCCGCCAGCGCCATGGTGCCCCCCGTCAGCGCCTTCGACAGCGTCACGATATCGGGCACGATGCCGGCCTGCTCGCAGGCGAACATCGAGCCCGTGCGCCCGAAGCCGGTGAAGATCTCGTCGAGGATCAGCAGCAATCCGTGTTTGTCGCAAAGCGCGCGAAGCGATTTCAGCGTCTGCGGCGTATGAAAGCGCATGCCGCCCGCCCCCTGCACCAAGGGCTCGGTCACCACGGCGGCGATCTCATGGCCATGCGCGCCAAGGAACGCATCGAGCGCGGCGGTCTTTTCCGCATCCACCGGCAACTCGCAGATGAACTGCTCGGCGATCGCGCCCTTGAAGAGCGTGTGCATGCCCTCATCCGGATCGCAGACCGACATGGTGGCCAGCGTGTCGCCGTGATAGCCGCCCTTGAAGCTGACGAAGCGTGTCCGCCCCCGCTTGCCATTGTTGATCCCGTACTGCACCGCGATCTTCATCGCGATCTCGACCGAGACCGACCCGGACTCGGAAAAGAACACATGCCCGAGATCGCCCGGCAGCCTTTCGGAAAGCCGCGCCGCCAGCCTGCAGGCCGGCTCATGTGCGAGCCCGCCCAGCATCACATGCGGCATCTTTTCGAGCTGGCGGGTCACCGCCTCGCGGATATGCGGATGGTTGTAGCCATGCGCCGCCGTCCACCACGACGAAATCCCGTCTACGAGTTCGCGACCGTCGGCAAGCGTGAGGCGCACGCCATCGGTCTTCACCACCGGCAGCGCCATCGGCGTGGTCTGCATCTGCGTATAAGGCAGCCACAGATGCGGCGCGCCTTTCATGAGCCATTCGGGCGGATTGTCGATCAGCGGATTGAGCGGCGGAATGGACATGGATGTTCCGGACCATTGTCTATCTGATATTCGTCATGGCCCGCTTTATGCGGGCCATCCACGCCTTTAATTGCACAAAAAGAAATGAAGACGGGGATGACCCGGACAAGCCGGGTCATGACGGATAAGGTTGGAACGGAATCTTCGGTCCCGTCCCTACTTCTCCGCCGGGCAGCTATGCGCGGGCATGGGCTCGATGCCGAGCTTCTCGAACAGGCGGCGATCCTTGTCTTCTTCGGGGTTCTTTGCGGTCAGCAGCTTGTCGCCCACGAAGATCGAGTTCGCGCCGGCGAGGAAGCAGAGCGCCTGCTGCTCTTCCGACATGAGTTCGCGCCCCGCCGCAAGCCGCACCACCGATTGCGGCATG
>PHEF01000081.1 GCA_002842875.1 Alphaproteobacteria bacterium HGW-Alphaproteobacteria-3 | reverse complement strand
ACGACTTCGCGGTCGATCGACTTCTCGCGCGCGACCGCATCCGCGATCTGCAACAGTTCAAGCCGGTTGGCGCTTACTGCCGGTGCCATTCTCTATTCTCCGTCGGAGGGGACGTCGGGATCGTTTTCCCGGCCCTGTCTTTTGAGGCTTTCGCTTATGAGGTCGTCGCTCATGACGAGCTTGGCCTCGCTCAACTTCTGGAACGGCAGGCCGAGAACCTGCGGCTCCGAGTAACCTTCGATGTCGCACTCAACGAGAACCTCGCCGCCTTCCACGCCCTGAAGCAGACCGCGAAAGCGTTTGCGGCCCGACATGGGCTCGGAAAGTTCGATCTTCACCTCGAAGCCCTGCCAGCGTTCGAAGTCCTTGGGCCGCGTCAGCGGGCGGTCGATACCCGGCGAGGAAACCTCGAGATTGTATTCGCCGGGGATCGGGTCCTCGACGTCGAGCACGGCCGAAAGAGTGCGCGAGAGTTCCTCGCAATTTTCGACCGACATGGTGCCATCGGCCCGTTCGGCCATGATCTGGAGCGTGTGGCCGTCGATAAGCCCGAAGCGGATGCGCACAATCTCGAAGCCGATGCCCTCGGCGCTCGGGCGCAGGAGGTCGAACACCTTGCGCGCCACGCCGGACGGCGCGACGAGATGCGTGTCGAGGATCGCAAGATCCGTCGCATCGTCATCAGATTTCCTGCCGGCACCCGTCGAGGCCAATCGCATTCTCCAGAGCGCGTCAAAAGCGAGGCTCAGATAACAAAAAAAGCGGGCCCCCGTTTCCGGAGACAGCCCACTCTCTAGAGCGTCGCTGACTTGTTGGCGCCTATATAGCGCCATTTCGGGCGCGAGGGCAAGGGCCTCTCAGGCCCGGCGGAAAGCGAGGTAGCGGGGCGTGCGCCCCTCGCGGATCGCTTTGGCCTCGTAGCGGGTGCCCGGCCAGCCCTCATAAGGGGTGCGCCAGCCGGACGCGTTTTGCGCCGTCCAGAGGAAGGTTTCGCCCTCTTCCCGGTTGAAGCGGCTCACATGGGCAAGCGTCCAGGCGATGTAGTCGGGGATGTCGCTCGCGAAGCGGAGCTCGCCGCCGGGCCGCAGCGCCCTGGCGAGGAAACCCAGCGTCTCCGGATTGATGAAGCGGCGCTTGTTGTGGCGCTTTTTCGGCCAGGGATCGGGATAGAGGATGAAGACCCTGGCAAGGGAGGCGGGCGCAAGCCTTTCGAGCAGGAAGCGCGCGTCGTCGTTCAGGATGCGCACATTGGAAAGCCCGCGCGCGTCGATTTCGGAAACGAGCTTGGCAACGCCATTCACGAAAGGCTCGCACCCCATGATGCCGGTACGCGGATGCGTCTCCGCCTGATGGGCGAGATGCTCGCCGCCGCCGAAGCCGACTTCGAGCCAGACTTCATCGACATCGCCAAAGAGGGTGCGTGGCTCGATCGTGCCTTCTTCAAGCGAAATGGAGACCCTCGGAAAGAGGGTCTCCATCAAATTCGCCTGGCGCGGCTTCAGGGTCTTGCCCTTGGTGCGCCCATAGACGTGGCGGCGCGACGTTTCGTTTTCGCCGTTCACCGACGCATCCTGTTTCCGGTCAGCGGACTTCTGCCGCGATCTTGCCGGCGAGGTCGGTCTTCTCCCAGGAGAAGCCGCCATCGGCATCCGGCTGACGTCCGAAGTGGCCATAGGCGGCCGTGCGCTCATAGATCGGCCTGTTGAGCTGGAGATGCTCGCGGATACCGCGCGGAGAAAGGTCCATGCATTTTGCAACGGCCTTCTCGATCGCCTCTTCCTCGACCTTGCCCGTGCCATGCAGATCGCAATAGATCGAAAGCGGCTTCGACACGCCGATGGCGTAGGCGAGCTGGATCGTGCAGCGCTCGGAAAGGCCCGCCGCCACGACATTCTTCGCGAGGTAGCGCGCCGCATAGGCCGCCGAACGGTCGACCTTCGTCGGATCCTTGCCGGAGAAGGCGCCGCCGCCATGGGGCGCCCAGCCACCATAGGTATCGACGATGATCTTGCGGCCGGTGAGGCCGGCATCGCCATCCGGACCGCCGATCACGAACTTGCCGGTGGGGTTTACGTAGAACTCTTCTTCCGGCGGGAACCAGCCCGCGGGCAGAACTTCCTTCACATAGCCGCGCACGAGTTCGCGCAGATCGGACTGCTTCACGTCTTCCTTGTGCTGCGTGGAGACAACGACCGAAGTGACGCCCACGGGCTTGCCGTTTTCGTATTTCAGCGTGACCTGGCTCTTCGCGTCGGGCTCGAATGCCGGGCACTCGCCGGAATGACGGGCATCGGCCATGCGCTTCAGGATGCGGTGCGAATAGTAGATCGGCGAGGGCATCAGCACGTCGGTCTCGGTGCAGGCATAGCCGAACATGATGCCCTGGTCACCGGCGCCTTCGTCCTTGTTGCCGCTTGCGTCCACGCCCTGCGCGATGTCTGCGGACTGGGCATGCAGCAGAACTTCGCAGCGTGCATTCTTCCAATGGAAGCCGGCCTGCTCGTATCCGATCGCCTTCACGGCGTTGCGCGCCGTTTCCTCGATCAGTTCCTTGGTGATGGAGGCCGGGCCGCGCACTTCGCCGGCGAGGACGATCGTGTTCGTCGTCGTCAGCGTTTCGCAGGCCACGCGCGCAAAGGGGTCGCGCGAGAGGAAGAGATCGACGACGGCATCGGAAATCCTGTCGCACACCTTGTCGGGATGGCCCTCGGAAACGGATTCGCTCGTGAACAGGAAATTTGACCTAGCCAAGTTGCTCTCCCTTTTGGGTCTGAGATGAGTCTTGCGCCCGATCCGGCGAACCGGTCCGCGCTGATCTTGTGCCGGAATGCGGCGAATATCCCCGTCGCCGCTTGCGTGGCTCAACGGGGTTCGGCGGCACTGGTTTTTGCAAGGATCGTATTCGGGGTCAACAGCAGAGCGTAAAAAGATATGCACATAAGTGCATATCTTTACTTTATTCGCCGTAATCCAGCGATTTTCCGCTTGGGGAGCCCGGTTCGGCGTCATCGCCCATGCCGCCCAGCGCCTTTATTAATTCCAGCACGCGCCGGCGCAGCTTTGCATCGGCGATGGCAAAAAAGGCGCTGTTGAGCTGGATGCCCTCGGCGGTGGAGAGCATGCCGACATCGAGCCCGCCGCGTGCGGGACCGCCGCCGGCATGAGCAGAACCGCCTTCGAGACCCTCGAAGAAATATTCGATGGGGACGCCGAGAACCGCGCCGATCTCGTAGAGGCGGCTCGCGCCGATACGGTTCGTGCCTTTCTCGTATTTCTGGACCTGCTGGAACGTCAGCCCGAGCGCCTCGCCCAGCTTTTCCTGGCTCATGCCAATGAGCATGCGCTGCATGCGGACCCTGCTGCCCACATGGATGTCGACGGGATTCGGCAATTTGCGCACCACGCCTGAACCTTCGGATCGGTGACGGGAGAGAGGACGATACAACTTAAGGTCGTCCCTCGCATCACGGTTGCAGCGGAATTGGCGAAAACTCCAGACTACGCGCCATTCCGGATACAACCATGGCGTCAGGGCCTGGTGTGCGACAGCGGCCTTCCATACCAGGCGGCGGCGCCCGCAGCGACGAGAAGAAGGAAGAGGAAGAAGTCGCCGAGCCGAGCGTAAAGCGTCGGCCGGAGGGGTGCGGGAAGCGGGGCGTCGATGACGCCGCGCGCGTGAAGCGGCAGGCTGTCGACGACGCGGCCATAGGGATCGACGAGAGCGGAAATGCCGCTGTTCGCCGAGCGGATAATGGGCAGGCCCTGTTCGACCGCCCGCATGCGGACCTGCGAGAAATGCTGATAGGGGCCAGCGGATTCGCCGAACCAGGCATCGTTCGTGATGTTGACGAGCCAGGCCGGACGATCGCCCGGCGCCACCACCTCACCCGGGAAAATCACCTCGTAGCAGATGAGCGGGCCGACCGGCGGGAAGCTCCCGAGCGCAAGCGTGCGCGGCCCGGGGCCAACGTCGAAACTCCCCTGAAACTGCACGATCTGCCTGAGGCCGATCTTCCCGAGCAGGTGGCGAAGCGGCACATATTCGCCGAAGGGAACCAGATGATGCTTGTCGTAGGTTGCCGCGATTTCGCCGGCCGCGTTCACGACATAAAGCGAGTTGTAGAAAACGCGGAGGCTGTTTGGCGGACCGTCCGGCGCAACCTCGCCGCGGTTCGAGCCGGCGACGAGAAGCGCGCCCTCGGGAAGCATGCGGCCGATTGCGGCGAGCACGTAGGGTTCGCGGGCGAGAAGAACGGGCACGGCATTTTCCGGCCAGACGACGATGGTGCGGCCATCGATTCCTTGCGGACGGGCGGGCGTTTCCTCGCCCGACATGCGCAGCAACTGGCCGATGATCGCGAGAAGCCGGTTCGGATCGTCCCAGTCGCGCGAAAAGGGGGTGTCGGGATGAACGATGCGGATGTGCACGCCGTCGGCATAGGCAAGCTCGGCCGACGAGAGACGGGCAGCGCCGCCGACCCAGATGAGCGCGAGACCGGCAAGCGCAATGGCGGGAGCGGCAAGGAACTCGCCATCGAAGGCGCGCGGGCCAGGGATCGCGCGCGTGTCGAGGACGGCGGGCGAACCAACGATGAGCAGGGCGACGAAGGAAAGCCCGTAGACGCCAACCAGGGCACCTGCCTGCATCAATGCATCCGAGCCTGCGAAGCTCTCGCCGACAAGGTTCCACGGAAATCCCGTGAACACATGTCCGCGCAGCCATTCCAGAACCGTCCACGAGACGGCGAAGATCGCGATACGCCTGTAGCCGTGGAACCAGAAGAGGCGGGCAACCGCCGCCGCCGCGCCGGTAAAGAGCGCGAGCCCGGCGGGCAGCAGCGTCACCGCAACGGGCAGCAGGAAGGCGAATTTCTCCGCATCGACGAGAAAGGCGTTGCCCACCCAGTAAAGGCCGAAAAGGAAGTAACCGAAACCGAACCACCAGCCGACAAGCCCCGCGCGCCATATGACGCGGCGACGGCGCGACCGGGTCGGCTCGCCGACACCGTCGAGCAGCCAGACAAGAACCGGCACCGTCACGAACAAAAGCGGCAGGAATTCATAGGGCGGCAGTGCCAGGACGCTCAGCGCACCCGCGACGAAGCTTGCGAGATACCGGCGCCAGCCGCGCAGTTCGGAGAGCCAGACGGCAAAGTCCGAGAGGCGCTCCATGGCCGCGGCAAAACCGCTCTCGATCCGCACGCCCCTCAGCCTTCCGCGCCGGAAGAGGGCGCGGCCTTTTCCGCCGCGGACAAGAGATGGATGCGCATGCGCTTGATACGCCGGGGATCGGCGTCCTTCACCTCGAATTCGAGGCCCGCCGGGTGACGCACGAGTTCGCCGCGCAGAGGCACGCGGCCAAGAATCGAGAAAACGAGGCCTGCCAGCGTATCGACATCGTCTTCGTTTTCTTCCTCGACAAGGCGCAGCCCGATCATCTCCTCGAGATCCTCGATGGGACAGCGCGCGTCGGCATCGATCGAGGAAACGAGGCCGTCCGTGCCGCCATATTCGTCGATGACGAGCGCGAGGTGGATGCGCGTCGCCTGCATCTTCACCAGAAGATCGAGCGCCGGCATGGATGGGGGAACGAAGAGAACATTGCGCCGGATCGAGCGAAGGGAGAAGGGAGCGCGCGCCTCCGCATTTCCGCTCTCGTGCTCCAAGGGTGCGAGCCAGGCCAGCACGTCCTTCAGATGAACCATGCCGATCGGGTCATCCAGCGTTTCGCGGTAGATCGGCATGCGCGAGTGGCTCAACTCGCGATAGAGGCGCAGCACATCGTCGAGCGAGGCATTTTCCTCGACCCCCACAACATCCGCGCGCGGCACCATGACGTCGTCCACCCGCAACTCGCCGAAATTCAGGATGTTGACGAGCATGTGCCGTTCCTCGGCGGTGAGGCCGCGGTGCATGTCCTCGTGTTCCTCGATCACTTCCTCGAGGCTCTCGCGCAGCGAGCTGTCGCCGGTGCCGTTGAGGCCGAACAGCGCGCGCAACCAGCCGAAGCGGCTGCGCGAAGTTCCCTCCCTGGCGGATGATGCTCTGTCGGTGGTGTCGGCCATGTTCCTGTCGGCGCTCGCTCAGTGTTCGCCGCGTTCGGCGCCATATGGATCGGGAATGCCGAGATCTTCTAGTATGTCGCGCTCCAGCCCTTCCATCTCGTCGGCATCGGCGTCTTCAAGATGATCATGGCCGATGAGATGCAGGACGCCGTGAACCGTAAGATGCGAAAGGTGGTTCTCGAAGCTCTTGTTCTGGGCGGCCGCCTCGCGGGCAATCGTCTCGCGCGCCAGCACGACGTCGCCGAGAAGGGGCGCGCCGCGCTTGAAGGCGCTTTCCGGCACGCCTGTGTCCGGCATGTCCGCGGCCGGAAAAGAGAGCACGTTTGTCGGGCCATCCTTGCCGCGATAGGCCTTGTTCAGCTTCGCGACGAGCGCGTCATCGGCCAGCACGATGCAGAGTTCGGCCGCTTCGCCGCCCCGCGTTACCACGAAGGCATGTTCGGCCGCGCGGCGCACCGTTTCCTCGACATCGCCTTCCCATTCTCCGGCCTCGCGCAAAACATCGATCTCGAGTCCGGGAACCGGGCTTCGAGTCCTGGCGCTTCGCTTGCGCTCCGGATGGGCGCCGTCGCTCATTTGTTGCCGTCTCCAAGAAGGCCTCGCTCGCGGGCGTTATACGCCTTCACGATGCGCGTCACCAGCGGATGGCGCACCACATCGGCATCCGAGAAATTGACCGTGGCGACACCCGGCACGCCCTCCAGCACGTCGAGTGCGTCCCGCAGGCCCGATTTCGCGCCGAGCGGCAGGTCGACCTGGCTCGGATCGCCGGTGATCGCCATGCGGCTGTGCTCACCGAGGCGGGTCAGGAACATCTTCATCTGCACGGGCGTGCAGTTCTGTGCCTCGTCGAGAATAACAAAGGAATTCGCCAGTGTGCGGCCCCGCATGAAGGCGAGAGGCGCCACTTCGATTTCTCCCGACTCGATGCCCTTCATCGCCTGTTCGCCGGGCAGCGTGTCGTAGAGCGCGTCGTAGAGCGGGCGGAGATAGGGGTCGATCTTTTCCTTGAGGTCGCCCGGCAGAAAGCCGAGACGTTCGCCCGCCTCGACCGCGGGGCGCGACAGAATGATGCGATCGACGCGTTTTTGAAGCAGCATCGACACCGCAACGGCAACGGCGAGATAGGTCTTGCCGGTGCCCGCCGGGCCGACGCCGAACACGAGTTCGTTCGACATCAGCGCATCGATATAGGTGCCTTGTGTCCGCGAGCGCGCGGAGATGACGCGGCGCTTGGTCTGTATCTGGTGGCGCGAGAGTCCGCCTTGCGGCTTGTCGAGATCGGCGTCCGGTGCGGTTGCGAGGCGGATCGCGCCATCGACTTCGCCCGGGCTCACGTCCTGGCCGGATTTGAGCCGCGCATAGAGATCGCGGAAGACACGATCGGCCTGGTTGCGCGCATGAGCATTTCCCGTGATGACAAGCTTGTTGCCTCGCGAGGTCGCGAGCACACCGAGGCCCTGCTCGATCCGCGCGAGGTTCCGGTCGTTCGTTCCAAAAAGTTCCGCAAGCAGACGATTGTCGTCGAAGGCGATGACGAGACTGTCATCGCCGCCCGCTTCGCCCTTCGATGTCTTCACCCCACCTGCTGCACTCAACTGCACCCTGTCCTTTCAACGTGCGCTCCGCACAAACCGCTCTTGACGGCCTTACGCAAGCACGGGCTCCTTCCGGAGAAGACGCCCGCGAAGAGAATTTCTGTACCCCTCCTCGATCTCGACATCGACGAGCTTTCCGAAGAGGTTTTCCGGCGCATCGCCGACATGAACCGACTGAAGATAAGGGCTGCGCCCGACAAGCTGACTTTCGCCACGTCCGCGCCGGTCGAAAAGAACCGGCATTGTCCGCCCCGCACAGGCGCTGTTGAAGGCGATCTGCTGTTCGCCGAGAAGCGCCTGCAGGCGCTGCAGGCGTTCGCTCTTCGCTTCCACGGGCAGCTGATCCTCCTCGGTCGCGGCCGGTGTGCCGGGGCGGGGGCTGTATTTGAAGCTGTAGGCCTGCGCATAGCCGACCGCGCGGATGAGGGCCAGCGTGGCCTCGAAGTCTTCTTCCGTCTCGCCGGGAAAGCCGACGATGAAGTCCGACGACATCGCGATGCCGGGGTTCGCGGCGCGGATGCGCTCGACCAGGCGAATATAGGTTTCGGCATCGTGGCGGCGGTTCATGGCGGCGAGGATGCGGTCCGAACCCGACTGCACCGGAAGATGCAGGTAAGGCATGAGTTCGGGCACTTCCGCATGAGCGGCAATGAGCGCCTCGTCCATGTCGCGGGGATGGCTCGTCGTGTAGCGCAACCGCGCGATGCCGTCGATTGCGGCAAGACGGCGGATGAGGTCGCCGAGCGTAGCGGCGCGACCCTTTTCGTCCTCGCCGTGATACGCGTTGACGTTCTGCCCGAGCAGCGTGATCTCGCGCACGCCCGCCTCCGCCAATGCACGCGCCTCGTCGAGAATGCGCGCGACGGGCCTCGAGAATTCCGAGCCGCGCGTGTAAGGCACGACGCAGAAGGTGCAGAACTTGTCGCAACCTTCCTGAATGGTGAGGAAGGCGGTGGCGCCGCGCGCCAGGGTCTTGCGGCGTTCGGGCGCGGGCAGGCTTGCGAACTTGTCGTCGGCGGGAAATTCCGTTTCCACGATGCCGGGGCCGCCATTCGCGAGGCGCTCTACATATTCCGGCAGACGGTGATAGGTCTGGGGGCCGAGAACGAGATCGACCACGGGCGCGCGGCGGCGCATCTCCTCGCCTTCGGCTTGCGCCACGCAGCCGGCGACGCCGATCAGCAGGTTCTCGCCGCGGCCGGATTTTTCCTTCTTCAGTTCGCGCAGGCGGCCAAGTTCCGAATAGACCTTCTCCGCCGCCTTTTCGCGGATATGGCAGGTATTCAGAATGACAATGTCGGCCTCTTCCGGCGTGTCGACCTCGGTATAGCCGGAGGGCGCCATGACATCGACCATGCGGGCCGAGTCATAGACGTTCATCTGGCAGCCATAAGTCTTCACGAAGATTTTCTTGCGCGGCGCGCCGGGGCCGGTATCGGGGCCCATATCCAGCGCGGCGTCTCGGGATGGCGCGGAATTATCGTGCAATGTGTGCGCTCGTCTCCTCAGGGAACTCAATGGGTTGAAGTCTATCACGTCTGGCGGCCGGACGGGGAACGGATTGGCGCGGCCAAGGTTCAGGCCCCGGCGACACGGGGCTCCGCGCGGGCGCGCGGCTCTCCGGCGCGTTCCGGTTCCTCCCAGCGGCCGATCAGCGCTTCCGCGACGCCCCGGCGGCAGCAGGCCTCGCAATAGGCGGCGAGCGCCTTGCGGTTGCCGATTTCGCGGATCGTGACGGGCCGGTGGTACTCGACCGTTACCTCGATGGGGCCGGTCTTGAAGGCCTCCCACAGGTGAGGAAAAAGCTCCATATCGCCGTACCAGGCGAAAAAGGGCCGGTGGTAGCGGCCCATCGGCATGCCGTAGAGGCCGGTATAGGCGACCGAGACCGGCTGCACCACGAGATCGTCCTCGCGGTCCTCCTCGCCATTGACGATGGTGAGCTGCGCCACGCTCATCAGCGCGCTCTTGAAGGAGAGGACCCGGTTGCCGTCGCTCGACGTGCCTTCGGGGAAGAGCACGAGCCGGTCGCCGGCGGCGATGCGGGCATGAATTTCGTTGCGGGAATGGGCCGTGCGGGTGCGCCGCTCGCGCTCCACGAAGACGGTCCGCTGAAGCTTTGCGAGCGTGCCGAAAAAGGGCCAGCCCGCCACTTCGCTCTTCGCGACGAAGGAACAGGGCGTGAGCGAAGCGACGATCGGAATGTCGAGCCAGGATGTGTGATTTGCCGCGACAAGGCAGGCGCCCTTTTCATAGGGCTTGCCGCGCTTGACGACCTTGATGCCGATCAGCAGGCAGAGAAAGCGGTGGTAGCGGTTCGGCAGAAGGCGCGCGTAGGAGAAGCCGAATTTCAGCCCGAGCCACTGAACCGGCATCAAGAGAAGGGCCGAGAGAATGAAGCCTGCCAGAAGCGTGGCGGCCCGCGCGGTTGCCATGTGCATCTCCCATCCCTGCGGCCATGACGGCCGCGGGATTACCCCTTGTTGCTCTTGGCTTCCGCCTTCTTGTCGCGATCGAGCGGCACGCCATAAAGCTCCAGACGATGATCGACAAGCTCGAAGCCGAGCTCGCGGGCGATGATCTTCTGCAGACGTTCGATCTCGTCATTGTGGAATTCGATGACAGAGCCGGTCTGAAGGTCGATCAAGTGGTCGTGGTGTTCTTCCTGCACCTGCTCATAGCGCGAACGGCCATCGCGGAAATCGTGGCGTTCGAGAATGCCCGCTTCCTCGAACAGGCGAACCGTCCGGTAGACCGTGGCAATGGAAATCTTGCTGTCGACAGCCGAGGCGCGGCGATAGACCTCCTCGACGTCGGGATGGTCATGGGCGAGCGACAACACGCGCGCGATCACGCGCCGCTGCTCTGTCATCCGCATTCCCTTTTCGACGCAGAGATTCTCGATCCGGTCAGGATCGTTCGGCATGTCTTCGGGGCGCAGGGCCGCTGTCGTCTTGTCTGTCATTGTGAGCATAATAGGCATGTGCAATCTGTTTGTCATCAGCAAGCGAGGTTCCGCAGGCCGACAAAACCCTTACGCGATCAAGGATTTATGACGCTCCCATGAGCGGCGGAAGATCGCACCTGAGCGTGCGCGCGGCGATGCGCAGCGGCCCCCTCGCATAATAGGCGGGGCGTATGCCCACGAGATAGAAACCAAACCGTTCGTAAAGGCGAAGCGCCTCCTCGTTGTCTTCGGCAACCTCGAGGAAAAGCGAATCCGCCCCCGCCGCAAGGGCGGTCGCGGCGGCGGCCGCCAGAAGGCGCCGGCCGACGCCCTGGCCGCGTGCGGCCGGACTGACACCGATCGTCAGGATCTCGGCCTCGCCGCCACCGGCGCGCGCCAGCACGAAACCCGGAAGCGTCGCGTCCGGATCGCCGTCTGACGGGGAAGGGAGGGCCATCAGGGCAAAGGCGCCCGGCATGGCGAGGAGGCGGGTAATCGAAGACGCATCCCAGGCTTCGTCGAAACACAGCGCGTGAAGGGCGGCAAGGCGCTCCGCCGCATCCTTGCCGGCAGGCCGGATTTCGATGTCCGAGGCCGCGCTCACACCGCCTCGCCGGGATCGCGGCCCCCGGGAAGCTTCGCATCGGGCGCGCGGATATAGAGCGGTGCCGGCGGCGTCAGAAAAGCCTGCGCGCCCCGCTCGCCGAGACGGCGAACGGCCATGCGTGCGACAGCCGAGGCATCCGGTTGCGGACGGGTGGCGGAGGTGCGAAACGGACGTCCGCTCGCCGCGAGGATGTCCGTCATCAGTGGCGTTCCGGTGCCCGACAGAACAAGGGGACCGAGCGGCAGCCGCGACAGCACATCGCCGAGCGCCACGAGGAGGGGCTCCGTCCGTTCCGGTCCGTCGGCGGAAAAGGCTTGCATGTAGACCTCGTCGCGCCGGGCGTCGAAAGAGGCAAGGACGATCTCGTCCGCTTCGGCTGCAACCGGTTCGGCAATCGCCTCGAGCGTCGTCACGCCGACAAGCGGCAGGCCCCGCGAAAGAGCGATGCCGCGCGCCGCGGCGAGACCGACGCGAAGGCCTGTGAAGGTGCCCGGCCCGACGGTGACGGCGAGCGCATCGAGATCGGCAAAGCCGAGCGCCGCCTCGGCGAGCACCGTTTCCACCATCGGCATCAGCGCTTCGGCATGGCCGCGCGTGCGTTCCTCGAAGAGCGACGCAAGCTCTTCCTTGCCATCGCGGACAGCCGCGGAAAGCGCGCCCTGCGCGGTATCGAAGGCGAGAAGGATCAAGAAGAGATGCTCCGTTTGCCGGCGGCCCTCAGACGATGCTGCAGGCGTCGTCGAAGGGAAGACGCGGGCTTCGCGCGAAGAGAGCGGCGGGATCGCCATAGCCGAGATTGCACAGGAAGTTCGATTTGACGTCGGTGCCCACAAAGAAAAGTTCGTTGACCTTGTTCATGTCGAAACCGGACATCGGACCGCAATCGAGACCGAGCGAACGGGCGGCGATCATGAAATAGGCGCCTTGCAGCGAGCCGTTGCGGAAGGCATTCGCCTCCGCCCATTCGTCGGACCAGTTGAACCAGGTCTTCGCCTCCGGCGCATGCGGAAAGAGTTCCGGCAGGCGCTCGTAGAACTTCACGTCATAACCGATGATCGCCGTGACGGGCGCCTGCAAGGTCTTTGCGCGATTACCTTCCATCAGCGCCGGGGCGAGCTTTTCCTTCGCTTCCTTCGACGTCACGAAAACGATGCGGGCGGGCGACATGTTGGCGCTGGTCGGGCCCCATTTCATCAGGTCGTAGAGTTCCTTCAGCAACGCATCGGAAACGGGTTTGTCCTGCCACGCATTATGGGTGCGGGCCGCGCGGAAAATGACGTCGAGCGCTTCGTCCCCAAGCTTGCCGCTCATGGGTCTCTCCTTCGCAAATAAACAGGTGATGTCACGATAGCGCTTTCATCCGCCCGCGCCAGCCCGGGGCTCACGCCCCTGACCGGCGGTCAGATCTGACGCACTTCGACGATCTCGGGAATGTAGTGCTTCAGCATGTTCTCCACGCCGCGCTTCAGCGTGACGGTGGAGGAAGGACAGCCGGCGCAGGCGCCCTGCATGTTGAGGAAGACCACACCTTGCTCGTAACCCTGGAAGGTGATGTCGCCGCCGTCCTGAGCCACAGCCGGACGCACGCGCGTGTCGAGGAGTTCCTTGATCTGGGAGACGATCTCGCCGTCTTCGCCTTCATGTTCCGCATGGGCATCGTCCGCGCTGCCCGCTGCAAAGAGGATCGGCGCGCCGCTCGTGAAATGTTCCATGATCGCGCCGAGCAGAGCGGGCTTCATGTGCTGCCATTCGCCGCCCGACTTGGTGACAGTGATGAAGTCGCCGCCGAAGAAAACGCCTGCGACGTTCTCGACGGCAAAGAGCCGCATGGCGAGCGGCGAGCGCTCGGCCGCCTCGCGCGCCGGAAAATCCGCCGCACGGCCCTCTCCAAGCACCTCACGGCCGGGCAGGAACTTCAGGGTCGCCGGGTTGGGCGTTGCCTCGGTCTGAATGAACATGAAAAAAGCCTTCCCGATAGCGTGGGTTAACGGCGGAACCCCGCCGCCTCATATGCGCTATAGATGGACCGTGCGGGCCGCCAAATCAAGCCAGCGCCAAATCAGGCAAGCGAACGCAGCGCTTCCTCGGTGAGATCACCCGGCACGACGGTGACGGGAATGGGGAAGGCTTTTTCGGAGGCGCTCGCGACCATGCTCACCAAAGGGCCAGGGCCTTCCTTGCCGGTGCCGGCCGCGAGGACGAGGATCGCGACGTCCTTGTCTTCCCGAATGAGCTGCATCACCTGTTCGTCACGGCGGCCTTCGCGGATGATCAGCTCGGGCATGATGCCCGCATATTCGTTCACATGCGCCGCCAGGCGGTGAAGCAGTTCCTCCGCCTCCTCGCGCGCTTCTTCCCGCATGATATTCTTCACGCCGAGCCATTGCTGCGAGGCCTCGCCCGGCTCGATGACCGCGAGAAGCGTCACGACGCCGCCCGTGTGGGAGGCGCGCAGGCTTGCGAAATGGATCGCGACTTCGGATTCCGGCGTGCCGTCCACGATGACGAGAAACTTGCGCCGCTTCTGCAGCGCCGCACTTTGGCTGGATGTCTCAGATTCGCTCATGGGCGGGATGCTGCCACCGCCCGGGGCATCCGGCAAGCATTTGAAATGAAGGCTATTTCAGCAGGATATTGCTGATTTCGCGCAACTGCGTGCGGGCCCGGAGCAGATAGAAGCCCTGCATGGCAAGGTGGTTCGGCTGGAACTGGGCGTCGGGTGCGCCGTTCATCACCACCCAGGGATCGAGGAGCGCGGCCTTGCGGAAGCTCTCCATCATCTCGTTCCAGGGCTTCTGCAGATTGCGCTCCTTGATGACCGGCTCGAAATCCTGGCCCAACCCCTGGAGCACCATGTAGTA
>PHEF01000008.1 GCA_002842875.1 Alphaproteobacteria bacterium HGW-Alphaproteobacteria-3 | reverse complement strand
GGACGAACGCGGCTTGGCGAACTGGCCGGCGATGCGGCCCACCTTCACGACCGGCGAGGCGGCGGCGAAGGTCAGCACAACGGCCATCTGCAGCAGCACACGGAACGTGTCGCGGATGTTGTCGGCGGAGAATTCGGCGAAGCTCTCGGCGCAGTCGCCACCCTGGAGCAGGAAAGCACGGCCTTCGCAGACATCGGCAAGTTCGGCCGTCAGCTTGCGGGCCTCGCCTGCAAAAACGAGCGGCGGATAAGAGCGCAGGCGCGCCTCAACGGCGGCGAGCGCCGCCTCATCCGGGTAAGCCGGGAGATGCTTCGCGGGCTTTGCGCGCCAGCTCTCCGGTTTCCAATTGTCCGCCATGATCTTCTCTCCGAAACGCAGTCAAGCGCACGGATTCCGGGGCATTTTCCGGAACGCCCGCACGCCTCTCATATGGAAGGCGGATATATAGTCCACAAGGGCTCTAAAGGGAAGCCTAAGCCCTTGAGCGCGCTGGACGATAGCCCGAATGAGGTTAATCGGCGGCCTTGATGACCGGGGCCTGCCACTTCTCCTTCATCGTGACGAGTTCTTCGGCCGCCGTCGGGTGGACGGCGATGGTGGCGTCGAACTGGGCCTTGGTGGCGCCGAGCGTCACCGCGATGCCGATCGCCTGGATGAGCTCGCCGGAGGCCGCGCCCATGACGTGAACGCCGAGCACCTTGTCCGACTTCGCATCCACGATGAGCTTCATGAAAGTGCGCTCGTGGGAACCCGAAAGCGTGTTCTTCAGGGCGCGGAAGGCGGTCTTGTAGATATCGACCTCTTCGAATTTTGCGCGCGCCTGCGCCTCGGTGAGGCCGACGGTGCCCATTTCCGGCTGCGAGAAGATCGCCGTCGGAATGATCGAATGATCGACCTTCACATCCTTGCCGCCATAGACCGTGTCGGCGAAGGCATGGCCCTCGCGGATGGCGACGGGGGTCAGGTTCGCACGATCGGTGACGTCGCCGACCGCATAGATGTTGCCGACGGAGGACTTCGAGTACTCGTCCACCACGACCTCGCCCGCCGGCCCAAGCTTCACGCCCGCTTCCTCTAGCCCCAGACCTTTCGTGTTCGGGTTGCGGCCCGTCGCATACATGACGCAGTCCGTGCGGATGACATCGCCGTCGGTGAACTTCAGGTGCAGTTCGCCTCCCTTCTTCTCGATGGAGACGATGTCGCTGTTCATGCGCAGGTCGATCCCCTTCTTCGTCATCTCCTCGGAGAGAAGGTCGCGCAAATCGTCGTCGAAGCCGCGCATGAAGAGCGGCCCGCGATAAAGCTGCATGGTCTCGACGCCCAGACCGTTGAAGATGCCGGCAAACTCGACCGCGATATAGCCGCCGCCCACGACAACGACGCGCTTCGGCAGCTCTTCCAGGTGGAAGGCTTCATTCGACGTGATCGCGTGTTCGATGCCCGGAATGCCGGGCAGGAAAGGCGTGGCGCCGACGGCGATCAGGATGCGTTCCGCCGTGACGTCGCGGTCCTGGCCCACGAGGTGGACGGTATGCGCATCCTTGAGCGTGGCGCGGCATTCGACGATTTCGACGCCCGCCTTGTCGAGGTTGCGAATGTAGATGCCGTTCAGCCGGTCGATTTCCTTGTCCTTGTTGGCGACAAGCGTTTTCCAATCGAACTTCGTTTCGCCAACCGTCCAGCCGAAGCCCGCCGCGTCCTCGAAATCGTCCGAGAAATGGCTGGCATAGACGAACAGCTTCTTCGGAACGCAGCCGCGAATGACGCAGGTGCCGCCAACGCGGTATTCCTCGGCGACGGCGACCTTCGCGCCATAAGTCGCTGCGATGCGCGCCGCGCGGACGCCGCCGGAACCCGCGCCGATGACGAAGAGGTCGTAGTCGTATTTGGTCGTATCGCTCATCGTTCCTGCCTCACTTCCGTCATGACCCGCTTCAGGCGGGTCATCCACGTCTTAACCACCTCGCCTCTATCAAAGACGTGGATGGCCCGCCAAAAAAGTTTGAAGGACGGCCGGGCCATGACGGGAATTTATACTTCTAGCTCGTCCCGATGATATCGGTACCCGAAGATGTACCTACAATGGCGAGCGCGGCGATGCCGATAAACAATCCGTTATCGACGACGCCGGGGATGCGGTTCAATGCCGCGGCGAGGCCGTCCGGGTCCGGAATCTTGCCGAATGCGCAGTCGTAGATGAAGTTCTCGCTGTCGGTAAAAAAGGGTTCGCCATATTCGTCGGCACGGCGGGACATCTTGCCCGAACAGCCAAAGGCGCTCGCGACTTCCGCGATCTTGCGCGCGGTGACCGTGGCGCCGAAGGGAATGACCTCGACGGGAAGCGGAAAGGCGCCAAGCGTCTCCACCAGTTTCGAGGCATCGGCGATCACGATCATGCGGTCCGACGCCGTGGCGACGATCTTTTCGCGGAGCAGCGCGCCACCGCCGCCCTTGATGAGGCGGAGATTGCGGTCGAGTTCGTCCGCCCCATCGACGGTGATGTCGAGATGCGGCTCGTCGTCGAGATTGGAAAGAGGAATGCCGAGGCTCGCGGCAAGCTTGCCCGTGCGCTCCGATGTCGGCACGCCAATGACCTCCAGCCCCTGCTTCACCCTTTCGCCCAGCGCGCGAACGAAATGTTCCGCCGTCGAGCCGGTGCCGAGGCCGAGTTTCATGCCCGGTTTCACATAGTCGAGCGCGCGAATGGCCGCCGCCTTCTTCTGGTCGTCCGCGTTCATCGCTCAGAGCCCCGCCATCGCTACATATTTCACTTCGAGAAATTCCTCGATCCCCCAGGGTCCGCCTTCGCGGCCGAGCCCCGATTCCTTGAAGCCGCCAAAGGGCGCGACTTCCGTCGAGATGATTCCGGCATTGACGCCGACGAGCCCATATTCAAGCGCCTCCGCCACACGCCAGACGCGGCCGATGTCGCGGCTGTAGAAATAGGAAGCAAGACCGAAGGGCGTGTCGTTTGCGAGCGCAATCGCTTCCTCTTCCGTTTCGAAGCGGAAGACGGGCGCGAGCGGCCCGAAGGTTTCCTCGCGCGCGGCCTTCATGTCCTGCTTCATGCCGACAATGACCGTCGGCTCGAAGAAGGTGCCACCTTTCGCGTGACGCTTGCCGCCGGTGAGAATCCTGCCGCCGCCCGCGACGGCGTCGGCGACATGCTCCTCGACCTTTTCGACCGCGGCCATTTCGATGAGCGGGCCTTGCGCGACGCCCTCCTCGAAGCCGGAACCGACCTTGAGCTGCGCGACCTTCGCCGCGAGTTTCTCCGCGAATTCGTCGTGGACGGCGGACTGCACGAGGAAGCGATTGGTGCAGATGCAGGTCTGGCCGGTGTTGCGATATTTGGAGGCGACGGCGCCTTCGACCGCGGCGTCGATATCGGCGTCGTCGAAGACGATGAAGGGTGCGTTGCCGCCGAGTTCGAGTGAAATCTTCTTCACCGTGGAAGCCGACTGCTGCATCAGCTCCTTGCCGATTTCAGTGGAGCCCGTGAAAGTGACTTTCCGCACGAGCGGGTTCGACGTCATTTCGCCGCCGATGGCGCTGGCCTTGCCGGTGACGACGCTGAGGACGCCGTCGGGAATGCCGGCGCGCCGCGCCAGCTCCGCCAGCGCGAAGGCGGAGAGCGGGGTCATGGTGGCGGGCTTGACGACCATCGTGCAGCCAGCCGCGAGTGCGGGGGCGGCCTTGCGCGTGATCATGGCCGCAGGGAAATTCCACGGCGTGATGGCGGCGCAGACGCCGATGGGCTGCTTCAGCACGACGATGCGGCGGTCGTTCGTGGGCGCGGGCACGATGCTGCCGTATACGCGCTTGGCCTCCTCCGCATAGAATTCGATGAAGGCGGCGGCATAGGCGATTTCGCCCTTGGCTTCCGCCAGCGGCTTGCCCTGCTCGGCCGTCAGGATCGCGCCCAGATCGTCCTGGTTTTCCATCATCAGGTCGAACCAGCGGCGCAGGATGGCGGAGCGCTCCTTCGCGGGACGGGCAGCCCACCCTTTTTGCGCCCGGGCCGCGGCCTCGATCGCCTGTCGCGTTTCGGCGGCGCCAAGCGAGGGAACGGTGGCGATCGTCTCGCCGGACGCGGGGTCCAGGACATCTATCTGCGGTGCGTCCGCTCCGACCCACTTCCCATCCACAAAACAATGGGTTCTGAGCAGCGTGCTGTCCTTGAGGCGGGTCGAGAGGGTCATGAAATTTCCTTGAAAATCCGGATTGGGACGAGGTTCCTTGCTTATCGCTGCCTGCACACGTCATATAGAAGTTCAGGCGGAAGCGACCATATCCCTGTTGGCACCCCCCTTGTTAGCATCCGCCGGCGGGGGACGGAAAGAGCCCCAAACAATACGGAAACGCATGACGGCCAGCGATTACTTCCCAGAGACCTATACGGAGGCGAGACGGCGGTTCCTCGAGGCGGCGGGAGCCGCGGGCGCGCGGCTTGCGACCTATGAAAACGGCCATGCGAAGGGACCGGGGGGCGCGCGACTTTTCACGGATACGGCCTGGTTCGGACCGGCGGATGCGGAGACGGTGCTGCTCAATACCTGCGGGACACATGGCGCGGAGGGCTATGGCGGCTCGGCCGCGATGACGGCATGGATATGCGAGCGCGGCCCCGCAACGCTGCCGCCCGGCGTGGCCCTGCTGATGGTTCATGCGGTAAACCCCTTCGGTTTCGCCTGGGGGCTCCGGGGCACGGAAAACAACGTCGACCTCAACCGCAACTTCCTCGACCACACGAAGCCGCATCCCGAGAACCCGCTCTACGAGGAGTTGCACGATATTCTGTGCCCCAACTCGCTGGCCGAAGAGGCGGTGCAGCGGATGCTGGCGGCGGGCGCGCGCTTCGCCGAACGGCACGGGCAATGGGCGCTCGAGGATGCAATCAGCCGCGGGCAATATACGCATCCCGACGGCTATCACTTCGGCGGCACGGCGCCCGAATGGTCGAACCTCACCATGCGGGCGATCGTCGGCCGCGAGCTTGCCCATGCGCACAAGGTCGGCTTCATCGACTGGCATTCGGGACCGACGGGCGACGGCGAACTCATCTACCTGTGCTATTCGGAGCCCGGCAGCGCGGGTTTCCAGCGCGCCGCGCAATGGTGGGGCCGCGAGACGCTCGACCCGAAGACGGTCGACGCGATGTGGGGCTCGAAGCGGCCAACACGGCGCGGCACGATGTTCTGGGGTATCGAGGACATGCTGGCGCCGCATGCCGCATTTGGCGGCGCGGCGGTCGAGTTCCGCTCGGCGAAGGCAAAGAACAATGCAGCCAGGGCGATGCGCGTGCCGATGCTGGAGCGGTGGCTGCGCTTCATCGGCGGCTTCGACGCGCCGGAAGCGGCGGGCTATTTCGAGGAAATCCGGGAGGACTATGCGCCGCGACGCCAATCCTGGCAGGAAAACGTGATCGCGAACGCGCTTGCCTGCTACGAACGCACGCTTGCCGGGCTTGGCGAGTGGGCGCGCGAGGGCGGGCTGAAGGCGGCGGACTGAAACTCAGTCGAGCACGAAGTCGTAGCGGACTTCCACGATGTGCGGATAACGCGGGCCTTGCCAGCCGGAGACGGCCATGCGAGAGAGACCGGGTTCCATTTTCCCGCCGGTTGCGCCCCATGTCCCGCCCTGTCCTTCTCTTCGATCTCGACGGCACGCTCGCCGATACGGCGGCGGACCTCTGCGAGACGCTGAACGTGATCCTCGAAATGCACGGGCGCGCGCGCGTGCCCAACGAACGGGTGCGCCACCTGGTCGGCGGCGGCGCGCGGTTGCTATTGGAGCGGGGCTTCGGCGAAACGGGCGAGCCGGCAAGCGCGGCGATGCTCGACCTCGGCTTCGAGGAATTCATCGACTATTACGGACGGCATATCGCCGACCACACGAAGCTCTGGCCCGGCGTGCGCGACCAGCTCGACATGCTGTCGGAACGCGGCGCGCTGATGGCGGTTTGCACGAACAAGGTGGAGGACCTGTCGCGGAAGCTGCTCGGCATGCTCGGCATCGAACACTACTTTCCGGTCGTGATCGGCGGCGACACGCTGCCGGTGAAGAAACCCGATCCCGAACATCTGTTCGAGGCGATCCGCCTGCTCGGCGGCGCGCGCGCGGATGCCGTGATGGTGGGCGACAGCGAGACGGATATCGACGCCGCGAAGAACGCGGGGCTGCCGTCGATCTGCGTCAGCTTCGGCTATACGCGCATACCGGTGCCCGAACTCGGCGCGGATGCCGTGATCGATCATTTCGACGCGTTTCCGGCAGCGCTTGCGCGGCTGCTGCCGCAGCACTTCGGACAGACGGACGCCGCCGGCTGAACGGCGTTTTTCCCGGCTGCGATGAGGGAAGAATGGTGGACGGTACTGGACTCGAACCAGTGACCCCAGCGATGTGAACACCAAGCTAAGCCACGTGAGCAGACCCAGCCCTAGATCGCAGAATTCCGAAAAGTGCTGTAACGCCAACGGGTTAGGTTTCTGACGTGTGCGGACCAAGTTGTCAAGAAACGGCGCTTCGAAGGCCTAAAAAGTGTGCCAAGTGTGACAGGATTGTGCCGGGACACCTGAAGCATGGATTCACGGGTAAGCGAGCGTGCATCCTCCTTTTTGCTCAAAGACGCCAAGCGACCAAGATCCTGGCGGTAGCCGCAACACGCCGGGCAAAGCCGAAACGGCGCGCAGGTCAAAGTACAGTAGATACCCGCAGACCAGCAAAGGTCTGAAATTGGCATCAAGCTGCCTTGGCGCGGCGTGCAGTGTTCGGTACCGTGTGATCTTTCGGGGCTTCTTATTCGGCGCTGGTTCACCAGTCTGTTCTGCTTCGCACTGGAACATGGAAGCTCGCGATCATATACGGACTTCGGGGGCTTCGTGGATATTAGTGAACGACTCGGTCACGGGCTGATCTATTTCTTTACTGGAATCCCGCACATTGGGAATGCAATGGCGGCATTCATTGCATTTGCTCTGGTTGGAGCAGCCATCCTCATCATAGTCATCTACCGTTGGAAGTATCACGCAAGCCTCGTTAAGGCGCTGGACTCCCGCATGGGTCTTCTTAATGAAGTGACCGGGGGTGGGAAGACGGATGCGGACGCGGCTCGGCTGGAGTTCGCTCGGCGGTTCAACGAAATCGATCAACGGATGATGGAGGCGGGGGACAGCGAAGCGCTTCCGCTTCGTAGGGCATGGGAAGAATTTCGCGAAACGATTGTCGATCCGTCAACCGATATCCTTCAGAACGCGGCGCGCCCCGAGCATTTCTTTCTCAATCTGGGTGATCGTCATCGCGGCCTCAACTGGTTCGCAAACATTTTCATCGCTGTTGGCCTTCTCATAACTTTCCTCGGAATCATTGCGGCGCTGTCGACTCTGGATTTCAGCGGCGGAACAGGCGCTATGCAGGAGCAGCTTAACGCTCTGATGAAGGTTGCGGGCGCCAAGTTTTGGGCATCGGTAGGCGGCATCGTCGCGTCGATCTTCTTGCGGTCCTTTGATTATCGGTTCAGCAAGCGCATAAACGACGGACTCGCCATGCTTTGCGACAAACTGGAGCATGGGATGATCTACCTGCCGCCGCAGCGAATAGCGGCCGACCAGCTCGAGCAGCTTCGAGAGCAAACCCCTGCACTTCGAACATTTTCGGAGCAGATGGCGGCGGCCCTCGACGGTGCGCTCGAAAGACAAATGGCGCCGATGATTACGCATCTAGGCTCCATCCAACAGGGGATCGACAAGATTAGTGGCGGAGGTGGCGAGGCTGTCCGCGAAGCGATCACCTCCAGCGCTGGAGCGGAGATGGCTGGTCTGGCCGATGCAATTGGAGCGATGTCGGCTTCGATGACGACGATGTCCGACCGGATTGAGAAGCAGACGGGTGAGGCTGACCGTCAGATCGAGGAAGCCGTACGCCGGTTTGGTCAGGCATCCGAAGAAATGCGGACGGCTTTTGGTGAGCTCAATCGTAATTTCGGTGTGGTCGCAAATCGAATGCGGGAAGAGAACGAACAAGCGAGTGAACTCGCTCGCCAGCGTATGAGCGAGTTGCTGGGAAATCTTGGTGGTACGCTTGACGAAATGAAGGCTGGCCTTGCTTCTGCGGCTACTCAAATGGGAGAGGCGTCGGCCAAGGCAGCAAATGATGCGGCGAGAGTCGGACAGGAGGCCGTGGAGAAATCGTTCTCGGAGTTCGTTGAACGCTTCAACCAGGCCGGTGCTCCGCTTGTGATAAGCATGATGGATGCAGGCAGCGCAATCACCTCGTCTGCCGACCGACTCTCCAGTGCGCAAAGTGCAATAGGCGACCACGCCAGAGCGATTGAACAGGTGGCGTCCAGGTCCAGTGAACTTGCAGCGGCGTTCGGAACTGTAGCGAATGACGTCGAGTCGGCCGTCGCGCCTGTTCGGCAATCGGCCGCTTCGATTGCTGAAGCGGTAAAGTCGATGGAGACGGTAGTCTCCCAAAGCGCGCAATCCTCGGAGAGTGCGCGTGACGAGGCGCGTCAGTTAGCTGCTGCACTGCGAGAAACGGCGACAGCCGCATCCTCTGCTTGGGCCGAATACCGGGCCCGGTTCGAAGAAGTAGACAAAGCTTTGGGTGCCGCGATTGAGAAAATTGCCGACGCGGCAGGCAACCACGCGACAAACTTGAATGAGCGGGTGGGGCAAATCGACAAGGCCCTTGGTGACGGCGTTGCACAGCTTGCAGGAGCTCTTGAGCCTTTGACTACTCTCCGAGACACTGTCGAGGAGTTGGCTGGCGTGCTCGCAAACCAGAATCGTGAAGCGGCTGAGTAATGGAAGGGATCGTTCGCAGAAGGCCTCCCGAAGATGGCGAAAGCTACTTTATGTCCATGACGGACATGATGGTTGGTTTGCTTCTTATATTCATTATTTTGCTGGCTTACTTTGCTCTCAACCTTCAGTCAAAAACCGAAGAACTAACAGGTGCAAACCGAACCAGGGCTGTAATCCTCAGCAACCTCCAAAGGTCGCTCAAAGAAAAGGGGCTTCAGGTCGAGATAGACACTCAAACGGGGGTGCTGCGTCTCCCTGATGACGTCCTTTTCGACAAGGCACGTTGGGAGCTCAATGAGAAAGGTCAAGCAGCTATCAGCAAAGTTGCGAGCGCAATGATGGAGATACTCCCTTGTTACACCGCCTCGGATCTCTGCAAGGAAGAGCGGTCGCCACATCTCATTGACGCGGTCTTCGTTGAAGGCCATACCGATTCAGATGCCATGTACGGCACAATGAATAATTACGGGCTATCCGTTCGGCGAGCCGAAACGACCTTCACTATGCTCCAGAGAAACCAGCCGGAGCTGAATAGCTTTCGCAATAAACCGGAGGATGAGCCAGGTTCAGCACCGATTCTCGGTCTCAGTGGCTATGGCCCGGACCGCCCAATTGCGCAGGGGGATAGCGAGGAAGCAAAAAAGCGTAATCGGCGGATAGATCTACGCTTTTTGATGACCACGCCCGGCGAAGGCTTGGATACTGACATTCTGAGGCGAAGCCGGTGACGCACATCCGCACCGCAACTGCGTACATGGAGGCGCTGGCCGAGTCGGGGCTGGCGAAGCCGCCGACGACACAACCCGAGTTGCGGCGCCAACTGGCCAAGCTCGACGCGACCATTGGTGATGCTGAACCGGCCATGTACCTGAGGCCATTCCTGCAGATGGCCGAGCAACGGGGGGCGGACACCTTACCGCGTTTTCAACTCAACCGCGTGTTACGTGGAGCATGGTTCGATCCAGAGTTTGAAGCTCTTGGACTTGCTGCTCTCGGTCGTGCAAAGACCGATCCGCGCCGTAGCTCAGATCAAGCCGTGATCGATGGATATCTGACGTATTTTCCAGCCCAGCGACCGGCGATCGGCAGCCTTGCCAGCGCAGCGTACGACGCCGCTAATCGTCATGAATGGGCGTGGCGCACAAGAGCTCAACGGTGGGGGCTTTTCAGACCTCAGCACGGCCCCTCCAAAATTGCCCGAGACCTTGTCGCTCTCGATGTCGAAGACGTTGCGAAGCTTCTCCGAGAAACCGGCCTTGGCAGCAATCTGGCCACGAGTGCCTTCGGCAGAGCAGTCTTCGCTGCAATCTGCATGACGACGGCTGAGCTGCCAGCCCGAGAGGCGGTAACCCCGCAAGACAACTTGCTGCGTCTCTTCGACAGCGACGCATTGGCGGGTCAACTCGATCTACTTGTACGCGCACTCCTCGAACCTTGGTTGAATGAAAAGCCAGCACCGAAGCATCGTAAGGTGATTTCGGAGTTCCTCTTGGATCAGGTTGGCGATCCGAGGCTCCAGAAAGCGCGCTGGGACCAGATCGCCCGTTCGCTTGCCGAATCTATTGGAGAGGACAGGGCTCGCGAGATTCCTAAGGTCTTCAAGCGTTGGCTCACCGAAGTCGCAATGCGCGAGTTCTTCCGCGCCATTGCCAAAACAACGGATCGTCCAGATCAGTGGGCTCAGCGCGAGAAATTCTGGATGGCGTATCTGGATGGGGGACTGGTGAGTGATGCTTGGCCGGCGTTGGGGATACGCGCCCGGAACCGCATCGAGAGCATCATCCGGCAAAGCGGAGAGCGACCGGAATATGCGATTATCCGAGGAGGTCCTGCATCTTCGTCTTCAATCATTATGCAGATCGGTGATCTTCGTATTTCCGAGTGGAGCGACAATGGATCCTGTCGCTTCTGGAACGATACCGATCCAAAAGCGCCGAAGCTCTACGCCAACATCTATGATGGCGGCGAACTGCGCACCACCGATGGCCGAGCCGATTTCGAGTATGAATCTCATGTTCCGGCGAGTCCCGGTTGGGAAGGGAAATTTGCCGAAATTATTTACCGCAGGACATCCATCCCCCACCCCAAGTTCGGACGGGGGCGAAGCCGGTTCGGTAGATGATGAGCACAAAGTTTGTCGCAAGCCAAAATGAAAAAGGGGATGAGACAATCACGCTCCTGCGCGAGGAGTCGGGAGGGTTGTTCCGGCGCACTAAGAGCGAAGCCGTTCCGACTTCGGATTGGCCCGCAGTTGCGCCTGAAGCAGGCCAAGCCGCATTGGCACTTGCGCGTAGCTTCGACGAGGCTAACGAGATTGTCGAGGATGAAGCGGGCGTGACAGTGCCCGCCCGCGTCGTCGCCCGACTGGATGAGGCCGACGCATTCGCATTGGGTTTGCCACCGGTCACGACCCTGACGCTCCAGCTAAACTCCAGCGGATCTCTTGCCGAGGGCACGATCAGGGTGGACGCGAAGTGGATCCGTCGTGGTGGTTTGCCGGTTCGGGCGAACGTCTTGGGGGCGCGTGCCCGCGAAGGTGACCGCGTTGGGAGGCTTCCGGAACCAATCTTCTCTGCTTTCAAAGCTGCTCTGGGAGTAAATTCTGCCTCAGGGCCCGACGAGCGTAGGGCCGCCTTCGCGGAGCTCCGGGCGCAACTCGGTGAAGCGATTGGACCCGGAATCGAGGCGGACGGCTTCCTAGAACGCGTCCGTATTGCGTACGCGGCGAACTTCTCCCTTGCTGCCAAGACCGACCACGGCCGGTTCGATTTCGACCCAGTCCTGTTCGGGCGGGGGGTGATAGAAACCGCTGAAGGTGACCTTGTCGATGAGGACAAAGCATCCCTGTTGACCACTTCTGACACGCAGTATTTTCAGCGCAGATTCCGAGGCCAGGACGGAGGGCGACGGAGCTATCTGCTCACGGACGGAACGCTTCTTTTCCTCGATCCTCTTCTTGGAAGGGCGTTGGACGTGGTGCGCGCCAAGCAAGGAGCCTCACCGCAGGAGAAGCGTGACTTTCTCTGCTCACCGCAACGAGTCCTGCGCGAGGAATTGCATCTCGATACAGGCGACGATGATGAAGCGGCCGATCGTCTTTTTATCGAGACACAGCAGTTTTCAGAGCGCGTCAGCGGCATCGAAGTCTGGCAGAAGCCTGTCCTTCCATGGATCAAGCCAAAGCCGAACAGCTGGCTTCCGGAAAGCTTTGGGCTGCGAGTTGGTGATCCGCCCGATACCCGTCACATCGAGCTTGCTCCGGGAGAAGCCGAGATCATCGCTGGTGAAGTCGAAAAAGCCATCAACGCGGGCAGTGACACCATCAATTGGCAAGATGAGACAATTCCTGCCACTCATGCGACCCTTCAGTCCGCGCGTGCGATCACCGATCTGGAACATCAGATCGAAGCTGAAATGCGTGGGAGTCCAGGAAATGAAGCAGAGTCCGATTCAACGGAGACCTTCTTTCTCCAGGTCGGACAGAACTTCGAGCAACTCGACTATGCCCGCCTGCCAAGACCCAAAGGGGAGGCGGCTCCGTTCGTCGTCCCAGGACTTCCTGATGGCCTTAGATCTACACCGAAGCAGCATCAGCTCGCCGCCTTCGCTTGGCTAACCGAGGCGTGGGAACGCAAGATCCCAGGGGTTCTTCTCGCCGACGATATGGGCCTGGGAAAGACATTTCAGGCGTTGATGTTCTTGCTGTGGCTTCGCCACAGCGCGGGTCACGCGAAACCGATCCTTATTGTCGCCCCGACCGGTCTTCTCAAGAACTGGCAGGCGGAGCTGGCTCAGCACATCGAACCAAACCTGATCGGGCCAGTGGTAGAGGCGTTCGGCACAAATCTCCGGGGTTATCGTTTGGCTGCGGGAAATGATATTCGCGGTGGCACGTCTCGCCTCGATGTATCGGCATGGGAGGGCGCGGGAATCGTCCTGACCACCTACGAAACCATGCGCGACTACCACATGAGCTTTGCTCGTATACCCTTTGCCGCAATCGTCTACGACGAAATTCAGAAGCTGAAGAACCCGGCCAGTCAGATGACACGAGCGGCAAAAGCGCTCAATGGTCGCTTGCAGATCGCCATGACCGGAACGCCGGTAGAAAACCGGCTGCAGGATCTCTGGTCGATTGCCGACACGGTATACCCAGGATTTCTGGGATCGAGCCGAGACTTTGAATCGAACTATCCATCGACAAACTTCGAGCGGCTTGGGGAACTTCAGCGGCGGCTTGTTGGCCGAGATGGAGAGCTGCCTCCCTTCATGCTTCGTCGGATGAAGGACGACATCCTGACAGGGCTGCCCGAGAAGCGAGCCCGCAAATATGCGGTGGAAATGCCTCCCGCTCAAGCCCAGGCGTACGATCTGGTTCTGGCTAGAGCTCGGGCGCTACGTGAGAGCGGAGAGAAGGGGGCGATGCTGAAGGTGCTGCATATGCTTCGCGGCACATCTTTGCATCCCGCACCGCCACGCGGCGTCAACGACATCGACAACTACATCGGCCAATCTGCGCGACTTAAGAAGACGTTTGAAATCCTGATTGAGATTCGGGAACGAAAGGAAAAGGCCCTTCTCTTCTGCGAGGATCTGGAGATGCAAGCGTTCCTCGCCATGGCGATACAGGAACGCTTTGGACTTGAACGCCGTCCGATGGTCATCAACGGAAGAGTGGCCGGTCACCAGCGTCAGGACATCGTGGCTGCGTTTCAAAGCTCACTCGCTCCCTTTGATGTCCTCATTCTGTCGCCAAAGGCGGGTGGCGTGGGGCTGACGATTACGGCTGCCAATAACGTCATTCACTTGTCGCGGTGGTGGAATCCGGCGGTTGAAGACCAGGCGACCGATCGTGCCTATCGCATTGGACAGACCAAGCCGGTCACCATCCACATTCCCATGGCGGTTCATCCCGATGACGCCATCGGCCCTTCGAGCTTCGATAAGCGACTGGGTGCGCTCATGGAACGCAAACGTTCGCTGAGCCGCGGCCTTCTCGTTCCCCCTGAAAGCGACAGTGACATCGAAGAGTTGCTTTCGGATGTGCTCGACGGACGCTCGGGCAATTTGCCAGGCGAGGGTGTGCCCGCCGCAAGCTCCTCTGAGCCAACGGTGAACCAAACCGAAGAGCAATCGACGGGCGCGGATTCGGATGAAGCGCAGGAATCGGAGGGCCACGACAGCGCTGCAACTGGTAAAGCGTTGGACCACGGAGGCGAGCCCCTCGAGGCGCCGCAAGCGCCGACCGGAGACGGTGAAGCGACCGAGTCTCTGGTCACGGGCAATCGTCGTCCGATCCTGTCGCTTCCAACTCCTGTTGAGGCAGCCGAAGCGCGCGCAGCGAACCTGCAGCGTGTCGTCTTTGAGCAGTATGGACCGCGCGATTGGGCGATCTTCGAACAATACGCACGCGATGCAGCCATTGCGCGCCTGGAGATTCAGGACCCTTATTGCTGCGCCGATGAAAGGTCGCGGGCGCGTCTGCTCAATTTCATCGTCCGTTTCGAGCGACTGGCGGGCAGAATTGGGACGGTGCAGATCGTCGCTTTCGATGCGGACTCCATACAGTCCAGAGAGAGCACGCGAGATCAGCGGGACGACATTGAGACGCAATGGAAGCGGGTGCTTGCCACTATTCCCCTTCATTTGACGCAAAGGTCGCGACGGGTTGGCGGTGATCTTCACGACCGGTTTGTGAAAGCAAAACTCGAGAATGGAGACACCGTCGTCTGGGACCTGGGCCGGGGAATTGACGGGGTCATGAACGTCAAATGGTCCTGTGTCGTGAATGCATTCTATGAGCGCCGTTCCTCCGGTCGTGCGTTGACGAGCGGTTAGGAAAGCATACTGCGAAGGTTCGCACTGCTCAGAAGCGAGGAACACGCGGAGAAATGCCCTATCGCTTTACCAAGCTAGCCTCTTTCGGGTCGTAGACGTAGTCAGCGATCGTTCCGTCCTTGATCCGCTCCACTGCTTCGTCGATCACGAACAGCGGAACCAGAAACCATTCCCTCGGGATGACGGGATTCCCAAACCTGTCCTGAATGGAAATATCCAGCCTGGCGGGTTCAAACACGCGATGGATGAGGTTCTCTAGCTTGGTACGGTTGATGTTGTAGAGCTTGTAGGTGGTGATGATCTCGACATCCGCCATCAGGAAGGTCGGTTGAAGTCTGGCTCCCGCCACTCGCTGCTTCACATCAAGATTTGTGACGCCAATCTTGTGCACCAGCTCCCTGTTCTTGGTGACCACCGGGTTGTCCGACTTGCTGCGCAGCACATAGATAGTGCCGCTCGCTTCATCTCCTTCAGCAGTCTCGCCCGCAAACAGGGGGCCAGCCGTCGGGTCCGTAATTCGTCTCCCCGCTTCATCCTTGTTCAATGAGCGCTGCAACGAACGCATCAGCATGTTGCTCTGCGTTCCATTGTCGAAGATGACCCGGAGACGGGCATCCGTTCGTCCCTGGGCATTCGTGAAAACGTCGCCCATCTCGGCCACATAGGCTTTCTGGCCGCCGACGATGAAAAAACTGCCTGGTTTGATCTCCGCCTTGAGTTCGAAGGGCCGCGCGGTGCGATTTCCGGTATCGAGTTCCTTCTGCACCTGTTCGAAGAGCGGCTTGAACTTCTCAAAGTCGTCGCATTTCTCGCGATTTGCAATCTCTTCGGCGGCGCGCTTCTCGGCGGCCGTCCTGACATGCCGCAGCTCCGTGATGCCGGACGCTTCGGCTTCGACGCCGAGCTCTGCCAGAAGGGCATCGTCGTCGAGTTCATCGGCGACGGCCGGTGCCGCGCCCGCCTGCCCGGACAGAAGGCCCTGATGGTCGAGTGGTTCCAGCAAGAGCCGGCATTCGTCCAGCTCCTTCAGGCGGTCCAGGCGAACGGCATAGAGCCGCTCGAATATATCGCGGTGTTCTCCATGCCGTGGCGGATGTCCGTGCGTCTCGACAAACCGCTGTATCTCTTCAAAGCCGGCAATGATCCGTTCTTCGCGCGCCGTCCGGCCGCCTTCCTTCTTCGCTTCGACTTCAACGCCAAGCTCTTCCAGAAGGGCATCATCCTCCTCCGTGAAGCTAGCCATTAGCCGCCTCGGCTTTCATGCGCGCGAGGAAGGCCACGCCTTCCGCCATGCGCCTTTCCCAGGCGTCCTGCGACATGATGGAGGGCAACCGCCCGCGCTCCTGCTTGAACTTCAAGGCGCGTCTGGCAAGCTCGCGCGCCTCCTCAAGCGTCAGGTTCACCCTTCTGGCAGAGATCACCGCCGCGACCTGCTTGAGGCTCTCCTCGCTCATCGTCTTGGCGAGGATGGAATAGGCCTCGCGGAAGGGATTGATCTGGTCGATCATATCAATGTCGAGGTCGCGCACATCCATTGCATATTTGCGCACTCCGTCGATCAGCGCGGTATTGCCTGTCTTCTCTGCCTCGCCTCCCGGCGCCAGCAAGATCTCCTTTGCCTTCTGCGTCAGGTTCAGCGCAGCCACCGCGTGCTGGCGGACCGCTTCCTGATCCTCGTCGTCCAGTTCCGGATAGCGCTCCTTGATGATCTTGCCCATGCGGACCTGGGTGAGCTCTTCGGGCACCATTTCCTCGTCGAACAAGCCGCGCTCGATCGTCGTCTTGTCCTGGACAAAGGCGGTGATCACCTCGTTCAGATCCTCATGGCAGATGCGCTCGGCTTCCTTGCTCTTCGGCTCCACCAAACCCTTGATCTCGATCTGAAACTTGCCGCTCTCCTCGCTGAAGCCGACATTACATTGGTCGGACTTGTATCCGCCTTCGCCATAGTCGAACCCGTCCACGGGCCCGCTTGCGTGCGTCTTGAGTTTGAACTCGAAGCGGGGCGCAAGCACCTGTTCCATCAGCAGGCTCGCTGCGATGGCCTTCAGCGTATCGTTGATGGCCTCCGCCACCGCCTCTTCCGAGGCGTCGGGCTCCGCGATCAGGTTGGTGAAGCGGGCACGTGTCTTCCCCGGCGCGTCGCGGGTTGCCCGGCCGATGATCTGCACGATCTCGGTCAGGCTGGCGCGGTAGCCGACGGTCAGCGCGTGTTCGCACCAGATCCAGTCGAAGCCTTCCTTCGCCATGCCGAGCGCGATGATGATGTCCACATGATCGCGGTTATTCTTCTGTGCCGGGTCCTTCAGTGCGGCCGATACCTTGTCGCGCTTCGAAGGTTCGTCATCCACCAGATCGGCGATCCGCAGCACCTTTCCGTCGACAGTCTTCACCAGCTGAAAGCCGGTGACGGGATCGGCGCCCTGCCAGTCGCCCAGCGCGTCGATGATGTGTTCGACCTCGCGATGCTTGTCCTTCGTGCTCTCGCGGGAGTTCACATTGGGAATGTGAATGATCGTCTTCTCGCCTGGGTCCAGCACAGCGAGGATGTCGTCCACATAGGAGCCCGTATAGAAGAAATAGCCGATATCGAGCGACTTCAGATAGGTGTAGCCATTGAGCTGCTCATAATAGGTGTAGGTAACGGTGTCGAATTTCGACTCGTCCTCGGGCGCGAGAACAGCCTCCGCGTCGCCCCGGAAATATGACCCTGTCATGGCGACGACATGCACCTTGTCGCGGGCAATGAGGGTGCCGAGATGCGTGCCGAGCTTGTTATCCGGATTGGCGGAAACATGGTGGAACTCGTCCACCGCGATCAGCCGGTCGTCGAAGGCCTCGACACCGAACTTGTCCACCGCGAAGCGGAAGGTCGCGTGGGTGCAGACCAGTACCCTGTCTTCGCTTTCGAGGAAGCTTCCCACGGCATTCACCTTGCCGCCTTCGGTGCCGGGGGCATTGCAGAGATTCCATTTGGGCTCGACATGCCAATCGGCGAAGAAACCGAATTTTGAAAGCGGCTCGTCCGCAAAGCTCGAGCCGATCGACCGTTCGGGGACGACGATGATCGCCTGCTTCAAACCCTGATTGGCAAGCTTGTCCAGTGCGATGAACATCAGTGCGCGGCTTTTTCCGGAAGCCGGCGGCGACTTGATCAGAAGATATTGTTCCCCGCGCCGGTCGTAAGCGCGCTCCTGCATCTCGCGCATGCCCACCTCGTTAGGCTTGGTCGAGCTGCCATTCCGGGCATAGGTGACGGAAACGGAGGGGACGGATTTGGTCTGGCTCATTTTATTGCGCTCCCGCCTTGGTATTTTCCGTCCTTGCACACAGTCATATTTGCATTCGCAGCGAACAGCTTGCCTGGCCGTTCGGCGCCATTGTGGACACGGCGGCCAATCAAAACCCGATCAAGAACGACACGGCCCGAAAACCTGCCGCAACCGATTGATATTTCTGAGTTTCCTGACCAGCCCGTCATGTTCCCTCTCTCCAAAATCAAAACCCGATCAAAACTTTTTTGCATCCCATCTTGCTTGGATACCCTCCCGATCGCGTGTTAATTCCATGCATCATACTGATATCTAACGATTTTTTTGCATCTCGAATAAACCCCACAGATTTAATTCGCCTCAATTGTTCTGCAGGTGTTCTGATTTTTGCAGAAACCATCTGGCACCCTTGGTTTTGCCCTCGACCCTGATCTTCCCCGCCTCCTTGAGGCGTTTGAGGAGCGCACTGATCTGCGGCCGGGTCTTGCTGGGCAGCACCTGTTCGAACTCGGTCATGGTGGCGCCATTCACCCCGCAATTCCCGATGTGCTGGAGAACCAGTTGCTGGTTATGCCCTTCGTCGAGCCCCTTGCGACGCGTATATGCGCCAGATTGGCCGACATGCTGGTATAGGGCATGCGACAGGACGTGCGTCACGCCACGACCACGCCCTGCCTTCTCGATCACACCCTGCTCAATGAGATGAGCAAGGCGATCCTTCAGTTGATCGGGCACTGTTTGGCCTTTTCGCACGAGGTCAAGGACAAGGAAGTCATTGATGTTCAGGCTGATGCCGCGTTCTTCGGCAAGGCGGTCGAGATATTGAACAAAGCGTGGATCGCGAATCTGACCATCAAGGGTAAGGATGACGAGGGATTCGTCTGATCCTGCAAAGCTCGGCCTGTTCTTGCCCTCCTGAATGCACATACGGAACATGCGGTCAGCCCCCTGACCCGAGCGCTCGACAAGGCCACAAAACTGGAGCGCCTCGGCAATCCGCCGGTTACGAGGATGTTGTCGATAGATGATGTTTTCCGCCGTGACGCCATCCGGAAACCCGCCGGGGCTTGTGATCTCAAGGCGATTCGGATACTGGCGGACGAAGATCGAGCGCCCGTCGCGATATTCGCGATGTGTCACCGCGTTGAGCAATGCCTCGCGCACGACATCCTCGTTGAAGGCCGGGATCTCGTAGCGGAACAGGCCGTCCCGGTAGGAATGCTTCTCGTTGCGGGCGTTGATCTTCTCCCAAATGGCGTTGGCCCACAGGAAGAAGCCAGCCCGATATTGGGCGCGGTCCTGATATTCGATGGATGCATCATTCTGGCGATATTCGAATATCAGTTCAGCCTGGGGCAAAAATCGTGTCAGGCTCTCCGGCTTGCCAAGCAGGATGAGCGCCGCAAGCGTAACGCCGCCATTGTCCAGCAGATGCGCATCCGCCAGTATCTGGCTTTCGCTCGCCCCTTCCAGGGCGCGATTGCCGCTCTTGCGAATCCAGCGGGCGCGGAATTCAGCGATCGCCTCGGGCGAGAGATCTTCAATCGTCGCGCCCGCGCAGACTTGACCTGAATAGTCAGGCTGGGATTCGGCGAAGATCCGTTCGAGCACCTCGGGCGTCATGGGAATGAGGGACTCCCCGGACCGCATCATATACTTGCCCTTGTAGGCGCGTGGCATCCCGACCGGGCGGGGCGGGCAACTGAATACAAGTACGCGCTTGCCGCCGGACATGATCTCGAAAACATCCACGCGGAAGTTGAGCGTATCCAGAATGCGGGTTTTGATTGCCGCGATGCTGGGAAAGCAAGAGGTGCCGACAACGCGCCTGGGCTTCTTGTCGGTGACGCCGAGGATGAGATTGCCTCCACCCTCGTTAGAGAGCGCAACGCAATATTCGAACAGAGTCTCGCTCGCGAACCTACGTTCAGCCGACTTGAATTCAAGATGCTCGAATTCATCTGCCGGCATCACGGCTTGCAACTGCTGGTCTGTCGTAATCGAACGGGTCACGTCGCGGCCCCCGTCTTGCGTTTCTTGTCTGTGCCGCCTGCGGTCATCTTGGTGTACATCTCGAACAGCTTTTCCAGCCGCTCGGTGTCGTTGCGGAAGCGGCGGCCGATATAGATGCGCTCAAGCACCTCGTCGTTGTGGTCGTGGGCGGCGCGCAGGTTTTCGGGCATTTTTTCGGGATCATAGAGGTCGGCTATCGTCGCCGGGAAATGCGCTTCGCGCGCGAGAAGGATGTCCTCCGCGCAGCGCGTCAGGTCTTCCTTGTTCTTGTCGGTGAGAGCGGGAACGGGAAAGGTGTTCCAGCCGAGGGTGTTGGAATAGGAAAAATCAGTTCTCATCCGAACACAGACCGTGGCGATCCAGACCCGATGCAGACGGGAGGCGATCAGCGCCATGTTCCATAGCGGGGCATCGTAGAGGGCGAAGTTTCTTTCGCTGATTACATATCCGCCGTCTGTCAAAGCAACCGGTAGATAATCGCGATTTTCAGATGAAACTCTCGGAACGACAATGGCCTGACCGCCAGTGTGGGGCGCAAAAACAAAACGATGTGGTGTGGCGGCATTATCTCGCGCTTGTTTCCCACCCTTAAGCCGATTTTCTCTAACTAATTCAATGCGCCTCTTAATGGCCGGGATGCTTTTCGCTTCTTCAAGGTCGCGATCTTCAATCCAGATGCAAAACCGCATCTTTCCTTGAATCAGTTCTTGCGACCCAACGAAGTCTTTGACGAATTTTTTTGCTCCTGGGAAACCCTGAACAAGATCGCTTGCCGCCGCTGCATCAAGAATTAGGTGGCCGCCATCATTCGGCATATTGCCTCGGATCATCTTTGCTCGCTCGTCAGTCGCTATACTTTGCGCATTGACCACCAAATTTGCCCCAGAAACGAGATATGGGCTTATGTTATCCGCAATTTTAACTTGCTGAGTTCCATCGTTATTGAGGGAATAGATATGTTTCTCTTGGGATGGACGTGATGTTAGACCAACGATCACAACGGTCACACCAGCGTTATACGATGCTAAGTTGGCCCATTTAAACGAACTGACCGCAAAGTTGATTGATTGGCCTGTCGAGAACAGTATTGGCCACAGTATGGGCACCTGTTCTCCTTGGCATATTGAATTTGTCGAGACTAGTGCGATTCTGGTAAGCGTGAATTTGCTATATTCCGCAGACTTCATGAACCATCCTGCGACATAGTCCAACGATTTCCAGTCTTTTGTGTATCGATCAAATATCCACTCAAGGTCTTTCTTTTGCTCAGCAGATTGCATCACGGACCCCAAATACGGTGGGTTCCCACATATGTAGGTCTCGCCACCTTCGTTCTCGAAGTCGATCTGCGCCTGATCGAGCGGTGTGCTAAGGAGATCGTCGGCGTGGAGCTTTACGGCCGTTCCCGTCGGCGGACATATGCTAAGCCAGTCGATGCGAAGCGCGTTGCCGCAGGTGATCCAGTTCTGCGCGTCAAGCGGCAGGAACTCAGCCAGCGCCTCCTTCTGGCCGCGATAAAGAACATCGCACTGATATTCCGCGATGATGAGCGCGAGGCGCGCGATTTCGGCCGGGAAGTCGCGCAGCTCGATACCGCGAAAATTCGTGAGGGGAATTTCGCTGGCGAGATGAGCTTCATTTCGCCTCTTGTTGATCTCCGCTTCGATCGCGCGCATTTCCTTGTAGGTGATGACGAGGAAATTTCCCGAGCCGCAAGCCGGATCGAAGACGCGGATTTTCGCCATGCGCTTGCGCAGATTGAGGAGCTTGCGCGGATTGTCGCCCGCCTCGGCGAGGCTTTCGCGGAGATCATCCAGGAAGAGCGGGTTCAGCACCTTCAGGATGTTGGGGACGCTCGTGTAGTGCATGCCGAGCGCGCCGCGTTCTTCGTCATCGGCCACGGCCTGGATCATGGAACCGAAAATATCCGGGTTGATCTTCGTCCAGTCGAGATTACCGATGTGAAGCAGATAGGAGCGCGCGATGCGGCTGAAGCGCGGCACACTGGCATCGCCCGAGAAGAGACCGCCATTTACGTAAGGAAAGACATCCGCCCAGCGCGGTGTATTCGCGGCTTTCCGGTAGCGATCATCCGGCTGGCCCTCATGCTTGGTCGGCGTATTCATGGCCTTGAAGATGGCGCTTATGACCTCATGCGTGTCGGACGCATCGCGCGCGCTCATCTTCTCGATCGTCGTGGTGAAGAGGCCGGTACTGTTGAGGATGTCCGTATCTTCAGCAAAGAAACAGAAGATCAGCCGCGCCATGAAATGGTTCATGTCGGGGCGGCGATCGGCCGTGCCCCAGTCGGGGTTGTCCTTCAGCAGCTCGATATAGAGCCGGTTGAGGCGGCCGGTCGCCTTGATGTCGAAGGCGCTTTCGCGGATCTGCTTGACGGTGCTGATGCCGGCGAGCGGCAGGAAGAAGCCGAAATGATCCGGGAAGTTTTCATAGGCGCAGACGGCGGTGTCGCCGCTTGTGAGGTCTTCGGCCTCGAAATCCGTGCCGTCGGTCGCGAGGATGAATTTGGCCTTGGCTTTTAGGGTCGCGGGGCTCGCCTTCAGCTCAGCCAGCGTTCGCGGCACCTCGCCTTCGGGACAGGTCTTGATGTGGATGTTACTGGTCTGAAGGACGCCGCCGAGATCGGACTTGTTGGACGCGCCGGAGCGCAGGCGCTTGATGGTCGTTTCCTTGTTGCCGAAGGCGCGAAGGAAAGCGTAGGGGAACTCCGCCGCGTCAAAGGGCTGCTCCGCAAGCTCCGAAATGGCCTGTTCGATTTCAACGGGGTTCAAGCCTCGTCCTTCCCGGGTGAAATTTTACTGAAAAAACAAAGGGTTCAGGGGGCGAGTGACTTCCCCGAATCTGCCGGATCCCGCCTCCAAGATTGATTTTAGCTCATCATTCCCGTCAACCAGTAATGGATACCTGTTCGGACCATGGTCACCGCATTGTGCGGGATCGGCAGGCCCCATTCCTGCTGACCGATCTTGATTGCGTGCTGGATGAGGTTCAGGTCCTTGTTGACGGTTGCCGGACCAACTTCCTCTCGGCGCAGGTCGCGGTACTCGGCAAGGTGCTTCGCCGAGAGCTGCTCGAGCGTGTAGGCGCAGATCGGCCGTCGGAGCAACGCCACAAGTACGGCCGTTTCAGGATCGCGTCCGCGCTTCCTGGGCGTGATTTCGTCTTTGTACCGACGAAGAAGGTCGCCCAGCGTCAGCCGCGCGAGAATGCGCGGATCATCGCGCAAGCATCCGGTATCGGCTTGATGCTCAATCTGACGCGCCCAGAGCAAAGCATTGGCCTTGGTCGGGAAGCTCTTCGTGAGCGGAGGCAGCCCCTTGCGGCGAACGACGGCCTGCCCTGTGCTGCCGCGCTTGCGAAACGTCGCCATTCGAAAACATCCAGCGTGACAAAAGTGTGCCCAACTGGTGTTTCAGCGATTTTTCGTGGAATTGTCCGATGATCTAACCAATTGAATTAAAAAGAGAATTCAATGGTGGACGGTACTGGACTCGAACCAGTGACCCCTGCGATGTGAACACAGTGCTCTACCAACTGAGCTAACCGTCCCCGAGGCGCGCGGCGCCGGTGCGACATACCTGGGGCGCGGTGCGCCTGTGCGACGATATGTCGAGGGAGCCCGTCTATAGGCTTTGCGCCCACGCCAAGTCAAGCCGCCGCGAGGCCCTTGCCGCTTTCTTCGACAGGGCTACCCCTGGACCGTCGCCGCGAGCGCGCCGATGCCGGTCCAGACGATATAGAGGCCGGTCGCGATGACGACAGCCGAGAAGACGGCCGACAGGGCGCGGCGGGCGGTCGAGAGACGGCGCGCGAGCCGGAGGCCCGCATAGGAGCCGCCAAGGCCGCCCACGACCATGAAGCCGGCGGCGCCCCAATCGACCAGTCCCGAAAAGGCGTAGCTCGTGGCGGTGGTGAGGCCGAATACCGTCACCGAAACGAGCGACGAGCCGATGGCGTTCAGGAGCGGCATGGCCGTCGCCGTGACAAGGCCGGGCACGATGAGAAAGCCGCCGCCAATGCCAAAGAAGCCCGAGACGCCGCCGACCAGGAAACCCGTACCGGCGAGCGGCGGCAGGAGGCGGCGCGCCGAGGCGCGGTCGAGCCGGACGTCCGGGTTTCCGCCCTCCCCGCGACTGAAGAACATGGCCACGCCGACAAGGATCATCACCAGACCGAACAAGGCAAGCAGCACGTCGCCGCCGACGGCCTTGCCGAAATGAGCGCCCAGCGCCGCCCCCGTCACACCGGAGCCGGCGAAAGCCAGCGCGCAGGGCCATTTCACCGTGCGGGCCCGGCTATGCATGGCAAGGCTGAGCGCCGCATTGGCCGCAACCGCCAGGGCCCCGGTGCCGATGGCGGCATGGGGCGAGGCGACACCGACGACATAGAGCAGGAGCGGCACGGCGAGAATGGACCCGCCGCCGCCGATGAGCCCCAGAGAGAGGCCGATGAGCGCGCCGGAGGCGAGCGCCAGCACGGCATGGATCAGGACGGGATCGAGCATCGGCTTGTCCTTTGCGCGGCGCGAGCGCAAGAGCCTCTTGCCGATATCTGATATCTACGTATTTAAGACGTAAATAAGAATGGAACAAGCCGTCGCGTTATCGTTAATTGGTCGTGAGGGGGTCCTCTCCTAGACTGGCCCCTGTCCGGACGGCGCTTCGCCGCCACGGACGGCCCAATGAAGCGACGGGACCATGAAGGAAAAGGAACTCAGGATCGCGCTTGTCTGCTACGGCGGCGTTTCGCTTGCCGTCTACATGCATGGCGTGACCAAGGAAATCCTGAAGCTCATCCGCGCCTCCCGCGTCTATCACCACGATCTCGCGCGCTCGCACCGGGCGTCGGCGACCTATCTCGATCTCGACCATGCCGACCGCGAGACGGATACGGAAGAAATCTATTTCGAGCTGATCCAGGCGATCGGCCAGTCGCTCGAGTTGCGCGTCTTCGTGGATACGATTGCGGGCGCGTCGGCCGGCGGGATCAACGGCGTGCTCCTTGCGCGCGCGCTCGCCCACGACCTGCCGATGGACGCCCATCGCAAGATGTGGCTCGAACAGGCCGACATCTGCGCGCTGATGGACGAGCATCATCTCGCCGGGCGCTGGGACAAATTGTTCATGAAGCCCCTCTTCTGGGGCATCACCGAAAAATGGCTTGCGAAATACGCGCCGGATCTCGAGATGCGGCAGAAGCTGCAACTCTTCACGCGCTCGCGCTGGTTCGAGCCGCCTTTTTCGGGCTCCCTCATGAGCGGCATGCTGCTCGATGCGTGCCTCGCGATGGACGGACCCGCGCCCGCCGATGCCTCGCTGCTGCCGGCGGGGCATCGTCTCGACCTCATCGTGTCGGTGACCGACTTCCACGGTTATCGCCAGCACATTCCGCTGCACGATCCCGTTTCGATCCGCGAACGCGAACACCGGCACACACTGAAGTTCAGCTATTTTCAGCATCAAAGCGGAGCGGCGATCAGCGATTTCGACACCGCGCATGTACCGGGCCTCGTTTTTGCGGCGCGGGCGACCTCGTGTTTTCCGGGCGCCTTCCCGCCCGCGCGGATCGGCGAGATCGATGCGCTGCTGAAGGAAAAGGATATCGACTGGCCGACGCGCGAGGAATTCCTGCGCGGCAAATTCAAGCCGCTGATCGCGGCAGGCTCCGATCCCGTGAAGGCGTCCTTCATCGACGGCAGCGTGCTCAACAACAAGCCGTTCGCCGAAGCGATCACCGCCATTCGCGGACGGCCGGCCTATCGCGAAGTCGACCGGCGCGTGGTCTATATCGATCCCGATCCGAAAGGCGGCCGCGCGGAAGCGGGCGGCGCCGCGCCGGGGTTCTTCCAGGCGATCCGGGGCGCGCTTTCCGACATTCCGCGCAATCAGCCGGTGCGCGACGAACTGGAAGCCCTGCACGATTTTTCCGAGCGTGTGCGGCGCTACCGGCAGATCGTCGCGGCAACACGGCCGCATGTGCGCTCGCGCATTACGCAGCTTTTCAAGGAGACCGCGGATTCCGCGCTGCCGGACGCAAGGCAACTGGCGACATTGAGAAACCGCGCAAATGCGCAGGCCGCCGTCGAGGCGGGCTATGCCTATGACGCCTATATCCAGCTCAAGGTGTCGTCCGTTCTCGATCAGATCACGAACATCATCGCCGACCTGAGCGAGGCGGTGAACCATCCGAGCGACCGGCTTGCGCTTTCGCGCGCCGTGGAAAGCTGGGCAAAGGACACCGGCATCTTTCCCGTGCAGTGGATGACACATGCAAATGGCGGCGCGGAACCGAGCAAGGAGGATGCCTGGGTGCGCTTCCTGCGCGAGTTCGATGTGAGCTTCCGCGTGCGGCGCATGCGCTTCGTGATCCGCCGGCTGAACGAACTCTATCAAGACCTCGAGACGGGCGACGAAGGCAGCCTGCATTCCGACGCACTCGACAATTTCAAGGCGAGCCTCTACCGGATTCTGGACCGCATACAGACGGAGACATCGGCGCGTCTCAGGACCGACGACATCCGCCACATCTGCAAGACGATCTATGACGATGGCGTGGCGGAACCGCACGAGATCGACGCCTTCACGAACCATGTGGCGCCGATGCTCGATCTCGTGGGCCTCGACCGCGACGCCGACCACCACTTCGTCGAGATGGCGGCGAGCACCCTGCCCCAGGATATCCGTTCGGAACTGGTGCAGGCCTATGTCGGCTTTCCGTTCTTCGACGTGCTGACGCTGCCGCTCAACAAGTGGCAGGATCTCGACGACGTGGACACGGTGCAAGTGGACCGGATCAGCCCGGAAGACGCACGTGCGATCCGCGAGGGCGGCGCGCCCGCGACATTGATGGGACGCGACCTCGGCTATTTCGCCGCCTTCTTCAGCCGCCGCGCGAGAGAGAACGACTACCTCTGGGGACGGCTCCACGCCGCCGACAGGCTTGTCGACATCGTGGCAAGCAGCGCCCCCGCCGCAATACAGAAATCGGGGCTCGACCTCGCGCAACTGAAGGGACGACTCTTCCGCTCCATTCTCAAGGCGGAGAGAGCACATCTCCAGCATGTTCCCGAACTCTTCGCCGATCTCGAGCGGGAACTCAAAATCCGCTTCGGCGACGAAGCCGCGCCCGATGCCGGGCAGGCGCTTGAGGATGACGGAAACGACCGCATGGAAGGGGCGCTTTCGCAGAACGCGTGAGCGCGTCCGGCCCTTTTCCGGAAACCCTGCACCGGCACGAGCGGCCCGTGCCGCTCCCCGTTTGACACCAATGCCGTCAATCGCGACCGGCAAGGGGTCCACATTGCCGCAGGTCTCCCTCGTGGCCCGACGGAAGCGGCAGGGCAGCCTGTCCGATCCATGCCGCGATGTCCTTCCAGACCTGTTCCCTTTGGAGATCGCGCAGCAGCATGTGATAGCCGTCCGGATAGCAGGCGGATGTGACGCTTGTTTGCGCAGCCGCGAGCCTTTCGACCGTGCCGGCAATCGCCGCGGCGGGAACGATCTCGTCCCGCGCGCCGTAGAGAAGAAGCACCGGCTTGCCGATTTCAGGCGCCGCGGCGTAGGCGCTGTCCATCAGCCCGACGAGGCCATAGAGCGTATCGATGCGGGTTTCCTTGATGACCACGGGATCGCGGGCGAGAGCCCGCAGCATTTCGATGTTGTCCGAAGGCCATATCTCGAGGCCGCGTCCCGTCAACGTCGCCGACGGCGCAAGACGGGCGGCGGTCCAGAGAACCGAGCCGTAAAATCCGTTCAACTCCTGCCAGCCCCAGACGGCGGGCGCGGAAAGAATGAGACCGTCAACGTCGGGCGGCGCATCAAGTGCCATGGCGCGCATGGCGACCGCGCCGCCCATGCTCTCTCCAATCAGATAAAGCGGGAGGCCCGGAAATTCGGCACGAAGAAGCGCGGCGACGGCCGCCACGTCCTCCGCCATGCGCTGATCGCCCGCCCATAGCCCATGACCGGGCGCAAGGCCGAAGCCGCGCTGGTCGATCGCGACAAGCGTGATGCCTTGCCTGGCGAACCAGGGGCCGGGGCCCGGCTCGGCGAAGGAATTTGAATAGTCGTTGAAGCCATGCAACGCGAGGAGGACGGCGCGCGGATGCTCCGCCTCGAAGACAAGCATGGGAAGGCGCGCGCCATCTGCCATGACCGCGCGGGCGACGGAGGCCCGTTCGATGCGCGGTTCGAAGACCGGATCGCCGACCGCCATCATCCGCGGCGCGCAGGCCGCGAGGAAAGCGAAAAGAAAAAGAGGCAGGAAGATGCGCGACATGCGACGAGGCTAACGCATCGGCGCAAGCCAGGCGAGAGCGAGGGAGGCGGCACGGAGCCGCCTCCCTGCCTGTCAGAACGCCAGGTTCACCTGGACGTAGGCCGAACGCCCCGGCTCGTTCACCTGGACCACAGCCGGGTCGAAGCCATTCCCGCGGCTCAGATGCGACGCGTAGGTGGTGTCGAGAAGATTGGCGATGCCACCACGCAACTCGACCGGCCCGGCAAGCTGCAAGGTGCCGAAGAGATCGACGACCGCGTAGCCCGGCGTCTCTCGGACGTCGAGGCCCGAACCGGTCGCGGTGCTCGTGTCGGCCCGCGTCTGCTTCGCGGCCCAACGCATGCGCGCACCCGCGCTCCATTCCGTCACATCGTAGACGACCTCCACGCTGCCGCTGAGCGGCGGTATCTGGTAGAGGGGCCGGTCGTCGGTCGTGTTCTCGCCATAGGTGTAGGCAAAGTCGCCGCCGACGCGCCATGACGGTGCGAAGAGCCATTGTCCCACGACGTCGAAGCCCGCAAGTTCCGCATCGACATTGCGGAAGACGCTCGACACGCCGTCGTTCACGAGAACACCGGACTGACCGCGCGCAATGTCCCGGGAGATGAAATCCTGCACGTTGTCGTACCAGATGCTCGCCGACGCCTTCCAGACGGAGCGTCCCGTCTCGATGCCCATGTCGACCTGATGATGTTTTTCAGGATCGATGCCGGGATTACCGACCCAGCCGCCACCGCCCATCGCAGGGGCACGGGCAATGCCTCGCTCCGTCGCATCCGCCGTGCGCACGGCGCGACTTGCGCCCAACCAACCGGAGAAGCCGCCGAAGTCATGCGTGACGCGAACGAGGCCGCTTACGTTGGTCTCATCCTGATCCGTCTGCGTGACGCCATAGAAAGTGCCGTAGAGCGTGCGTGCCGAGACCGCGCCCATGCCGCCCGGCAGGAGGTCGGCTTTCGTCGCCCGGACGGAGACGAAATCGGTGCGGATGCCGACGGTAAGGTCTGTCGTTTCAGCGAGCGGCGCGCCTGCCTCGGCGAATAGACCGGTGTCCTCGATTTCCATGCCCGGCCATGTGTAGCTGGAGATCGTGGTTGGCGGAATGGCGGCAAGCATGGACGAAAAGCTCGTCGCATCGCGATCGTTGCGGCGGTAGTCGCCGCCGATCGTCGCATCCACATTGCCGACCGCGAAAACACCTGCAAGCCGGGTGCCGCGTGTGTCGGACGTCGCATCGGTACGCATGGTCATCATGCCGGGTATCCGCAGCGAGTAGTTGTCCATCACATGATCGACAAAGGAACCGTAGACGCTCGCCTCGAACCCCTTGAAGACGCCACCTTCCTCGAAGTTATGTTCAACCGCGAGACGATAGGTATTTGTCGCGGTCCATGGCGCATCCATGCCCGCGCCCGCGAATAATGCGTCTTCAACGACATTTCGTTCCATGGAAAGAGAAAGAAGCGAATCCGCGCCATAACCCAGGCCGGCTTCGCCGCCACCGCCATACTGCTTGAAGGCGGAACGAACTTCACGGCCGGAGCCGTCTTCATAATTGCCGGCGCGACGGCCTGTCATAAAGCCTCGAATGTAGCTGCCATGCTCGACAGCCCGCGCCTGCATGTTCGTGTAGCGCTGTGTGCCATTCGATTCGACGCCAGCCTCGACGTTGCCGGACACGCCTTCCGCAAAATCGGCCGCGCCGGCGCGTTCGAGCGAGACGGTGCCCGCCGGTGCAGGCGGGCCGTCGAGCACGGACTGATAACCGCGCCGCACAACAATGCTGTCGCCGGACATGGGCATCATGGATGACGTGGGCGGGTCCATCCGGTTCGGGCAGGCGCCGAAGACATAGGCGCCATCGCTGATGACGGCGATCCTGTCTTCCGACATGCCGCGAATGCTGATGTCCGAGCCATGGCCACCCATGCGGCCGGTCGTGACACCGCGAAGGCGCGAGAGAAGCTCACCCGCATCGCGCGCGGGGGGCCCCGCAACTTCATCTATCTTCACCGTTTCGGAAGTGCCGTCTTCCTCCGCGGGAGCGGAGACAACAAGTTCGGGCATTTCGATGGCGGAGACACCCGCTTCCGCGGCATTCGCGGGGGGCATCCAGAATGCCGCCATGAGGGCGGCCGAAGCAGTGCCGGCGCGCATAACTGCACGCCGCGCTGCCAGAGAGCGCTGTAACAACATTGGATCTGTTCCTGTCTGGTCTGAAGTTCGGCAAAAAGCTCAGACGAAGGCAGGCGGACCCCTGGTGAGGGCTGGAGGATGCTCGGTGCCGTGCGGCACGAGGATCGCGGCGGCGGGGCGCGGCAGTTCGGGTACACGCGGCTGGCGCAACCGTGTGAAGAGATCGTCCCGGAATTCGGCAAGCGCGGCTGTCGCCATCGGCGCGCAGAGGCCGGTCGCAAAGTCCGGGTGTTCCTCCCCGCCGGGAAGAGGCTCGCCGTTTTCGTCGAGGAAGATGACTTTCAGTCCGCTGCCCGTGCAGATGACGATGCGATCGTCGAAGACACCTGCAGGCTGAAACGAGTTTGCGGCGAAGCTGCCGGACAGCGCGGGAAAGAGGATCGACAAGGCAACGAGAGCGAGGAGAAAGCGCGACGCAAGAGAGGGCGTTGCGCGCCTGCGGCGCAACGCATTTCCCTGTCGCATCTTGTGTCGCCGGTCGGCCAAAGACTTGCCCCCTTTCCGCGCAGTATCGGGAGCGAGTGCGGGCGAGTCAAAAAGGAGGCGGCGGATTTCCTGTGGCGCGATGCCGCAGGCTCAGTTCACCGCCTTCAACAGGTTGCGAGCGATGATGACCTGCTGGACCTGGCTGGTGCCTTCGTAGATGCGGAAGATACGCACGTCGCGGTAGAAGCGCTCGATACCATAATCCGCTACATAACCGGCACCGCCATGGACCTGCACCGCACGGTCGGCGATGCGGCCCACGGCTTCCGAGCAGAAGAGCTTGGTGCAGGAACTTTCGGTCGCGACGTTCTCACCCGCATCGCGGCGGCGCGCGGCGTCGAGCACCATGCAGCGGCCGGCATAGGCTTCCGTTTTCGAATCCGCGAGCATGGCCTGCACGAGTTGCAGGTTGCCGATAGGCGCGCCGAACTGCTTGCGCTCGGCGGCATATTTCACCGAGTCCTCGACGAGACGATCGGCGACGCCGATGCAGACGGCGGAGATGTGCAGGCGGCCACGCTCCAGCACCTGCATGGCGGTGACGAAGCCCTTGCCCTCTTCCGCGCCCAGCAGGCAATCGGCGGGGATGCGCGCGTCCTCGAAGACGACGTCGCAGATGTGGGCACCCTGCTGGCCCATCTTCTTTTCCGGCTTGCCGATATGGATGCCGGGAATGCCGCTCGGCACGACGAAGGCCGAGACGCCCTTCGCACCCGGCGTCTTCGGATCGGTGCGCGCCATCAACGTGAAAGCATGCGCCTTGTTCGCATTGGTGATGTAGCGCTTGGTGCCGTTCACGACATAATGGTCGCCGTCGCGGATGGCCGTGGTCTTGAGGGACGCGGCGTCGGAACCCGCTTCCGGTTCGGTGAGCGCGAAGCTGATGATGGCTTCGCCGCTCGCGATCTTCGGCAGCCAATATTCCTTCTGGTCCTCGCGGCCATGCATGACGATGCCCTGGCTGCCGATGCCGACATTGGTACCGATGACGGAACGGAAGGCAGGCGAGGTGCGGCCGAGCTCGAACATGAGGAGGCATTCCTCCTCCATGGTGAGGCCGAGGCCGCCATATTCAACGGGAACGGAAATACCGAAGAGGCCGAGTTCCTTCATTTCCTCGACGATCTCGTCCGGAACCTTGTCGGATTCGGACACCTTGTCCTCGATCGGACGAAGGCGCTCATCGACGAAGCGGCGGACGGAGGAAATGAGCTGGTCGCGTGTTTCGGCGTCGAGGGCCATGGGTTTTCCCGCTTTGCTGGTTCCAAGTTTGCGGGAATTTAGGGCATGGCCCGGCGGCGGTCAAAAGCGGCGGGATACGGCTTTTACCGGCGCGAAAGCTCCGTGGAAATCGCGGCGCCCAGAATCCGGTCGGTCCGGCTGCCGTCAAGCGACAGGGGCAGATAGACGGCCTCCACGCCCACCCGGCCGCGGGCGGTGTATTCCATCGTGCCGGCAACGGCATAAGGGCGCTGCTCCCCGGCGACGAACTTGTAGAAGCTGAACAGAACCTTGCTGAAGCTCCCCGTGTGCGACGGGCTGTCCAGCACGCGGCGGCCGCGGAAATTTGCGCCATGCGCGTTCACGACATCGCCGCCCAGGAGACGGTAGGTAAGATCGAATGGGTCCCAGTTGACCTGCACCATGAGCAGATTTGGCATGTGACGGGCAAAGCGGACGGGGTCGATTTCGCCGGGGCGCGGCATGGCGCGGACCCCGCGCACCTCATTCCAGTAAGCGAGCATGTCGCGGCAGAGCGGTTCCCGAAGATCCTTGAGACGCCGAAACTCGATACCATGCGCGTCCGCTTCGGCACGCACTTCCGCATCGCCGCCGCCACGATGGGTTTCCATCTGTTGCATCATCGCCCGCTCAACCTTCGCATGACCCAGCCCGGGCCAATGCCAGCAGCGTGCCCGGATTTTCCTAACGGCCGGTGAACCGGGTGTCCACAAACCGGACTAATCGCGGCGTGTCGTCGTGGAAACGCGCGGTACATGATGCTCTCTATTCCGACGCCATCCGGTATGCCGCAACACCCATGATGTGACTTACCGCGCCATCCGCCGTTGCGAGCGGCAAGTAGACGGAAGTGAAGTGGCAGAAACCCCTGTTCACGAATTCGAGCGATCCGGCAGCGGCGCAGGGCCGGCGCCGTCGCACGATCGAGGCATAGAAGCGGTGCATCGACGTGCCGTAGCCCGGCCATTTCCTGTCGAGAGCGCGCACATCCATGCCGGTGAAGTTCCAGCCATGAGCGTCGATGTTTGCGCTGCCGGCGAGGCTGTAGACGAAGGAGGGGCCCTCTTCCACGCGGATCATGAACATGCGTGGCATGAGGCGCGGAAAGGCCGTCGGCACGATGTCTTCGCGCGAGGGCATCTCGCGCCCTGCCCGTTTCGTCTCCCAATAGGCGAGAATTTCCTGAAGCGAGGGATCGCGAAGGTCGTCGAGCGCCAGAAGGTGCGCGCTCTCCTCTACAGGTCCGATTTTTCCGAGGGCCGCACTCATGTCATTTATCGCCTTTGCTTCCGCCTTCGGAAACCCCTGTTGCAGTCTGCCCCGGCTAACGTAACGAAGGTCTTAATTTTCGGTTCGCGAGCGGAGATTCGACGGGCGATTTGGGAACCGCCGCTCTTCCTGATAAAAGCGCCGCAACGGATTTCGAAGACAGGTTATTTGCACATGAATACCAGCCTGAGCAGCCGTCTCGCGGGGTACGAGACGTGGGAGGGGCACGATCCTTTCGAGGATCACGCCGGCCCCTTCTTCTTTCGCAAGAACGACGACGGAACGGTGACTTGTGCCTTCGAGGCGACACCGGTGCATTGCAATGGCGGCGGCTTCCTTCATGGCGGCCTCCTGATGACCTTCGCGGATTTTTCGCTGTTTGCCTTCGGCCGCGACATTCTGGAGGGCCCGTCGGTGACGGTCTCCTTCTCGTCGGAGTTCACGGCGGCGGCCGGCGCGGGCGCGTTCATCGAGGCGCGGGGCGAAGTGGTCCGCAACACCGGCAGCATGGTTTTCCTGCGCGGGCAGGTTTTCACCGGGAAGGGCGCGGATGAACGCATCCTGCTCAACTTCTCCGGTATCGTGAAGCGGGTGAAAAAGCGGCCGCTCGAAAAATAGCGCGCCAGTACCGATATCCCGGACAAGGGCCCCTGCATCAGGAAAGCGAGCCTCATGGTCAGCTTGAGCGTTCTCGACCAATCTCCCATCCGCAAGGGCGGCACCGCCGCAGAGGCGATCGCAAACACGATCGACCTCGCGCGGCAGGCCGAGCGCTTCGGCTATAGCCGTTACTGGCTGGCCGAACATCACAACACGTCGTCCTTCGCAGGCTCGGCGCCGGAAATTCTGATTGCAGCGGTCGCAGCGGCGACCGGCCGCATCCGCGTCGGCTCCGGCGGCGTGATGCTGCCGCATTACAGCCCGCTCAAGGTCGCCGAATGTTTCCGTCTTCTGGCAACGCTCCATCCGGGCCGTATCGACCTCGGACTCGGACGCGCGCCGGGCGGCGACCTGCGCACGACGCGAGCGCTGCAACCCGGACCGCAAGCCTATGACGTTGGCGTCTTCCCGCAGCAGGTGGAACTGCTGCGGCAGTTCCTTGAGGATTCGACGGGGCTTCAGGGCGAGGAAGGCGGTTTCCCCGGCGACCACCCCTATCTCGGCCTCCACGCCACGCCGCGCGGCCCCGGCATGCCGGACCTCTGGATGCTCGGCTCGGGCGGCGACGGCGCGATCATCGCCGCGCAATTCGGCATGGCCTATTGCTTCGCGCATTTCATCAACCAGGATGCGGGAACGCAGCCGCTCGATGCCTACCGGCGCAATTTTCGCGCGTCGCGCGGCCTTGCGGGCCCACGCGGTTCCATCGCCGTTTCGGTCACGGTCGCCGATACCGAGGAAGAGGCAAAGCGCATCGCGGCATCGCGCAATCTCTGGGTGATGCATCTGCTGCAGAACCGGGCGGGCGCCTTTCCCTCCATCGAGGAAGCGCTCGACTATCCCTACACGGATGAAGACCGGACCATGCTCCATGCCATTGAGCAGCGGGGCTTTGCAGGCACGCCGGAGCAGGTGCGCGGGCGTCTCCTCGCGCTCGGCGAGGCGCATGGTGTCGACGATTTCGTTATTCTGACGATCACTTATGACCAGAAGGACCGCGTGCGCTCCTACGAGTTGCTGGCGGAGGCCATGGGCGTGAAGGCGCCGTCCTGACGCCTAATCCGCCGCCATCCGGCGCAGCTCCGCGCGGCGGCTTATGCGCCGCTCCAGCGCGGCACGAAGCCGGATTTGACGCTCACGCGTGATCGGGTAGCGCATGATGATCGCGATGGAAACGATCCAGAGCACGAGAGGCACGAGGCAATACAAGGCAAGGAGCGCGAAAAGCGCTTCCGGCGAATTGCTTTCGGACTGAGCGTTGAAGCCCGTCCATTGCAGGATCGGCAATGCGATGCCGACACCGAGCGCTTCCGAGGATTTGCGCACCATGCCGAGAAACGCAAACAGGAAGGCGGCGCGCGACTCTCCGCTCTTCAGCGTATCGAGATCGACGACGTCCGCCATGATCGACGGCCCGAGAATGGGCGCGGCGCCGAGAGCGAGGCCCTGCACCACATTGATGGCAAAGAGGCAGGCGAAGACAGCATCCGGCGCGGCAGGCTTTACAAGATAGATCACGGCGGGCACCAGCGCGAAGACGAACAAGGAAACAAATCCGGCTGCCGCAATCGCCCTGTGCTTGCCGATGCGCCCCCCGAGCCAGACCCAGAAGGGCGCGCCGACAACGCCGGCGACAAAGAAGGTGAAGATGAGGACGGTGCTCGCCTCGCCGATGCCCGCCACATGTTCGAAGAAGAAGATGACGACGCCGATATTGATCGAACCGGCGAGCGCACCGAAAATCGAACTGAGAAGCACGATGCGGAACGGACCGTTCCTCAGGGCAACGCGAAGTCCACGACGGAAGGGAATGGGCTTTGTTTCGACGATCCGCGGCTCCGGCACAGACGCGAAGACGATCAGCGCGCAAAGCGGCAGCATGATTACCGTGAGCCAACCGAGAATGCCGACCGCCGAGCGCCCCGCCGCGCCGCCGCCGTCCCCGCCGCCCGTCCAGTAGGCACCGGCGATGGGCGCCGAAATGGCGATCAGCAGGCCGATCAGGAGAAACATCTCGCGGCTGCCGGTGATGCGGTTGCGCTCCTTGTAGTCGCCCGAGAGTTCCGCGCCCCATGCACCGTAGGGAATGGTGATGAACGTGTAGCCGAGATAGATCGCCGCGATCCATGTCAGGAGATAGAGGTTCGTGACCTCTTCCGGCGGCACGAAGAGCATCAGGGCGGAGGCCATCATCACCGGCACACCCGCCAGCACCCAGGGGCGGCGGCGGCCAAAGCGCGTTCGCGTGCGATCCGACAAACGGCCGATCAGCGGGTCGGTCACGACGTCCGAAATGCGCGCGAGCATGAGAATAAGGCCGACGGCGGTGAGATCGAGGCCGAGCGTGCTGGAATAGAAAGGAGGGATGTAGACGGCGACCGGGAGGCCGATGACCGCAAGCGGAATGACGAACTGGCCATAGGCGACAAGCTGCCATCGCGTCAGGGGTTTTTCCGAACCCTCGCCTGCCATTCCCGCTCCTTCCCATGCGCGCCGCGCTGCCCGCGCGATCGTAAATTCAGTTTACTAGTCTTGCTCGTTCACGCAATGACCGGCTGGGCGCGACCGGAACGGTTCAGCCTGCGTTCAGGTTCGAAACACGATTATCAGCCTGCCGATGGGTCGAGAGGTCATCGGACTGTTCCTTCCGGGGTTATGTATCGGGAGGGACGGATCGGGCGGCGTCCATTCCGTACCCCGTGGACGCCGCCTTTTCATTCCGGCAGCGGCATCTAGGCCGCAGCGCCCGGACGCGACGACACGCGCGCGTGCCAGGCATGGAGATGCGGCGTCCCGTCCGGCATTTCGAGTCCGGCGAAGGCGGCAAAATCCACGGTGCAGAGCGCGGTGATGTCGGCAATCGAGAAATAATCGCCGAGAATGAAATTTTTCCCTTCGAGTTCGCGGTCGAACCAGCGGAATGCCGCCGCGACCCCTTCCCTGTTCGATTCGCCGAACTCATTGAACTGCTTCACGACTTTCGCCGTGTAGGGATGGGCATGGCGCCAGAAATTCCCGACCGGCGCCATCAGCGCGAATTCGACGCGGCGCAGCCACATGTCGACCTGGGCCCGCTCCAGCGCGCTGCGGCCAAAGAGCGGCTTCTCGGGATGTATCTCTTCCAGATAGCGGCAGATGGAGACGCTTTCGGAAATCGGCGTGCCGTCGTCGAGTTCCAGAACCGGCGTCTGGCCAAGCGAGTTCTTTTCGCGGAAGGCATCCGACTTGTGCTCGCGTTTCGCGAGGGCGACTTCCTCCAGCGGCAGATCGATTCCCTTTTCCGCCGCAAAGATGCGGACGCGACGCGGATTGGGCGCCGGCATGGCCGAGTTGTAGAGCTTCATGAATTCCTCCCGAGGTTTTTTCTTCGTTTCAGGTAATGAGGCCGACAACCGCGCCCGTCATGGAGGTCGCGAGCGTGCCGGAGACGATAGCGCGGGTGCCGAGCGTCACGATCTCCAGACGCCTTGAGGGTACGAGCGACGTCAGCCCGCCGATCAGGATGCCGACCGAGCCGAAATTGGCGAAGCCGCAAAGCGCATAGACCATGATGAGGGTCGAACGCTCCGACAAGGCGCCTTCCGGCAGGCGGGCAAGGTCCAGATAGGCGATGAACTCGTTCAGGATCGTCTTCGTGCCCATCAATTGTCCGGCGAGGTGCATTTCATCCGCCGGTATACCCATGGCCCAGACAAGCGGGGAAAAGATCCAGCCGAGAATGCGCTGAAGCGTGAGCGGAGAGGCCCAGACATCGGGCAGGAGGCCGAGGATGATGTTGGTGAGTGCGACGAGCGCGACCATCACGATCAGCATGGCAATGATGTTGAGAAGAAGCTGGAGGCCCTCGAAGGTACCGCGCGTGACCGCATCCATGCTGCTCTGATATTCGAGATGAGGTACATCGCCGCCGATGCCTGTCGGAACGGCCCCCGGCTCTTCCGGGACCATGATGCTGGCGATGAGGATGCCGGCGGGCAGCGAGATCAGCGAGGCGACGAGAATTTGTCCGAGCGCGCCGGGCACGACGTTTCCGATGATACTCGCGTAGAGCACGAGCACCGTGCCCGAAACGGTGGCGAGACCGACTGTCATGGTCATGAAGAATTCGGCGCGCGTCAGCCTTTCCAGATATGGCCGGATGAGAAGCGGCGCCTCCACCATGCCCACAAAGGCGTTTGCGGCGGAGGCAAGACCGACGGCGCCGCCGATGCCCAGGCTCTTCTGCAGGAGGTAACCGAAACCGCGCGTGACCCAGCCGAGCACCCGCCAGTACCAGAGCAGCGCCGAGAGCGCCGACATGACGAGCACCAGCGGCAGGGCCTGAAAGGCGAGGATGAAACTGTTTTGCGGGGCTGTCGTTTCGAAAGGCGCCGCGCCGCCGCCGATATAGCCGAAGACGAAGCCCGTTCCGGTCCGCGTTGCCTCGGTCAGGGCGTCCACGAGGCCGTTCAGCGCGAGAAGCGCACCCTGCGAGGCGGGCAGTTTCAGCAAGAGGAGCGCGAGACCGACCTGAATGGCGAGCGCCGCCGCAACCGCGCGGAGGGGAAAGGTCCGTCTGTTCTCGCTCAGGCCCCAGGCAAGGGCGACGATGAGGGCGAGCCCGAAGGCGCTCTGGAGTGAGGACAGGAACATCGATGAGGGGCTTTCGGGCAGGTTTCCGGGGGTTCGGGCGGGCCTCGACATCATAGGGAGAGGCAGACGCAAAGCAACGAGGCCGCGGCGGAAGCCTCCCTTGACCCTTGGGCATGTCTCATGCACAAAGTCCCGCGAGTTTTTGAGGGCATGGCCTTTCAACCCCGAATGCGGGGCATGCGGCGGCCCATTTCCGGTCTTGAACGGGCCGTTAGTCCAACTGGAGAAATACCCATGAGCATTCGTTTTGACGGCAAGGTCGCCATCGTGACCGGTGCGGGCGGCGGTCTTGGCCGGTCCCATGCGCTGGAACTTGCGCGGCGCGGCGCGAAAGTGGTGGTGAACGACCTCGGCGGCGACCGCACGGGCGCCGGCGGCTCGTCGGAAGCGGCCAAGAAAGTGGTCGAGGAAATCAAGGCGCTTGGCGGCGAAGCGATCGCCAACGGCTCGTCGGTGACGGACGACGAAGGCGTCGCCAACATGGTCAAGCAGACCATGGAACAGTGGGGACGCATCGACATCCTGATCAACAATGCCGGCATCCTGCGCGACAAGTCCTTCTCCAAGATGGAAATCCAGGACTTCCAGCTCGTCGTCGACGTTCACCTGATGGGCACCGTGAAGCCGACCAAGGCCGTCTGGGAGATCATGAAGGAGCAGAATTACGGCCTCTACGGCAATTTCGGCCAGACGAACTACGGCGCGGCGAAGCTCGCCGTCGTCGGCTTCATCAACACGCTGAAGCTCGAAGGCCAGAAGAACAACATCCACTGCAACGCGCTGGCGCCGGTCGCCTATACGCGCATGACCTCCGACCTGATGCCGCCGGAAGCCGAGCAGATGCTGACGCCGGAAGCGGTTTCGCCGGGCGTCATGTTCCTCGTGTCGGAACAGGCCCCGACGGGCATGATCCTTTGCGCGGGTGCCGGCGTTTTCGCCGCCGCGCGCATGGAAGAAGCCGAAGGCATCTTCCTCGGTCGCGACGGGCTGACGGCAGAAAAGGTCGCCGAGAACTGGGAGAAGATTTCCGACTTCTCGAACGCCACGCCCTTCTTCATGGGTGGCGAGCAGACCGGCAAGTTCTTCAAGCTGGCGACGGGCGGCAAGTAAGCCATCCTCGCTGCGGGAAAGATCGAGGGGAGCCCTGGCGGCTCCCCTTTTTCGTTCCGGGGCCGCGGCCCGGCGCGAATGGCCAAGACTCGGGCCACTCCTTATAGTGCCCGGATGCTGAACCGGTTCCTCTTCGCGCTTGCGGCGCTTCTCCTTGCCATCTGCGCCCCACGGGCAGGACTGGCCGCACCCGTTTGCGAGATCGACCGGCCTGTCATGTTCGGCGGGCTCGACTGGGACTCCAACGCTTTCCACACGGAGCTTGCGCGGATCATCCTCGAACGCGGTTACGGCTGCGAGACCGACGTGCTGCCGGGCTCGACGCTGCCGCTCATCACCGGGCTCGGACAAGGCGATATCGACGTGCTGATGGAAATCTGGCGCGACAATGTCACCGAACCGTGGAACGAGGCGGTCGAAGCGGGCACCGCCGTTTCGCTGGGCACGAATTTTCCCGATGCCGTCCAAGGCTGGTATGTGCCGCGCTATACGATCGAGGGCGATCCGGCGCGCGGCATTGAGCCGATGGCGCCGGACCTGCGCGCCGTCACCGATCTCAAGGATCATTGGCAGCTCTTCCGCGACCCCGAGGTGCCCACCAAAGGCCGCTTCTACAATTGCATCCTCGGCTGGGCTTGCGAGGAACAGAGCACGCGGAAGCTCGAAGGCTACGGGCTCGACCGGACTTACACGAATTTCCGGCCGGGCACGGGCGCGGCGCTGGCGGCGGCGATCGCTTCCGCCCATGAGCGGGGCGAGCCCATTGTTGCTTACTATTGGGGGCCGACCTGGGTTCTCGGCGCCTTCGATCTCGTGAAGCTCGAAGAACCTGCCTGGTCGGAAGAAGCGTGGAATGCCTTCAACGCGGACCCGGCACGCCATCAGCCCGTCGCCTTTCCGACTGTCGAGGTCATCATCGGCGCGAATGCGAAATTCGCGGGGAAGGCGCCGGAGATCGCGGCCTTCCTGCGCGCCTATGAGACGACCGGGCAGATGGTGAGCGAGGCGCTCGCCTATATGCAGCAACACGAGGGTGCGACGGCGCGGGACGCCGCCTTCCATTTCATCGAGATGAGGGGCGATGTCTGGCGGCAATGGGTGAGCCCGGAGATTGCCGCGCGCGTGACCGCCGAACGCGAGGCGCAAACGAAGAGCTTTCCGGTGACGCTCGAAGTTCCGCTCGAGCAATGGGTGAACGGCGCGATGAAGCGCTTCGTCGCCGAATATGGCGGCGCGTTTCATGCCGCGAGCAACGGGCTGCTTCGTGTCATCGTCTGGCTTGAATTCCTGATCGCCGCCCTGCCCTGGTGGCTTCTCATTCTGGCGACGGGCGGCATCGCCTTCCATGCTTCGCGGCGGCCGATACTGCCGGTCGCGCTGATGGCGCTGCTTTTTCTCATCGGCGCGCTGGGGCTTTGGGACCTCGCGATCCAGACGCTCGCGCTGATGATCGTTTCCGTTCTGGTCGCGGTACTGATCGGCCTGCCGTCCGGCATCGCCATGGCGTCGAGCGACCTTCTGAGGCGGATCATGCTGCCGGTACTCGATGCGATGCAGACGCTGCCGAGCTTCGTCTATCTCATTCCGGCGCTGATGCTGTTCGGGCTCGGCAAGGTGCCCGCGCTCTTTGCGACGGTGATCTATGCGACGCCGCCGCTGATCCGGCTCGTCGATCTCGGGCTTCGAACCGTCGATCCGCGGCTCGTGGAAGTGGCGGCCGATCTCGGCGCCGACCCCAGGAGACAGCTCATCGACATCAAGCTGCCGCTCGCGCTGCCGAGCATCATGGCGGGCGTCAACCAGACGACGATGATGGCGCTTTCGATGGTCGTCATCGCGTCGATGATCGGTGCGCGCGGGCTCGGCGAAGAGGTGCTGCTTGGCATCCAGCGGCTCGATATCGGGCGCGGCCTCGTCGCCGGTGTCGCCATCGTCGCGCTCGCCATCGTGTTCGACCGGATCACGCAGGCCTATGGCGGGAGGCGGGACAAGACTTCCGAGGAACGGCTTTAAGTTTGTGCGTATTTATTGACAGGATGTACCTTAAAAGATACAATTCGCATGACACGAAAGCTGAAAAAGATCGATGCCGCCTTCTACAGGTCGGTGACAGGAACGGAGCCGGTCCGAGACTGGCTTCTCACGCTTAACAGCGACGACAGGCGCAGAGTGGGCTTCGATATCGCAACGGCGGAATTCGGCTGGCCGGTAGGCATGCCGCTTTGCCGCTCGCTCGGCGATGGATTGTGGGAAGTCCGAAGCGACATTTCACATGGCAGCATTGCTCGAGTGATCTTCTGCATCGCTCAGGGCCAAATGGTGCTGCTTCACGGTTTCGTCAAGAAGTCGCAGAAGGCTCCGAAGGCCGATCTGGACGTGGCACGGAAAAGACAGAGGAGTATCGGGCGATGAGCAAGAAGCATATCGGTTCTTCCTTCGATGCCTTTCTTGAAGAGGAAGACATTCGTGACGCCGCCCATGCGCATGCGATCAAGCGGGTCGTCGCCTGGCAGATCGAGGAAGCGATGAAGACGCAGGGCGTCTCGAAGGTGGAGATGGCGAAGCGCATGAAGACGAGCCGCGCCCAGCTCGACCGGCTGCTCGATCCGGAAAATGACAAGGTGCAGCTCGATACCGTTCAGCGCGCTGCGGCGGCGGTTGGAAAGAAGCTGCGAGTCGAACTCGTCTGACGTCAGAGGCCGGGTCAACCGAGCAACTTTTCCATTCGCCAGACCATGATGGGCTGGCGACCAGTGACGGTGCCGATATCGGCTTCCACCTCGCTCGCGACGTACCATCCATGTTTTTCGTAGAAGCGGCGCGCGCGGGCATTGCCGACGCGGCATTGCAGCCAGATGAGGGAATGACCCTGCTCTTTCAAGACCTCTTCTGCCGCGGCAAGGAGAGGTGCAGCGGCACCGCGGCCGTGCCACGCAGGGGCGACGAAGACCTGGCCGATACCATCGCCTTCCCAGCCTGAGAATCCGACAACTTCCCCATCGACCATCGCGACGGCCATGCGGTCGATGCCCGAGCCGATGCGCGCCTCGAAGAAAGTGAAAGGGCGGCCTTCCGCGATCTCCGGATCGAGATGCGCGTGACCCGCGTGCCAGGCATCGTGCCAAACGCGAGCGAGCGCCGGAATGTTTCCGGCGCCCGCCCGTTCGATTTCGATTTTCGCGGCGGCGCTCAAAGGCCGAGCACGGCCTTTGCCATGATGTTGCGCTGGACCTCGTTCGACCCGGCGAAGATCGAGGTTTTGCGAAGCGAGAAGTAGTAGGGAGCGGCTGTGAACGCGCCCTCGGGGCCCACCTCCGGCTCATTGGTCTCGATCATGCCGTTCTCGATGGTAGGCGCCGCGTAGTCGCCCAGCACCTCGACCATAAGCTCCGATATCGCCTGCTGGATCTCCGTGCCCCGGCACTTCAGAAGCGAGCTTTCAGGGCCGACATTGCCGCCGATGGAGAGCGAGGAGAAGATGCGCAGCTCCGTGAACTCCATTGCCGTGATCTGGCTTTCGAGATCGGCGCATTTCGCCTTGAAAGACGGATCGCCGGCGAGCGGCTTGCCATTCACCGTGGTTTCCTTCGCCATCTCGCGGACCTCATTGAGGGCGCTGTAGAGACCCGGCGAATAGGGATTGCCACGCTCGAACTCAAGCAGGTACTTGGCATAGGTCCAGCCCTTGTTCACCTCGCCGATCAGGTTTTCCTTCGGCACCTTCACGTCCTGGAAGAAGACCTGGTTGACCTCCTGGTTCGGCGCCGAGGTGCTGTCGAGGCAAATGATCGGATCGACCTTGATGCCGGGCGTCTTCATGTCGATGAGGAGGAAGGAAATACCCTCCTGCGGCTTGCCCTCGTTGGAGGTGCGCACCAGGCAGAAAATCCAGTCCGCCCACTGTGCAACGGAGGTCCAGATTTTCGAACCGTTGACGAGGAAATGGTCGCCCATGTCCTCGGCCTTCGTCTTCAGCGAGGCAAGGTCCGATCCCGCGCCCGGTTCCGAGTAGCCCTGGCACCAGAGTACGTTCGTTTCGAGAATATCGGGGAGGAAGCGTTTCTTCTGCTCGGCCGAACCGAACTTCATGATGACGGGCGCCACCATGGTCGGACCGAAGGGAATGGTGTGCGGCACACCGGCGCCGCCCATCTCGACGTTGAAGATGTACTTCTGCGACTGGGTGAAGCCCGGTCCGCCATATTCCTGCGGCCAGTTCGGCGCGAGCCAACCCTTTTTCGCCAGCGACTTCTGCCACTGAACATGGGCTTCCTTCGTGATGTAGCCATGCTTCGAGCGCGCATGAAGCCTGCGCATCTCGGGCGTATAGCACTCTTCGATGAACTGACGGACTTCCTGACGGAAGGTTTCGTCTTCCTTGCTGAATGCGAGATCCATATTCGTCTTTCCGTTCAGGTCTGTGGCGGATTACTCGACCTTGTCGAGGAACTGCAGCGTCGGCGCGCCGCCAAGAACGCCACCGAGCGCGGGGCCCGCAGCGCGGAAGTAGTCGGTCTTGCCGTGCGCATCGAGGTCCGCCTGGGAAGCGTATTGTTCCATGACGATGTAGGTGGAGGGTTCCGACTTCGACTTGAAGAAATCGTACTGGAGGCAGCCCTTCTCGTTCGCCTTCACCTTCGAGCGGAGATCGGCGAAGACCTTCTCGAATTCGGCTTCCTTGCCGGCCTGGACCGGAAGAGTGGCCACGATTCCAATGATGCTCATATTTCGCTCCCGTTTGGCTTGGGCGTCTTGCCCGTTATTCGTTGGCGGGGACTTTAGGGGCAAAGGCCCGCCGCTTCAATGCGCGGCGCACCGCCCTTTGTTCGTCTGTCACCGGGCCTCTGTTCAGTTTCGAACGGCCCGTCAGGAGCCCTTGTAGGAGGGCGGGCGCTTTTCGAAGAAGGCATCAAGCGCCTCCTTGTGGTCCTCGGTGTGATGGGCCAACGCCTGCATGGAGGCGGACAGTTCCATGATGGTATCGAAGTTCGTGAGCATGCCTTGCCTCAGGAGCTGCTTGGTCATGCGCAATACGTCCGGCGCCTGATTGCAGATCTTTGCCGCGACGGTTCTGGCGCGGTCCATCAGCTCGGCCGCGGGCACGACCTCGGAAACGAGACCCCATTCCTTCGCCGTCGCCGCGTCGATGGTGTCGCCGGTGTAGAGAAGCTCGGAGGCACGCGCCATGCCGACAATGCGCGGCAGGAGCCAGGCCCCGCCATCGCCCGGAATGAGGCCGATCTTGAGGAAGGTGGCACCGAAGACCGCCGTGTCGGCGGCTATGCGCGTGTCGGCGAGGCAGGCGACATCGTTGCCGAGACCGATCGCCGGGCCGTTCACCGCTGCGATGACCGGCACTTCGATGCCCCAGACCGATTTGACGATGCGATGGATACCATTGCGGTAGCGCTCGCGGATATGGACGCCGGGACCGCCGAAGCCGTCACCGCCCTCACGCATGGCCTTCACGTTGCCGCCAGCGGAGAATGCCTTGCCCGCCCCGGTCAGGATCACGCAGCGGACCTCGCGATCCGCATTGATGCGTGCGGCGGCGACCGAAAAATTCTCCGCATCCTCCGGCGCGCCCAGCGGATTGCGGCTCTCGGGCCTGTTGATGGTCAAGGTGACGACCGGGCCGTTCTTTTCGAAAATCAGGGGATCACTCATCGCCGGGCTGCCTCTCCTGTGTGCATTTTGTTTTGATGCCTGTTGTCTCGGCGTCTCATACGCCAAAAATGCAGTCCATTCAGCCCGATTATGCTGCCTTAACCATTTCTCGGAAAACCTTATTAAGGATTTTCACCGAGCCTCGCTATCGCGGCGATGGCCAGAGCAGGCGCGCCGCACGACAGGTGGCTTGGGCGGCCAAGAAGGGCACATCGATGACAGCCGGCGAAATGCGGCAGAACGAAACCGCGCCGCGAAATGCAAATCCGGGCGCGGCGCCTCGCGGCGCTACCCCGGCTGAAGACGTGGGCACGGGCTGGCCGCAATGGCTTTCGCGCCTCGTGCCGCACTCGGCGACCGGCGAACCGTTGAGCCCGGAAATCCGCCTCGAACAGATGCGCATGTTCGTCGAAGGCCAGAAGCTCCCGCTACCCTACGCCTTTCCATTTCTGATGATTCCCTATGCGATCTGCTTTGCCGGGTCGGTTGCATGGTACTGGCTCGTCATTCCCGTTCTGCTCGTCTTCGCCTCTGCCTGGCTCAACAGGCGGAACATACTGGCATTCGCGGCGGCGCGGCCGGAACATGCGGACATAGCCGCCTGGGAGCGGCGTATCGTTGCCGTCGGGTTTCTGTTTTCGGCGAGCATTGCCTCCACGGCCTATTTCTACTGGACGCCGGAAAACCAGGTCCTGCAGGCCTACGTGCTTTCGGCGCTCCTGATTGTCGTAGCCCCTGTTTCGCTCATCACCGCCAGCTACACGCCGACTTTCTACGCCACGGTGATACCGATTACCGGAGCAGTAGCCCTGCGGCTCCTGTCCTATGGCGACATGCTTCATATTTCGCTTGCCGTGGTGCTTGCCGTCTTTGTGGCGCTGCTGACGCAACTCACCGCCCGGCTCAACGCGATCATGCTCCACTCGATCACGCTCAGGGAGGACAAGTCGGGTCTCATCGAGCAGTTGTTCAAGGCGAAGCGCGATTCCGATGCCGCAAGGGCACGCGCCGAGGAAGCAAACCGCGCGAAATCGCATTTCCTCGCCAATATGAGCCACGAACTCCGCACACCGCTCAATGCGATCATCGGCTTCTCGGAGGTGATGGCGTCGGAAATCTTCGGCCAGCATACGGTGCCGACCTACAAGGAATATGCAAACGACATCAACCGCTCCGGCCAGCACCTGCTGGGTCTCATCAACGATGTGCTCGACCTTTCGCGCATCGAGGCGGGGCGCTTCCAGATCACCGAAGAAGATGTCGACATCGTCCAGCTTGCGGACGACTGCCGCCGCATCGTCGAGATCAGAGCGCAGGCGCAGCGCGTGAGCATTGTCGCCGATTTCGAGCCCGAACTGCCGATCGTGTATGGCGACGCCCGCGCCCTTCGCCAGACCTGGATCAACCTGCTCACCAATGCCGTGAAATTCTCGCCGCCCGGCGCGGAGGTGCGCATGTTCGCGCGGATGGAAGCCGGCGGGGAAATGCGCTTCGGCATCCACGACACCGGGCCGGGCATTCCCGAATCGGAAATCGAAAAAGTCCTGCACGCCTTCACGCAAGGCGCCTCGGGCCTCGCCCAGCCCGGCAAGGGTTCCGGCCTTGGCCTTTCCATCGTGAAGGGCCTGCTTGCGGTTCATGGCGGCCGCTTCGAACTGAAGAGCCAGCTCGGCCAGGGCACGCAGGCCGAGTGCGTGCTGCCGCCGCAGCGGCTGCGCAAGCCGCCGCCCGTCGCGCGCCGCGCCTGAAGGCACCCCTCGAAAGAAAAAGGCCGCTCCGGAGAGCGGCCTTTTGCGTTTGGGATCGAGGCTGCTTACGCGGCTTCGGAGTAGCGCTTGAGCTGGTAATCGATATTGCCGAACTGCGTGTCGATCATGGTCAGGCGCTTGAAGTAGTGACCGACATTGAGCTCGTCGGTCATGCCCATGCCGCCGTGAAGCTGCACGGCCGGAGACGGACTGCTCATAGGCCATGAACATGTCGACCATGCGGTGCTGGAGCACCTGGAACTTGCCGATCGGCACGCCGAACTGCTTGCGCGTCTTGCAGTATTCGACGGTCGCGGTGTTGAGTTCCTTCATGCAACCAATGGCTTCGGCGGAGAGAGCGGCGATCGCCTGATCGGTGATCTTCTCGACGAGGGGCAGGCCCTTGCCTTCCGCGCCGATGAGCGCGCCGGCATCGACCTTCACGTTCTCGAAGGTGATTTCCGAGGCGCGGCGGCCATCGACCGTTGGGTAGTCGCGCGTGGAGACGCCGGCCGCCGACTTGTCGACGATGAAGACGGAGACACCGTCACGGTCGCGCTGGCCGCCAGAGGTGCGGGCGGTCACGATGAGCTTCTGCGCCCAGGGCGCGCCGAGAACGACGGCCTTGTAGCCGTTGATCGTGTAGCCCGAGCCGTCCTTCTTCGCGGTCGTCACGAGGTCGGCGAGATTGTAGCGGCCCTGCGGTTCGGCATAGGCGAAGGCCCAGACCGTCTCGCCGCCGACGATGCCCGGAATGTGGGCTTCCTGCTGGGCGGCCGAACCGCCCTCGCGGAGGAAACCGCCCGCGATCACGACCGTCTCGACATAAGGCTCGACGACGAGGTGACGGCCGAACTCTTCCATGACGATCATGGTTTCGATGGCGCCGCCGCCAAGGCCGCCCATCTCTTCGGAGAAGGGCGCGGCGAGAAGGCCGAGCTCGGCGAACTGCGCCCAGATTTCCGGACGCCAGCCGTCAGCCGACTTCGAAACCTTGCGGCGCGTGTCGAAGTCATATTTGTCCTGGAGCAGGCTCTGCACGGTGTTGCGGAGCAGGGTCTGCTCTTCGGTGAACGAAAAATCCATCTT
>PHEF01000007.1 GCA_002842875.1 Alphaproteobacteria bacterium HGW-Alphaproteobacteria-3 | reverse complement strand
GAAAAGGCGCAGGCCGCGATGGGCATTGCGCATCTGAACACCAACCTCGAAATCCTGAAGAAGTACGAATTCGAGGAAGACAAGGGCCCGACGCGCATCGTGCGCGAGCCGGTCGGCGTCTGCGGTTTCATCACGCCCTGGAACTGGCCGATCAACCAGATCACCTGCAAGGTGGCGCCCGCGCTTGCCGTCGGTTGCACCATGGTGCTGAAGCCTTCGGAAGTGGCGCCGATCAACGCCTATATCTTCGCCGAAATCCTGCATGAAGCGGGCGTGCCGGCGGGCGTGTTCAACCTCATCAATGGCGACGGCCCCGGCGTCGGCGCACCGCTCTCGGCGCATCCCAATGTCGACATGATGTCGTTCACCGGCTCGACGCGGGCGGGCATCCTCGTCTCGAAGGCGGCGGCCGACACGGTGAAGCGCGTCGCGCTCGAACTCGGCGGCAAGTCGGCCAACATCGTTCTCGACGATGCCGACCTGACGAAGGCGGTGAGTCGTTTCGGAAGTGCAGTTCAACAAGATCCAGGGCCTGATCCAGAAGGGCATCGAGGAAGGCGCGACGCTCGTCGCGGGCGGCCCCGGCCGTCCCGAAGGCGTCAACAAGGGCTATTACGTGCGCCCGACGATCTTCGCGAACGTCACCAACGACATGACCATCGCGCGCGAGGAAATCTTCGGGCCGGTGCTCGCGATCCTTCCGTACAAGGACGAAGAAGACGCCGTCGCCATCGCCAACGACACGGTCTACGGATTGTCGGGCTATGTGCAGGGCGAGCCGGAACACGCAAAGAAAGTGGCCGCGCGCCTGCGCACGGGCAATGTCCACCTCAACCTCACGGGACCGGACCTCAACGCACCGTTCGGCGGCTACAAGCAGTCGGGCAACGGCCGCGAATGGGGCGAGTTCGGCTTCGAGGAGTTCCTCGAGGTGAAGGCGGTGATGGGGTATAACGCGGCTTGATGCCGGCCTCAGGCGTCTGACGATATTCCCGGATTAATCCGGGTACGGAAAAGCCGGTGCGAGAAATCGCACCGGCTTTTTTGTTGGGGATTTGGAAAAGCGAGGGGCATGCGGCGGGACAAAGGAAGAGAAGGCGTGGATGGCCCGCATGAAGCGGGCCATGACGGTTTGGGGGGTGAGCGTTCCGTCGATCGCTGCGGCGAGTGGCATTGCGAGTGGGCCCCGGGGACAAGCCCCGGGATGACATCTGTGGGGGAGGTGGCGTAGCGCCTCACTCTCTTCCTACCTCCCAGGTAATTGCCGCGCTGACGCGGGGCGGTGAGACTTCTCCCAATGGACACACCATCGGGAGGAATTTTCATGTCTTACCGGCTCATTGCCCTGCTGGCCGTCATTCTCGCTTTCGGGGCGCTCAGCGCCATGGCACTGATGGAGGTGGGGTATATCGGCGTTTTCGAAATGCACATGCAGAATTATGCCGGGATGCAGGTGCTCACCGACCTCGTCATCGTCTGCGTGCTGGCGATCGTCTGGATGGTGCGCGATGCGAAGACGAGCGGCGTCAATCCATGGCCCTTCGTGGTGCTGACGCTGGTTGCCGGTTCCTTCGGGCCGCTCCTTTATCTGGTGGCGCGCGAAGTGAAGTCGCGCGCGGTGCAGACGGCTTGAGGGCTCTAGCGCAGCGTGGCGGGGTCGCAGGCCGTGACGAGGCCGCGCCCGTAGAAGGCGTCGTCGCCGCGGCCTTCGGCGATGGCGCGCGACGCCATCAACTCATGGGCGAGACGGCATTGCGCGGTGGCGTCGGCGGCGATGTCGGGGGGGAGCTGGCCCGATGCGGCGGCATCGGCAAAGCCGATGTAGCGAAGCGCCGTCGCCTTCAGCGCGCCGGAGCCCGGACGGCCGGAGAACGCGCTGGCGGCAAGCGCCTGGCAGAGTTCGCCGTCCTTCGCGCAGACCCGGTCATAGGCGATGGCGTTCCAATAGAGCGCCTCGCCCGTCTGGCGCATGGGCGGCAGCGTGCCCGCGCTGTAGGCCCTGGCGATGGCGCCGAAGACGAAGCCCGCGAACATCGGTTCGCCGTCGAGAAAGCGGTGGCCGAGTTCGAGGCCGGTGTCGAGGTCTTCGAGGCCGGCGGTGCCGCCCGCCAGCGCCTTTTCCAGCCGGTTGAAACGATAGAGGTCGCTGACGCCGATGCGGCGGAACATCGCCGCCGAACGCTCGCCGATCACGGCCTCCGCCGCCTCGTCCATGAAGGCGGCCGAAGCGGGAGCGGACGCCGAGGCGAGCGCCCATGCACCGAGGATGGCAGCGGCAAGGAAGGACAATCGGCGCATATCGCGGTTCCGCATGAAGCGCCAGCCGGGAGCGGCGGCGCGCACCCGGCGATTATGCGGCGGAAAAGCTGAATAAAGGCTTGTCCGGCGTTCAGCCCCTGAAGCCGCGCTTTCGCGGCTCATCGACGAAAAACATCGTGATGACGGAGGCGGCGAGGACGGCGATGGAGAGCGAGAAGAGAGCCGTGAAGGAGACGCCCCGGGCGATGAGGCCGCCGAGAAGGGGGCCCATCGCCTGCATCAGCGAGGTGGCGGTGTTCAGGACCGCGATGCGCATGGGCAGGTCGTCGCGCGCGCCGAACTCGACGATGATGTTCTGGTTCGAGTTCTGGAAGCCGCCCTGGCCGGCGCCGAGGCCGGCGAAAACGAGGGCGAGGCTCCAGAGATCGTTCGTGAAGAGGAGGGCGAAGGTCGAGGCGGCCCAGAGGCCGACCGACAATATGAAGACGATGCGGTTGCCGAACCTGTCGGCGAGCGTGCCCCAGGCGAGGTTGGCGGCGGTCTGGGCGAGGAGGAAAGCGGTCGACAGGATGCCGAGATTGGTGCCCGACAGGCCGATGTGCTCGCCCGAATAGAGGATGTAGAAGGGGACGGCCATGGTGCCCAAGGCGGCGAGCGCGGCGGCGAGATAGAAACGCGTGAGCGCCGGGTCGGCGCGCAGCATGGGCGGAATTTCGCGCAGGCGCCCCGCGAGTTTCGCGCGCGCCCGGATGGTCGGCGGCTCGGGCTCGCGCACCAGCATCAGCAGCGACAGGCCGATGGAGGTGAGCACGAAGGCGACGAGGAAGGTCGTCGCGTAGCCATTGCCGAAGGCGTGGCCCTCGACGAGATATTTCCCGCCCAGGTAGGAGACGCCCGCCGCCGTGAGGCCGGCCGAGAAATTGCGGAAACCGGTGAGGCGGCCGCGCAGGCGCAGCGGGATGACCTTGGCCATCAGCGTGTTGAAGATCACCGACTGCATGCCGTTGAAGAGGCCGAAGAGGCAGAGGAAGCCGATGGCGGTGACGAGCGCGAGGTCGGGCGGCAGGAAGAAGCCGCCAAGCGAAAGGCCGAGAACGCCCGCGCGCATGCCCCAGCCGATGAGGAGGCCCATGGGGAGCACGCGCTTCCTGTGTTCGATGAGCGTCGCGCCGAAGATCGAGGAGGCGGAAGCGCCGAACCATTGCGCGGCGAGTGCGAGACCGACCGCGAATTCGGAGCCGGAGAGGAGATAGATATAGGCCGGAACGAAGGTGGGCGCGTTGACGAGGCGGAAGCCCGTCTGTCCGAGCAGGCCATGGGCGAGGTTGGCGACATAGTTGCGCTTGAGGTTCGCCTCGATCTCGGCCTCATAGGCGGTTTCGGCCTCGGCGAGACGGCGGGCGAGTTCTTCCTCGGTGAGCGGCTGGTTCATCTGGCACTTACCTGGCGGCGCTACCTCTGATTCCGACTTTTTGTTTCGAGCATGCTTTTGTCCCAAAACCGGTATCCACTTTTGGGAAGCATGCTCTTGCGGCGCCGGGGCCTTTATAGACTCGATTGGCCGCTTCGGTCAGTGGGATTGCCGTAAAAGTTTCAGGGAAGGCTGTTCGCTGGCGATCAACGAGAGACCCCCGCCCCGAAAAATTCGCCGAATTTTTCGATCCTCCCCGAGCGGAGGGTGGGAAGAGAGGACGGAAAGCTAGTCCCGCAGCCATTCCTCGCGCGCGCGGGCGCCGGGGCCTTGTGACAGTGTTATCGCGAGCCAGTCGAGGAGCGAGCGGATGGTGGATTTTCCGTCCGGGCCTTTTTCGGTGAGGGCGAAGGGCGGGTTCACGACGATCATGCCGGAGCCGGTCATGCGGGCGGGATCCGCGGCCCTGACGTGAAGCTCGAGGGCGAGCGTTTTCGGCGGGCCTTCGGCGGCGAGGCGCTCAAGAAAGGCGCCGGAGACGGAGGGGTCCTTCACCGGATACCAGAGAAGGAAGGTGCCGGTGGCGAAGCGGCGCGTCGCCTCGATGAGCGCGCGGGCGAGCGCATCGAACTCGCCGCGATCCTCGAAAGGCGGGTCGACGAGGACCGCCCCACGGCGTTCCTTCGGCGGCAGCATGGCTTTCAGCGCGGTATAGCCGTCCATCTCGTGACACTTCACGCGGGCGTCGCGGCGGAAATTGGCGCGGAGCGCGGCGGCGTCTTCGGGGTGGAGTTCGCAGAAGGCGAGGCGGTCGTTCGCGCGGGCGAGATGCGCCATGAGCGCGGGCGAACCCGGATAGAGCGCAAGCGGAGAACCGCCAAGCGCGCGCACGGCATCGAGATAGACGCCAAGCGCCGGGTGGGGATCGGCGGCGGCGAGAAGGCGCGCGATGCCTTGCGCATATTCGCCGGTCTTTTGCGCTTCCTCGCCCGAGAGAGCGGTCATGCCGGTGCCCGCATGGGTGTCGAGCAGGAAGAAGGGCTTCTCCTTCTTCTTCAGATGTTCGACGACGAGAGCGAGAACGGCATGTTTCATCGCATCGGCGAAATTGCCGGCATGATAGGCGTGGCGATAGTTCATGCGAGACCGAGGATGACGAAAACCGCGGCGCCGCCGCACGCGGCGAGGACGAGCAGCGCAAGCGCGGGAACGGCGCCCGCGCCGCGCCCGGCGAAGGTGAGAATGTAGACGCCTTTGAGCAGATTGTTCGAAGAGGCGGCAATGAGGATCGCGGCCGCATCGAGCGACAGGGCGGCGGGGCCATGTGCCGCCTGGGCGATGGAAAGGACCAGTGGATCGACATCGGTGATGCCGGCGAGGGCGGCGAGCGCGAAAAGGCTTCCCTCGCCGAGATTGGCGTTGGCCCAGCCGACGGCGAGCGAGAGGGTAATGAAGAGAAGCGCGAAGATGAGCGCGGTCTGGATTTCGAGGGGGTTCGAGGGCGGAAGAACCTCGTCCGCGCCATTCGGTTGGGCGTCGTCCCGGCGCCAGTAGAGCGCGGCGGCGATGACGAGACCGAGGGCAAGAAGCGCCATGAGCGAGGGGGCGAGCGCGATGGCGAGGTCGAGATTGAAGATGGCGACGACGATCAGGATGCGCAGGAACATGACGCTTGTCGACAAGACGAGAGCGGCATGCAGAACGGGCACGGCGCCCGACGCTCCGCTGCCTGTCAATCGGGCGCGGCGCGAAAGGACGACGGTCGTCGCCGTGGACGAATAAAGGCCGCCAAGCGCCGCCGAATAGAGAAGGCCGCGGCGGGGCGTGACGAAGCGCTGCACGATGTAGCTCGCATAAGAGAGCGTGCTCACGACGACGACGGCGAGCCAGACCTGATAGGGCGTGATGCTGGTGAGGCCGGTGACGGGCTCGTCCGGCACGAGCGGCAGGACGATGCCGATGATGATGAGGAATTTGGCGAGCGTGGCGAGTTCCGTGCCGCCGACCGTTTCGGCGAAGGCGTGAAGGCGCTCGCGCGCGCCGGTGAGAAGGACGGCGGCGACGGCGATGGCGACCGGCACCCAGAGCGGCTGCGTGAGCGTCACCGGTCCCAGAAGATAGGCGATGAGGTTTCCGACCAGCGCCATGATGCCGCCGTCGAGGCGGATGCCGGGCTCATGCTCGATGCGCGGTTCAGCAAGCTGGATGGCGAGACGATGCCAGTACCAGATTGACAGCCAGGCGCCGAGCACGAAGAGACCGCCGAGGAAGAGCAGCGCCGTTTCCGGCATGAGCGCGTAGAGGAGCGCGCCGCTGAGCGCGAGGAGCGGAAAGGTGCGCACGCCGCCGGGCGCCTTCAACCGGCGCGAACCGAAATATTCCTCGAAGGCGAGGCCGAGGAAGAAGCTCAGACCCAGCAGGACGAGAAGCCGCTCCGGCGCAAGCAGGGCGTCCGGCAGTCCGTCGAGAAAGGGAATGGCGCTTTGCTCTTCCATCGCGGGGCTCACTTCGCAAGGACGCCCGCGCCGAGAAGCGCGGGCTCGAAAGGAATGACGATGCGGGGATCGGGATGGATGCCGTCCGCCGGTTTGCCGCGATAGCCGATGCGGGCGAGAATATCGCGGATGAGATTGAGCCGGGCGTGGCGCTTGTCGTCGGCGCGGACGACATTCCACGGCGCGACCTGCGTGTGGGTGCGCAGGAGCATCTCGTCGCGGGCGCGGCTATAGGCGCTCCAGTGCTTCAGGGCGACCTTATCGACAGGAGAAATCTTCCACTGCTTGAGCGGGTCTTCGCGCCGGTCCTGAAGGCGCTTCTTCTGCTCGGGTTTCGAGATGTCGAGATAATATTTCACGAGCTGGATGCCTGAGCCGACCAGCATGTCCTCATACATGCCGACGGAGGTCATGAAGCGCTCATAGTCCTTGTCGCAGCAAAACCCCATGACGCGTTCGACGCCGGCGCGGTTGTACCAGGAGCGGTTGAAGATCACGAGTTCCTGCGCGGCGGGCAGATGCTCCGTGAAGCGCTGGAAATACCATTCGGTCTGCTGCCGGTCGGAGGGTTTGCCGAGTGCGACGACACGCGTCTCGCGCGGTGAGAGGTGTTCGACGAGGCGCTTGGCGATGCCGTCCTTGCCGGCGGCGTCGCGGCCTTCGAGGATGACGAGGAGCTTGCGGTCTTCGGCGATGATGTCGCGTTGAAGCTTCACCAGCTCGACCTGAAGGCGATAGAGCTCGTCCTTGTATGCCTTGTGGGAAAGCTCTTGCGGCAGCTTGGGCGGCTCGCTGGAGGTCTTTTCCTTCTTTTTCTTTTCGCTCGCTGACATCGCTTCCGGCGGCCTCCGAAGCAGGTACAGGGAGAAGCTAGCCGGTATTTCCCGCACCGTCACCCGATGCCCGCTCAGAGGCTTGACCGGAGCGGCGGGGTCTGCCATTCTTTGAGATGTTATAACGTAACATCTTCTCAGGGGGCAGTCATGAGGGCCGGGAAACATCGTCACGCGGATCGGAACGAGGCGGAAGCGCGCGGGCGCCACGGGGCGCGGCCTCGCGCGGCGCTTCTCGGCGTATCGGTTTTCGCGCTTGCCGCCATGCCGTTTTCCACGTTTACCGCGAAGGCGGCTTTTGCGCAGGAGATCGCGGCCGGAGACGATGCTGCGGATGCGGACCTGCCGGAAATCGTGGTGACGGCCTCACCGCTTGTCTCGCCCATCGACGAGATTGCGGCGCCCGTCGACATCGTCACGCGCGACGACATTCTCGGCTCCTCCGCGACGACGCTCGGCGCGCTGCTTGGCGACCTGCCCGGCGTCACGCAAAGCTCCTTCGCGGCGGGGGCGAGCCGGCCGATCATTCGCGGTCTCGACAATACGCGGGTGCGCGTGCAGGAGAACGGGATCGGCGCGGGCGACGTTTCGGCGGTGAGCGAGGATCACGGCGTGCCGATCGATCCGCTCTCGGCCGAGCGCGTGGAAGTGGTGCGCGGGCCGGCGACGCTGCGCTATGGAAGCCAGGCGATGGGCGGCGTGGTCAACGTCATCAACAACCGCATTCCAAAAGCGATACCGAAAGGCGGCTTTGCCGCGGAAGCGGGCGCGAGCTACGACAGCGTGAGCGACGGGCGGCAGGGCCACGGCAAGATGGAGGCGGCGGCGGGCGATGCCGTTTTCCATGTGGATGGTTTTGCGCGGAAGACGGACGACTATCGCATTCCGGGCGCGGTGAACCGGCAGAGCGAAACCTGGACGGAGACGTCCGGCGTCGCGGGCGGCGCGTCGGTCATTCTGGGCAATGAGGATTTCGACGGCTATGCGGGCGGCGCGATCAGCTATTACGACAGCAAATACGGCATTCCCGCGCCGGGCGATCCGCTGAACCCGGTCCACATCGACATGCACCAGACGAAAGTGCAGCTCGGCAGCGAACTCGAATTCGCGGACGGCTTCCTCGCGGGTGTGAACCTCGCGGGCGGCTATAGCGATTACAGCCATGGCGAGGTCGATGCGACGGGTGTCACGGGGTCGCGTTTCGACGACGAAGAATGGGAAGGCCGCGCGGAGTTCCTGCACCGGGCGGTGGGGCCTTTCACCGGCGCCATCGGCGTTCAGCTTCACCGGCGCGAGATCGTGGCGTCGGGCGAGGGCGGCGAACTGCTTGCGCCGAGCGAGACGGAGGCGGCGGCGGCCTTCCTCTTCGAGGAAATGCCGATCGCGGGCGAGACGCTGAAATTGCAGATGGCGGGGCGCGTCGAATATGCCGACGTTTCGGGCCGCGCGCTCGATGCGAGCGTGCCGCTCGCGCCGACGGATTTCGCGGTGTCGCGAAACTTCACGCCGACCAGTGTTTCGGCGGGACTTGTCTACAGTCCTGCTGCGAAATGGGTGTTCGGCGTGACCGCGCAGCATGTGGAGCGCGCACCGGATGCGCTCGAACTTTTCTCCAAGGGACCGCATGAGGCGACGGAGACTTTCGAGATCGGCGATCCGACGCTCGGCAAGGAGAAGGCGCTGAGCTTCGAGATCAATGCGCGGCGCGAAGGCGACGACTATTCCTTCGAGGCGGCGGTGTTCCACACCTCGTTCAGCGACTTCATCTACAAGCGGCTGACGGGTGAGGTCTGCGACGACAGTTTCGATACCTGTACGCCGCATGGCGCGGGCACGGAACTCGACCAGGTGCTGTTCACGCAGGAAGATGCGACGTTTCGCGGCTTCGAAACCAAAGGCAGCGTGACGCTGATGCGCCGGGGCACGGCGCGGGTGGGCGTTACCGGCCAGTTCGACATGGTGCGCGCCGAACTCGATGCGGGTGGCAACGTGCCGCGCATTCCGCCGATGCGGGCGGGAGCGGGCATGTTCTATGCGGGCGAGCGGGTTTCGGGCCGCTTCGGTTTCCTGCATGCCTTTGCCCAGGACCGGCTGTCGGCGGGCGAGACGGAAACGGGAAGCTATACCGATCTCAAGGGTGAAATCCGTTATCTGCTTCCGCAAGACATGTTGGGCGGAAAGGCCGTCGAGCTCGCGCTGGTTGGCGAAAACCTGCTCGATGCCGATATCCGCAACCATGTGTCGTTCAAGAAGAACGACGTGTTGCAGCCGGGGCGCAATGTGCGCTTCGTGGTGACGGCGCGCTTCTGACCTTCAGAGCCCGATGAAGGGCTGGAGAAGCTTCGCGATCCAGCCCTTGAAGCGCGTCGGACCTTCGGTGACGGCGAGGCAGATGCATTCTTCCTCGCCGCCGATCTTCAAACCGTGCGAGAGGCTGCCGTCGCTCTCCTCGACATCGCCTGTGTGGAAGATGCCATGCGGGTCTTCGAGGCTTCCCTTCAGCACGAGGACGAGTTCGGTGCCGCTGTGGCCATGCTCGGGAATCTTCACGCCGGGCGCGGCGCGCAGCATCCAGAGGCGCTGGTCGTTCGGGCCGCCGCGCCAGAGCTTCACCTTCTTCATGCCCGGACCAAGATAGCTCCAGGGGAGATCGTCCACGCTCTTGCCGCCGAGCCAGGCACGCAGCGGCGGCGGCAGGGGATCGCCGGGCAAGGCATGTGCGGCGCGCGGCGCGGGCGCGGGCGCGTCGAGAAGAGCGAGCGTCCTTGCGAGCGCGTCGGGCGACATGGTGTCGGGCCGGAGGGCTTCGACCAATGCGCCGCCCGCCGCCTCCGCCGTGGCAAGGCGGGTGGCCGCGTCATCGAGATAGCTCAGATGCGAGGCGACGAGCAGCGACTGGCCCTCGCTCAGCGTCCCCGCGGCATAGGCCATCAGCCACTCGTCGCCGAGGCGATGCGTTACCGTTCTGCGCAGCGTGCGGGCGTTCATTTCAAATCCTCCAGCGCCGTCCTGAGACGGGCGAAAGCAAGTCTCAACCGGGATTTCACCGTGCCGAGAGGGAGACCCAGCCGCTCGGCGATGGCCGAATGCGGCAAGCCTTCGAGAAAGGAAAGCTCGACCACTTCCGCCTGATCGGGCGGCAGCTCCGTGAGCGCGGCGCGGACGCGGACGGCGATCTCGGCGCCGGCCAATTCGTCGTCGGCGGGGCGAGCCTCCTCGGGCTGGAGCATCGGGTCCGAGGGATCGAAATCCGGCCTGCGCTCGCGGCGCACCGTGTCGATGAAGCGGTTGCGCGCGATGGTGAAAATCCAGGTACCGGCGGACGCTTTTTCGGGATCGAAGAGCGCCGCCTTGCGCCAGACGGTGAGCATCGCTTCCTGGGCGAGGTCTTCGGCCAGGCGTTCGTCCACGCGCATGCGCCGGAGATAGGATTTCAGGCGCGGCGCGTAATAGCCGAACAAGCGGGCGAAAGCCGTCCGGTCGGCATCGCGGGCGATGGCGGCGATCAAGGCTGCCATCTCCTTGGGGCTATCCGGCGGCGTTTCTCCCGACGCCTTGTCGCGGTCCATCGGGCCCAGCTTTCTCAAATGCGGCCGCCACTTCTGGCGGACGGCCTGGGCCGGTCTGATCTCGAGTGCGGTTTGCATCGGCATATCGGGCATACGCGCCCTGCGCCGGTGCGGATCACACGGGAATCGGCCTTGGAGGCGAGTCTAGGGAGAAAAGCGCTTCGGCGAAAGCAATGCGGGCCGGGCCTTGCGGCCGCCATGTGATCCGCGACCGTGAGCGCCGCGTAGGCAAGGCAGTTCGCGTCCATTCCCCAGAGGCTTCATTCATGGCTCCCTTCGACGATCGCGCCGCTGTCCCCATCGAGCGGCGCTCCCGCCCAAGGCTCAGGATCGCCGTCGCGGGAACCGGCATTTCGGGTCTTGCCGCCGCATGGCTTCTCTCCTCGCGCCATGACGTCACGGTCTACGAGAAAGCCGCGCGGCCGGGCGGACATTCGAACACGGTCGTCGCCAATTGTCCGGAGGGCGAGGTGCCGGTCGATACCGGCTTCATCGTCTACAATGAAGCGAACTACCCGAACCTCACCGCGATGTTCGCACATCTCGGCGTCGCGACGCAGGAAAGCAACATGTCGTTCGCGGCATCGCTCGATACGGGCGGGCGGCGGCGCTTCGAATATTCGGGCTCCGGGCTCAACGGATTGTTCGCGGACCGGCGCAACATCGCTTCCCTTCGCATGTGGCGGATGATCGGCGACATCGTGAAGCTCTATCGCGCGGCACCTGCGCTCATGTTCGCGGAGGGGCTCGACGAGAAGCCGCTCGGCGACTTCCTGCGCGAGCAGGGTTATTCGGCGAGCCTGCGCGACGATCACCTGTTGCCGATGTGTGCGGCGATCTGGTCGCTCCCGGTCGAACAGGTTGAGCGGTTTCCGGCGCTCGCCTTTCTGCGCTTCTTCGACAATCACGGGCTGATGCGCCTGAAGAACCGGCCGGCCTGGCGGACGGTGACGGGCGGCTCGCGCGAATATGTGAAGAAACTCACGCAAACGCTCGAGGGGCGCATCCGTTATGGCGCCGGCATTGCCCGTGTCGAGCGCGATGCGGCGGGCGTTACGGTGAGGGACGAGCGCGGCGAGAGCGAGCGCTACGATCACATCGTCATCGCCTCGCATAGCGACGAGGCATTGGCGATGCTCGGCGATGCCGGTCCGGAAGAAACGAATATTCTCGGCGCGATGCCCTATCAGCGCAATGTCGCCTGGCTGCATTCCGATGCGAGCTTCATGCCGCGCGAGCGGCGCGTCTGGGCAAGCTGGAATTACATGGGCGGCGGTGCGGGAAGCCCGGTCTGCGTGAGCTACTGGATGAACCGGCTGCAGGCTCTGCCGACGGAGCGGCAACTTTTCGTTACACTCAATCCCTCGCATGAGCCCGCGCCGGGAACCGTCGTGACGCGGATCGACTACGATCATCCGATCTTCGATGCGGGCGCCTTTGCCGCGCAGCGCGCGCTCTGGCAGCTTCAGGGCAGGCGGCGGACATGGTTCTGCGGCGCCTATTTCGGCTCCGGCTTTCATGAGGACGGATTGCAGGCGGGACTTGCGGTGGCCGAGGAACTGGGCGGGGTACGGCGGCCCTGGACGGTCGAGAATGCGTCCGGGCGCATCCATCTCGCGCGACAGGCGAGGGAAGCGGCGTGAGCGGAGAAATGCAATCGCGGCTCTATGAGGGCGTGGTGTTCCACAAGCGCCTTCGCCCGCGCGCGCACGAGCTTTCCTACCGCGTCTTCTACATGCTGCTCGATCTGGACGAATTGTCCGGCCTTGCGCGGCGTAGCCGGCTGTTCGCGCATAACCGGTTTTCGCTTTTCAGCTTTCACGACCGCGACCATGGCGACGGCTCGGGGCGGCCGGTGCGGCAATGGGTGGAAGCACAACTTTTGCGGGCCGGGATCGACACCGGCGGCGGGCGCATTCTCGCGCTCAGCTTTCCGCGCATCCTCGGCTATGCCTTCAATCCGCTGACGCTCTATTTCTGCTATCGCGCGGACGGATCGCTCGCGGCCATGCTCTACGAGGTCAACAATACGTTCGGCGACCGGCACAGCTATCTCATTCCGGTCGAGGATGGGGAAGCGGAGACGCTGACCCAGGAATGCGACAAGGCTTTCTATGTCTCGCCTTTCATTCCCGTTGGCGGGCGCTACCGGTTCAAACTGCTCAGGCCGGGAAAGCGGTTCGCCATGACGATCCGCGAAAGCGACGGCGAGGGGGCGCTGCTCACGGCCTCCTTCTCGGGCAAGGCGGTGTCTTTCGGCGATGCGGCGCTTCTCAGTGTCTTCTTCCGCTATCCGCTGATGACGCTGAAAGTGATCGCGGGCATCCATGTCGAAGCGTTCCGGCTCTGGCGGAAGGGCCTGCGGCTGGCCGCGCGCCCGGCCGCACCGGCAAGTCCGGTGACAATCGTGCCGTTTCGGGACAATCAAGGCGCACAGCTTCCGCCGGCGTAACTCAATTTTAGGGCCCTTCCCATTATAAACGGCTGAGTTCACGCAACAACCGGCTTGTCCGGTTTCCCGACGCGGAAGGACAGAAGTGGCCGAGCGAGGCACGGGAGAGGGAGCCGAACCCAGACCGGTTTCCCGTCAAGATGCAGGTGCGTTGCCGCCATCCGCGAGACTGCGGGCGGCGCCCGCCTTGTTGCGCGCGAAAATCTCGGACCATTTCGTTTCCGTTCGCGCCAAGGTGGTGAGCCTGCTCACGCTGATCGGCGCTGTCATGCTCGTGCTGAGCGGCGCCTATACGCTCTACGATTTCCGCACAAGCCTCGAGCTCAGGGCATGGTCGCGCGCGGCGGGTGTGGGCGATGCCGTCGCCTATGCCGCGCGGAATGCGGAGACGTTTGCCGACATCGAGCCGGTGATCCAGGCAGTGGCGGGCGCGAAGGCGGTCAAGGGCGCGGCGGTTGCGGACGCCGATGGGCTGATCGTGCTGTCCTCGCTTCCCTCATGGAAGGGCAAACCGGTCGAGATCGAGGACGACCTCGAACCCGGCAAAACGCAGGCGGTCGCGCAGCAGAGACGGCTCGGCGGCTATGGCCGATATCCCGGCGACTACGCGCTCGCCGTCGACTTCCCGCGCATGAACCGGATTGCGACCGTTCTCATCCGCGTCGATACGGACCTGCTTGCCTCGCAGACCGTGGCGGATGCATGGCACCTGATGACCTGGCTCGTCATTGCGGTCATCCTGGCGATCCTGTCGTTGTCGCTGCTCGTTCACCGCGTCGTCGTCGCGCCCATCGAGGCGCTCAAGCGCTATGCCGAGACAGGCGGCGAGGGCAAGGCGGAAGCGGCGGGACCGGACGACGAAATCGGCATCATCGCCCGCGCTCTCTCCGACTCTTTCCGGGCAAAGTCGGACGGCGAGGCGCGGCTCGTTGTGCTTGCCGCGACGGACGGGCTTACCGGGCTCGGCAACCGGGGGCATTTCAAGGCGCAGCTTGCAGCCGATGTCGGAGCGGGCGAAAGGCTGAATGGGCACAATGCCGGGGCGCGCAATGTCGGGGTGATGATCCTCAATCTCGACAATTTCAAGGATGTGAACGACACGCTGGGACACGATGCGGGCGACAAGCTGTTGCAGCGCACGGCGGAAATCCTGCGCGGCTGCGCGCGCGAGGGCGATACGGTTGCGCGCATCGGCGGCGACGAGTTCGGCGTCATCATGCCCGGCATCAAGAACGCGGACGATGCGCTGCAGCTTGCAAGCCGTCTCGTGCGTGCCGTTGGCGCGCCTCTCCGGCTCGGGGCGCAGGAGGTGCAGCAGGCGGCTTGCGTCGGATTGACCCTTTACCCGCAGGACGGGCGCGATGCCGATGTGCTGATCAAGAATGCCGACCTGGCACTGTCGCGCGCAAAGCTCGAAGGCGCGGGGGCCTGCGTGCTTTACAGGCACGAGCTTCATCTGCGCGCGATCGAGCGCAACACGATCGAACGCGATCTGCGCGCGGCGCTCGCGAAGGACCAGCTCACGCTTTTCTATCAGCCGAAGATCGACATTACGAGCGGGCGCGTGGTCGGTGCGGAAGCGCTTATCCGCTGGCGCCACGAGGAGCGCGGCTATGTGCCGCCTTCGCTCTTCATTCCCGTCGCGGAGCGGAGCGGGCTTGTCGTGCCGCTGACGAAATGGGTGCTGAACGAAGCCTGCCGGCAGAACCGGGAATGGCAGGAGCAGGGGCTGAAGAAGATCAGCGTGGCGGTGAACGTATCCGCCATCGACCTCAGGCGCACGGATCTGACCGACACGATTGCGAATACGTTGATCCGGAACGGTCTCTCGCCGCAATATCTCGAGCTGGAAGTCACCGAAAGCATGGTGATGCAGGATGTCGATGTGGTGATCGGCACGCTGCGCCGTCTGCGCGGGCTCGGCGTCGGCATCGGCATCGACGATTTCGGTACGGGTTATTCCTCGCTCGCCTATCTCAAGCGCTTCCCGGTAAAGCGGCTCAAGATCGACCGCAGCTTCGTTCACGATGTTGCCGACCGGCGCGACGGGCATGTGATCCCCAAGGTCATCATCGATCTTGCGCATGCGCTCGGTATGAAGGTGGTGGCGGAGGGTGTCGAGACGGCCGACCAGTACGAACGCCTGGAGGCGCTTGGCTGCGACGAGGTGCAGGGATATTTCGCCGGACGCCCGATGCCCGCGGCCGAATTCGAGGTCTTCCTGCGCAATTCGCCGGCAGGGGGCCTGCGTGGCGAGGCGAAGGCAGCGGGCACGGCCGCCTGACTTTTCCGGAATCCCATCCCGATTTTACGCAAGGTCGCGCGGCCGATTTTGTTTCCCGCGCGGCGCTGCTTTACGAAATCGTTAGGGACGCTAAACTTCCCGCCAGATAACTCAGAACAGAGTGCGGCTCACAATGCCGCGCCGACGGGAGACGGCAATGGATCTCGCTTACGGGCCCGAATACGACGCTTTCCGCGCCGAGGTGCGCGACTTCATTCGAGAGAACGGGAACAAGGCGCCGAAGCGTTTCGGCGTGTCGCGGCCGTCGGAGGAATCGATCGCCTGGCAGCGGCTGCTGATCGCGCACGGGCTGACGGCGCGGACGATCCCGAAGGCATATGGCGGCTATGGCGCGGAGCCCGACATTCTGAAGTCGCGCATCATCGCGGAAGAATTCACCGCCGCGAAGCTGCCCATGGGGATCGCGAACCAGGGCATTTCAATGCTGGTGCCGACGCTTCTCGAACTCGGCACGGAAGAACAGAAGAAGAAGTGGATCGAGCCGACGCTCAAGGGCGAGGTCGTCTGGTGCCAGGGCTATTCGGAGCCGGGCTCGGGCTCGGACCTTGCCTCGTTGCAAACGAAGGCGACCGAGGACGGCGACGACTTCATCATCAACGGCCAGAAAATATGGACCTCGACGGCGCATGCCGCCGACATGATCTTCTGCCTTGTGCGCACGGAGCCCGACGCGAAGAAGCATGAGGGCATTTCCTATCTCATCTTCCCGATGACGACGCCGGGGATCGAGGTGCGTCCCCTGAAGACGATGACGGGGCATGCCGAGTTCAACGAAGTCTTCTTCACCGATGTGCGCGTGCCGCAGAAGGACATCGTTGCCGGACGCGGGCAGGGCTGGTTCGTGGCCAATGCGACGCTCAAGCACGAGCGCGGCATGCTCGGCGATCCGAACCAGGCGGGCACGCGGCTGAAGGAAATCGCCGATCTCATGCATGAGGAGACGGTGGACGGCGTGCGGCTGATCGACCACCCGGTCTATCGCGACCGGCTGATGCAGTTGCAGGCACGCGTGCTCGCCATGCAGTTCCACGGGCTCAGGCTGCTCACCGCGTCGCTGAAAAAGGAAGATCCGGGCATTGCGCGGCTGATCGTGAAATTGCAGGGCTGCGAGATCAATCATCAGCTTGCCGCGCTCGCCATCGATGCGCTCGGCGAAATCGGCGTGCTTTACGGCGACAGCCCGCATCTGCGCGCGCATGGGAGCTGGCAGCACCGCTACATGTTCGACCTCGGCCTCATCATCGGGGGCGGTACGGCGCAAATTCAGAAGAACATCATTTCGGAGCGCGGGCTCGGCATGCCGCGCGAACCGAAACCGGCGAAGGCTTGAGGGAGCGGGAACATGGAATTCGGATTGTCGGAAGACCAGAAGCTGCTTCAGGAAAGTGTGCGGGGAACGCTGGAGCGCGTGTCGCCGCTGGAACGCGTGCGCACGGCGGCAGACAAGGGCGAAACGGACGCGGCGGATATCGCTCACGCGCTCGCCGAACTCGGCGTTTACGGCATGATGGTGCCGGAGGCGCAAGGCGGTATGGGGATGACGCTGCTCGACGCGGCGCTCGTTGCCGAGATGCTCGGGCGCTATGTGACGCCTGCGGGTTTTGCGGCGACGGCGGTCATGGCGCCCATCGCGATTGCGGGCGCGGGGTCCAAGGCGCAGCGGGAGACCTGGCTGCCGAAGATCGCGAGCGGCGAAGCGAAGGCGGGCGTTGCCATCGCGGAGGCGGCGTCGGGCGCGCGCGAAGATGCGAGCGTGACGGCATCCGGGGGCAAGCTCAATGGCAAGTCGCTCTTTGCACTTGAGGCCGAAGCGGCCGACGTCATCGTCGTGGCAGGCAAGGCGGGCGAGCTTCATCTCGTGAAGGGCGACGCGAAGGGGCTCACCAAGGTGAGGCTCACCTCCATCGACCTCACGAGGGGGCTCAGCGAGCTTCAGTTCGACAATGTCGAGGCGGAGGCGCTTTCGTCTGGCGATGCAGCGGCCACACTTCGCCGGGTTGTGGATGCGGGGCGGGTGATGCTCGCCGCCGACACGCTGGGCGCGGGATGGATGATGATCGAGAAGGCGGTGGCCTATGCGGGCGAACGCAAGCAGTTCGGCCGCGTCATCGGCTCCTTCCAGGCGGTGAAGCATATGTGCGCGGAAATGGCATCGGAACTCGAGCCCTGCCGGTCGCTCGTCTGGTATGCGGCGCATGCTTTCGACGCGATGCCGGAGGAGGCGAGCCTGATGGCCGCGCATGCCAAGGGCATGACGGGCGATGTCGGCCGCTTCGTCGCGCGCACCGCGACGGAGGTGCATGGCGGCATGGGCTTTACCGATCTTGTCGGCCTTCACTACTGGTTCAAGCGGATCGGGCTCGACCGGCAGTTGCTCGGCTCGCCGGAACGCGTGCGCCACGAGGCGGCGGTCATGCAGGGCTGGGCGGCATGAAGATTCCCAACAAAGCGACCGAAAAGGCCATCCGGGAGTTGGAGCTCGGCAAGGGAACGAAGTTTGCGTCCGTCGGCGCACTGTTTCGCGATGCCGGAATTCGTGCCGGTTCAGTGAGCGCCCCCGCCCCAAACGGCCTGCGATAGTCTGCCTTTGCAGACAAGCTGCGACGACGGGCCGTTTGACCCGCCCCCAGGGGCGGGTGGGAAGAGAGGCAGTGCCTGAGGCTCTTGCCAATCGATGGGGCGAAGCGTCATATGCGCGGCGTCCGTTCTCCTTTTCCGGTGCTCCATGAGCCTTATCGGTTATGTCGCGGCCTTCCTCACGACTTTCGCCTTCCTGCCGCAGGCGCTGAAGACCATCAAGACAAGGGACACGGCGGGCCTTTCGCTTGCCATGTATGCCTGTCTTACCGTCGGCATTTTTCTCTGGCTGCTGCATGGCATCCATCAGCGCGACATGGCGCTGATCGGCGCCAATGCCATCACGCTGCTGCTGGCGTTGCCGATCTTTCTGATCGTGCTCGCGAATACACGGGCGGCGCGGCGGCGCGAGAGCGAGAATAAGTAGACCTCGGTCTACTTATTTTCTTGCGCGGGAACGCCGCGCCTGCTTGCATATCGCCAACAAAAAATCCCGGGAGGACGAACCATGCGCGCAGCCATTTTCCGCAACGGCGATCTTGTGGCCGACGAGATGCCGGAGCCGGTGCCCCAAGGGGGACAGGTGCTGGTGAAGACGCTGGCCTGCGGTATTTGCGGCTCCGACCTGCACGCCTTCCATCATGCCGACAAGATGGTGGATGCGGCGAAGCGCTCGGGTTCGAGCTTCGGCATGGACACGAAGAAGGACATCGTGTTCGGGCACGAATTCTGCGCGGAAGTGCTGGACCACGGGCCGGGCACGGAAAAGAAGCTGAAAGCGGGTACGCGCGTCTGCTCCATGCCGCTGGCGATCACCATGAACGGCGACAAGGCGAAGGTCGATCCGGTCGGCTATTCGAACACGGTGCCGGGCGGCTTTGCCGAGCAGATGGTGCTGAACGAGCTGATGCTGCTCGAAGTGCCGAACGGGTTGCCGACGGAACAGGCGGCGCTGACGGAGCCGATGGCGGTCGGCTGGCACGCGGTCGAGAAGGCGAACCTGACGCTGGACGATATTCCGCTCGTGATCGGCTGCGGACCGGTCGGCCTTGCGGTGATCGCGGGCCTGAAAATCAAGGGCGTGCATCCGATCATCGCGACGGATTTCTCACCCGCGCGGCGCAAGCTTGCCGAGCGGATGGGCGCCGATATCGTGCTCGACCCGAAGGCCGATGCGCCTTATGCGCGCTGGACGAAGGAAGCGACGCCCGAAGGCTACGACGCCGACAACATCATGACGTTGCTCGGCATGGGGCCGAAGATACGGCCCGGCGTCATTTTCGAATGCGTCGGCGTGCCGGGCGTGATCCAGCAGATTTTCGAGGGGGCACCGCGCGGCGCGCGCGTGGTCGTGGTCGGCGTCTGCATGGAACCGGACCGCATCGAGCCATTCTTCGGCATCAACAAGGAACTGAACGTGCAGTTCGTGCTCGGCTATACGCCGGAGGAATTCGCGCTGACGCTGACCCATCTCGCGGAAGGCAAGATCGACGGCTCGCCGCTGGTGACGGGCAAGGTCGGCGTTGAGGGCGTGAAAGAAGCCTTCGCCGAACTCGGCAATCCCGAGAAGCACGCGAAGATTCTGGTCGAGCCCTGGCGCTGATGTTTCACGGGCGCTGATGTTTCACGCGGGCGGTGCGGTTTCGGCGAAGGAGGGACGCTTCGCGAAGTCGCGCCACCAGCCGGCGAGTTCGGTCTGCTTTTCCTGCCAGCCGAGATGGCCATTGCGGAAATCGAGATAGCCAAGCGCCGCGCCGACGGCGATGGAGCCGAGATCGACCGGCCCGTCGAGCGACACTACTTCATCTTCAAGGACGGCGAGGCTGCGTTCGATGGCGCGGCTCCAGCGGCCGATCCACGTCTCAGAACGCTGGGCTTCGGGCCTGTTGCGCTCGAAGACGATGGAGACGGCGGCGTCCATGATGCCGTCCGCCAGCGCCTGATGGCGCAGTACGCGGAAGCGCTCGACATGCGCGGCGGGGATCATCGAGGGGCCTTCGAGCGTCACGTCGAGAAATTCGCAGATGAGCGGGCTGTCGAACCAGGACGAGCCGTCTTTCAGAATGAGCGCCGGAACCTTGCCGAGCGGGTTCGCTGCGTGGAGCGCGGCGGGGTCTTCCATCGCCGAGACCGCTTCCTCGGTCACGCGGGCGGTCGCGCCCTTTTCGCGGATGAGGACGCGGACCTTCCGGGCGAAAGGCGAGGTGTGCGAGCAATAGAGCTTCATCGGGGAAATCCTTGAAGATGCGGCCGGGAACGGGGAATCGGGTGCCAGACTAGCGCAACGGGCAGGTGCAATTAAGGGCTGGCGCGGAGAGAATATCGGCTAGAATCGACCATCGAGTGTTCGCGGCGGGATCGCAGGCGAAACGAACGGCGCCGAACGGCAGACGCGCCAAAGGGAGGGGACCCGGCCATGGATGGCGGATTGATGTTCGTGCTTGTTGTTCTGGTGCTTGCGTTCGCATTCCTGATACGCGCGGTCAAGATCGTCCCGCAGGGCCATGTCTATACGGTCGAACGCTTCGGACGGTACACGCACAGCCTGACGCCGGGGCTCGGTCTCATCATTCCCTTTGTCGACAGCATCGGCAACAAGGTGAACGTGATGGAGACCGTGGTCGATGTGCCGAGCCAAGAGGTCATCACGCGCGACAATGCGATGGTGACGGTGGACGGCGTCGTCTTCTTTCAGGTGCTCGACGCGGCGAAAGCTTCCTATGAGGTGAACTTCCTCGAAAACGCCATTCTCAACCTCACCATGACGAATATCCGGACGGTGATGGGTGGCATGGACCTTGACGAATTGCTGTCTGGGGCGTGAAGGTGACGCGCATCGAGATCAAGGATATCGCGCCGCCGCGCGACATCGTGGACAGCATGGCGCGGCAGATGAAGGCCGAACGCGACAAACGCGCCGCCATTCTGGAGGCCGAAGGCAAGCGGCAGGCGTCGATCCTGGCGGCCGAGGGCGAGAAGCAGGCGGCCATTCTGGAGGCGGAAGGCCGGCGCGAGGCGGCCTATCGCGATGCCGAGGCGCGCGAACGCGAGGCCGAGGCCGAAGCGAAGGCGACGACCGTTGTGAGCGGGGCTATCGCGGCGGGCGACGTGCAGGCGATCAACTATTTCGTGGCCGGCAAGTATATCGAGGCGTTGAAAGCCATTGCGACGTCGCCGAACCAGAAGCTCGTGCTGATGCCGCTCGAGGCGTCGAGCGTGATCGGCGCGATCGGCGGTATCGGCGATATTGCCCGCGAGGCTTTCGGCGATGGCGGACCGGGCGGTGCGCCGCGCCGGGTTCCCTCCGGCTCGGTGCCGCGCGCCGGGGGCGAGTGAACGATGGAGAGCGATGCGACCATCCTGGAACTGCTCGGCCGCTGGATCTGGTTCATCGTCGCGGCCGTGCTCGCCATCGTGGAGCTTTTCGCGCCGGGCGTGCTTGCAATCTGGCTTGCCATTGCGGCGGCGATTGTCGGTGGGCTGCTGCTGGCGGTCGACATGCCACTTGCGGCGCAGCTCGCGCTTTTTGCCGTGCTGTCCGTGGCGCTGGTCTGGGCATCGCGGCAGTTTCTCACGCGTCACCCCATCGAGAGCGATCATCCGACGCTCAATCAGCGGGGTGTTTCCTATATCGGCCATGTTTTTATCGTCGAGCGGGACATCCGCAATGGCGGCGGCAAGATCCGCGTCGGCGACAGTCTCTGGCTCGCGGAAGGCGAGGATGCCGACGTGGGCGCGCGGGTGAGGGTCACCGGTGTCAACGGCTCTGCCCTTGTCGTGGAGAAAGCCGACTAGAGGCAGGCCGTACCGGAGGTGTGGCCGTTCATCGCGCGGACGGTGCGCCATTCCACGAAGTCGCGGCAGGTGCGTCCCCGTTCATCGGTGAATTCGCGGACGGGCGTCACCTTGCCGCTTGCCTTGTCCTGTGCGGTGAACCAGGTGACGGGCTCGCGAAGCGGCACCGTCATCATCTTCGCAACGGCTTCATCGCGCGCGCGGGACGCCATGCCGGTGAGCGAAGGCCCTTCGGAGCCGCCGACGATGTAGCCCGCGGCAACACCTGCGGCTACCGCCCATTCCGTGCCGCCGCCTGTGCCTATCGCCATGCCGAGCAGGGCGCCGCCCGCCGGGCCGGCAAGGCGCGTGCCATGATCGTCAACAGGCGCATCGACGAGCCCCTGCGGCTTGCGCATGGTGACCTCGGGCTGCGGCAGGGCCTGCTGCGCGCAGGCGGCAAGGGCGGAGAGGGCGAGAAAGGCGGCGGCGAGGCGGGAGCGCATGAGGCTCAATCCTTCCGCAGGAAAGGCATGAGGAAGCGCCTCAGGGCAGGGCTCATCGCGGCAATCGCGCCTATAATAATCGTGATGAGCGGCAGGCTGCCGGTGCCGCCCTTGACCAGCCCGAGGACGCCCAGCGTCAGGTCGTTCAGCGTGCGCTCAATCGTGTCGAAGTCGCGTTTCACATCGGCGCGCGCCGAAACGATCGCCTGGTTCGCGAGTTCGAGTTCGAGCCGGTCGGCGCGGCCCGGCGCCCTGGCGGCGAAGAGGAGCGCAACGAAGGCGAGCAGCGTCAGCACGCCGCCGGTGATGAGCGCGCCGAGCGGATAGCCGTAGATTTCGGAGAGATAGAGAAATCCGGCGACGATCAGCATGACCAGGGCGAAGAGCGCGATGAAGACGGCGATGCCGACGAGCGAGAGGCGGCGGGCGAGGCGGCGCGCTTCGAGTTCGGCGCGGTAGAGTTCGGCCTCGGCGAGCTTGCGGACTTTGGGTGTGGGATCGATCACGGGGCCTCTCCTATCTCGTCAGAAGACGGCCAATGAGGAACCCCAGGCCGAAGGCCAGAAGCGCGCTCGGCACGGGATGGGCATCGATTTGCTTCTGGACGTCCTGGAGGCCCTCCTGGACGCGCTCGCGCACCGCCTCCGCATCGGCAAGGATGCTCTCGGCATCTGGCGCCGCCGCGCGGGCTTCATCGAGCGCCTGCTGGAGTGCTTCGATCTGTGCCTGGAGCTCCTCGACGGTCGCTCCTTCGCCGGATTTCCTTTCGGCCATTTCAATGCCTCCCTGGGAGAGAAAGTCTGGGAGCGCGATTATCGCTCCGCTCCCGATCAAGCATAGTCCGCAAAAAGACGTAGACAAGCTGTGCAGGGCGCTCAGAGATAAGGCGAGGCGAGCCGGAAGAAGGAATCGCGGATGCGCAGCGGCAAGGCGCGGTTCGCGAGGTCGTCATAGGTGACGGGACGTGCGGTCGAAATCTTGCGCTCGATCAGCTCGTCGAGCTCGCGGGCGAATTCCGATCCGTAACATTCGAGGTTGAACTCGAAGTTGAGGCGGAGGCTCCTGTCGTCCCAGTTGGCGGAGCCGACCATCGCCCACATGCCGTCCACCGTCATCATTTTCGAGTGGTCGAAGGGCCCGTTCGTCTTCCAGATGCGACAGCCCGCGCGGGCAAGCGAAGCGAGAAGCGGTGTCGAGGCCCAGTCGCAGAATGGCAGGTTGCTCGTTTGCGGCAGGACGATGTCGACGATGACGCCGCGCATGGCGGCGAGCGAGATATTGGTCCTCAGCGTCGCATCCGGAATGAAGTAGGGCGTGACAATGCGAACATGGTGCCGCGCTTCGGCGAGCGCACCGAGCAGCGTCCAGCGGATCGGATTGAGGCCCATGTCGGGCCCCGCGGGAAGGCCGCGCGCGACGACGGTGCCGGCGGGTTCGATGCCGGGAAACCAGTCGTCGCCTTCGAGAACTTCGCCCGTCGTGAAGTTCCACTCATGGGCGAAGGTGTGCATGAGATGCGAGACGACCGGCCCCTCCACGCGGAAATGGGTATCGTGGATCGGTTTTTGCGGGCCGCTGGCGACCACGTTGCCCTCCGCGATGTTCATGCCACCCGTATAGCCATGCCGTCCGTCCACCACGAAGATCTTCTGGTGATTGCGCATGTTCAGATAAGGCATCTGCCAGGGCATGAAGGAGTGAAGGAAGCGCGCGTAGTCGATGCCTCTCTGCTCGAGGAGGGGAATGATGGAGGGGCGCGAGTACCATGAGCCGACGCCGTCGATCAGGAGGCGCACGCGAACGCCGCGATCCATCGCATCGGAGAGTGCATCGACGAAGCGCCTGCCGACAGAGTCGTTGTTGAAGATGTAGGTCGAGATCGCGATGGAGCGCTCCGCCCGCGAAATCGCCTCCAGCATCGAGGGATAGGCCTCGTCGCCATTCAGGAGGACGCCAACGGCATTTCCCTGCTCGAAGCTTTCGGGAAGAATCTTCTGGCCGAAGCGCGCAAGGCCTTCCAGCTCGCGCAGGCGGACGACGCCCTCGGCGGCGCGTTCTTCAGCTTTCGCGGGGAGCGGCGCCAGAAGCAGCATGTCGTGTTTCTGGCCGCGCAATTCGCGCGCGCGGCGCTGGATGCGGTTCACGCCGAACAGGAGATAGACGATCCAGCCGACGAAGGGGACGAGCACGACGAAACCGACCCAGCTGGCGGCAGCGCGCTCGTCGGTCTTGGTCAGCATGACGTGGATTGCCGCGCCTGCCATGCCGCCGAACTGGATGAGCGCAAGCAGGAAAGGCCAGATATCCCAGAATAGCGTTCCCATGGGCCTCCATATTGGCCGCTACACGTGTTGCCGGATGCGCCGGTCCGATCCGGGCCGTTCAGTAGCGCAGCGTGAGGCCCAGATACAGGCCGCGATCCTCGCCCGGGAAAAAACGCGGCCCGGTGAACCCGACATCCGCCCGGTCCGCATAGCGCGTGTCGAAGATATTGGTCAGCTTGCCGAACAACGCAAGGTTCCCGGACAAATCGTAATCCGCGCGCAGGTTGAAGAGGTCGTGGCCGTCATATTTGACCGAGTTGGCGGCGTCCATCCAGTAGGAACCCATATGGACCCATTCGAGTTCCGCCCGGCCGCGGCTGTCCGGCAGCGTATAACCGACGCGGACATTGGCGAGCGTGCGCGGCGCTGTATCGACATCGTCGCCATCGCGGATGATCTCCGATCCGGCGGTGTTGTCGAAGGCATATGTGTGACGGGCGTAGGTGCCCGAGGCGGCAATGTCGAATCCGAAGGCGAGCGGCGAGGCGAGTTCGAGTTCGATGCCGGCGTGGTCCGTCTTGCCGTCCGAAACATTGAAGCCGTTGGCATCGCGGAAATAGAAATTCTCCTTCTCCATGTAGAAGAGGTTGGTTTCGTAGGAGATGCCGTTCCAGCGCCCGCGAAACCCGACCTCGATGCTGTCGAGTTCTTCCGACTTCGCCTCGTTCGGCACCTGCAGCCGTTGCAGGCGATAGAGGTCGGTCGTCTGCGGCGCCCGCGTGCCGCGCGCGATGTTGACATAGCCGGTCGCGGCATCGCTGAACTCATGCAGGATGCCGATCTTCGGTGTCACGTCGCCGAATTCGTCGACGCGGCTCGGGATGCGCTGGATGCGGCCGAAAATACCGTTTGTTGCATGGTTCTCGTAATCGTAGCGCGTGTATTCGAACCGAAGGCCGGCTGTGAGCTGCGTCTTCGGCGCGAGCTGCCATTCGCTGTGGATGTAGGGGGCGAGAACAAGCGCCTTCACCGTGTAATCGTAGTGAACGCCTTGCGGCACTTCGTTCGGGCCGGGAAAAACGGTCGGCCCTTCCTGAATTTCCGTCAGCGAGCCGTCCGTGTATTCGGCATCGAAGCCGAAGATCAGGCTGTGTCCGCCGTCGAGCTTCGTCACGAGCCTTGAAAGGACGCCGCCGCTCCAGTGCGCATTTTCCTCGACCGGTTGCCCGGGGAGGAAGTGCATGAGGAAATCCATGCCGTTGGTGCGCGCATAGGGCGTCAGCACCAGCATCAGATCGTCGTCCAGATCGCGCTCGATCCGGACGGCCGTGCGCACCGCCCAGGCATCGCGATAGGCTTCCGGATCGGGGTTCGTCTTGTAGAGCGCGGGATCCTTGTATGCGTTCGGTCCGACCACGAAGCCCGCGGTTTCCTGGTTCGTATTGACAGCGGTGAGCGTCGCCGCGATGCGCGTATCGGGCGCGTCGAAGTCGTAGCGCAGCCGCGCCTTCTGCTGTTCGAGGCCGGAGTCGGCGCGGAAACCGCCATCCTTCATGACGGCGAAGCTGCCGCGAACGCCATGTGTCGCGCCGTTCTCGCCAGCGATCGTCTGACTTGCCGTGCCGGAGGATTTGTAGAAATCGTGCGGCCCGCCCCAGACCGTCAGTTCCGCATCGTCATCGAGGCCGGGTGACAGGCTCAGGAAGTTGATGAGACCGTGCTCCGCGTTCGATCCGTAGCGCGCGCCGCCGGGCCCCCGCACCACTTCGATGCCGCCCGAGACTTCGTCCATCGCTTCCATCAGGGCGTTGACGTTCGCAAAGCCCGCCGCGCGCATCGGCACGCCGTCCTCGAGGTAGAGGAAGGAGCCCGCGCCCGCGCCGCCCGTGAGAACGGGTGAGCGAATGGCGGTCAGATGCTCGGCGCCGCTGCCTTGCTGGATGCCGACGCCGGGCAGGCGGTTCAGCGCCTCGGCGGGCTGGGCCGGGCGGATGAAATCGACCTCGGGGCCCGTAATCTTGGAAATATTGCCGGTATGGGTGGCGCGCGGCGTGCCGAAGCCCGTCGTGGTGACGGTGAGTTCGTCGAGCATCAGCACCTGCCCGTTCGTTTCTTCTACCGCGTCCGCCGCGCCGGGCGCGAACGCGATGCCAAGCCCGAGGAACAATGCGACATGCAGCCGGACAAGCGTCGCGCCGCGCTCGGCCGGCCCGAACCGAAAACCAGACACCTTGAGATACTCCCCGGGGCTTCGCCCTCTTTCCCTTGTTCATGGCGCGGTTCCCCCCTGCCGGGACCGCCATGCCGCATTGTTACCACGATGAGGCCAGAGGTCGAATCCGCCGTTTCCACCTGCCCGCCCGGAAACGCGTCAATCGGCCACGGCGGGCGCCCCGGGCGGCAAGCTTGCCCGCCCGGCGAGAGCCCCCTAAAGTTCCGCCCGTCATGAAAATTCGCAGAAAATCCATTCCGCCGGTCGCCCTGTCGCTGACGATCGTCGCCATCGCGACGGCGGGTGTCGCCTATTCGCCGACGCTCTATCGGATGTTCTGTGCGGCGACGGGCTATGGCGGCACGGTGAGTGTGAACAGGGCGCTCAAGCCGCAGGAGAGCGACAGCATCGGCCCCGCGATCACGGTGCGCTTCGATGCGAACACCGCGCCCGGTCTCGAGTGGGATTTCAAGCCGGTGCAACGCGCGGTGCAGACGCATAGCGGCGTGCCGACCACGGTCTACTACCGGGCGACGAATACCAGCGACCGGGCGATTGTCGGACGGGCCACATATAATGTGACGCCGGATTCGGCTGGCTATTATTTCAACAAGACGGAGTGCTTCTGTTTTACCGAGCAGAAGCTCGCGCCGGGCGAGAGCGCGGATATGCCGATCGTCTTCTTCATCGATCCGGAGATGGCGACGGATATCGACACGAGAAGCATCCGCACGATCACGCTCTCCTATACGTTCTTCCAGCAGGATTCGAGCGAGGAAGCGCTTGCGGCGGCAAAACCGCTTCGCGAGGAATCGGAAGCCCGCGCGCGGGAACTTGCCACGGCCGAGACGGCAGATTTTTCCAATCGCACGCCGCATGCGCGCTGACCGGAGCCGGAAAGTCTCTTTCGGCGGCGCGCAAAGCCTGTAGGCTTCGGGTTTCGTTCGTCAACGGAGCGCTGCCTGCCCATGTTTCCCATTTCAGACGACAATCCCGAACCCGGCGTTCCCTTCGTCACCTGGGCAATCATCGCGATCTGCACGGGCGTCTTCTTCCTTCAGGCCTCGCTCGGGCCCGGCGAGGCGGAGCTTGCCGTCTATCGGTTCGGGCTCATCCCGGGCGTGCTTTTCGGTACGACCGAGATGACGAATGCGCCGGTGCCCGCCTGGACGACGCTTTTCAGCTCCATGTTCATGCATGGCGGGTTCGCGCATCTCGCGGGCAACATGCTCTATCTCTGGATATTCGGCGACAATGTGGAGCTTGCGATGGGGCGCGTGCGCTTCGTCCTGTTCTATCTCGTGACAGGTATTGCGGCGGCGCTCACGCATTCATTTTTCGTACCCGCGTCCACGGTGCCGCTTGTTGGCGCGAGCGGGGCGATTTCCGGCGTGCTCGGCGCCTATCTCCTGCTCTATCCGCGAGGCCGCGTGCGCGTCCTCTTCCTGCCTTTCCCCATCATTCTCCTGCGCACCTTCTATGTGCCCGCCCTTGTGGTGCTCGGGCTCTGGTTCGTCATTCAGGTGGTGAGCGGTCTTGCGAGCCCGGTCGAGGAAGCGGGCGTCGCCTTCTGGGCGCATGCCGGCGGTTTCGTTGCCGGGATGGTGCTCGTGCCCTTCTTCAAGCGTTCGGGTGTGCCGCTTTTCCACCCGGCCCGGCCGCGCGTCTTCGATGGGCGGACGGGCGCGCGGCGCGGGCCTTGGGGTTAGCGCGGTTCCACGAGGAAGCGGCAGCGGAGCGTCATCGTCTCACCGGGGGCGAGGCTCACGAGGCCGGTCACCTCCGGGGGCTCCGCGCGGTTCACGGCATCGGGCGCATGGCTCACCGGTTCGGCGCAGAAGAAATCCTCGCCCGCCGGCGCGTAGACGATCGCATGGCGCGCGCCTTCCGCCTCGATCCGGAGCGCGAAGGGACGGTCTTCCCAGGCGACGGCGAAGCGGCCTTCGCTGCCTGAAAAGCAGTGATCGACCTCCACGTTCTTCATCGGGCGGCCGGCGTCGAAGCGCCATTTCTCCGGCGTGCTCGCGAGCCCGACGGGCACGCCGCCGGCTCCACTTTCCCAGACGAAGGGAAGGGAGGCGGCGAGCCGCGCGCGGGACCGCTCCTCGAAGAAAGGATGAAGGCCGAGGCCGCCCGGCATCGGTTCGTCCGCGCGGTTGGTGAGCGTCATGGTGACGGTGAGCGCACCGGCGGTGAGATGGAAGTCCTGTTCGCCCGTGAAACTCCATGGCCAGGGCCAGGCGATGCCGCCACCCTCATGGACGAAGCGGAGGCGCGCATGAGCGGCATCCGTTTCCACTACCTCCCATGACGTCCGCCAGCCCCGCCCATGAATGGCATGGGGCACGCAAATCTCGTCCGGCGGGAGGCGAACCTCGCGCCCGCCGAAGGAAAAGCGGCCATTCGTGATGCGGCCGGAAAAGGGCACGAGCGGATAACAGGCCATGTCGAGCGGTCCCGGCGCCTCCACCCCGGCGGGGAGCGGGCGCAGCAGTTCCTGCACGCCGTCCTCGTGGCGGACGGTGAAACGCGCGATCGACCCGCCCGTCTCCGGCGCGAGCGTCGCTTCGAGGGCACCGCAGGCAAGTTTCAGCATGATGATCGGGATCCGTGTGCGGGGTCTGCTCAAACAAAAGGCAGAGGCCGGGCGCGTCTGCTCGATTTCTGAGCCTGCACCGGGCGCGCGCTGCCGCCGGCAGCGGCTAGGGTTCCGGCTTCGCAAGAGCGATACACGATTTGGCGAAGTGCTGGTCCGAGAGCCGCAACCTGTCCGGTGAACAGCGGGCAGGTACACGGCGGGACAAAAGCCCGGGAGACGGATGTAATGCGAGGGTTGGCATTGCAGAACCGCCGTGACGCCAATCCTCCGACTTTTTGAAACGCGATCACTCGATCCGGAGGACTGGCTATATGACTTCTTTCAGACTCTCATCTCTCAGGACGTTCGCTGCGGCGCTCGTTGCGACCGCACTCGCTTTCACCGCGCTGTCGCCCGCGCATGCCGAAGCCAAGAAGGACTTCAAGGTCGGCTGGTCGATCTATGTCGGCTGGATGCCATGGGGCTATGCGATGGACCACGGCATCGTGAAAAAGTGGGCCGACAAATACGACATCAATATCGAGCTCGTTCAGTTCAACGATTATATCGAAGGCATCAACCAGTTCACCGCCGGTGCCTATGACGGCGTGATGGCGACCAACATGGACGCACTCGCCATTCCTTCGGCGGGCGGCGTCGACTCGACCATCCTCGTGATCGGCGATTATTCGGACGGCAACGACGCCATCATCCTGAAGGGCAAGGACAAGCTCGAGGATATCAAGGGGCAGAAGGTCAACCTCGTCGAACTTTCCGTCTCGCACTACGTGCTTGCCCGCGCGCTCGAAAATATCGGCATGTCGGAAAAGGACGTGACGGTCGTGAACACGTCGGATGCCGACATGATCGCGGCCTATGCGACGCCCGACGTGACGGCGATGGTGACGTGGAATCCGATGGTGGCCGAAATCCTGAAGGAAAAGGATGCCTATAACGTCTACGATTCGAAGAAGCTCCCGGGCGAAATCCAGGACTCCCTCGTCGTCAATACGCAGACGATGAAGGACAACCCGGCCTTCGCCAAGGCGATGACCGGCATCTGGTACGAGACGATGGCGCTGATGTCGGGTGGCGATGCGGCGGCTGAGGCCGCCAAGGCCGCGATGGGCGAAGCCTCCGGCACCGACCTCGCGGGCTACGAAGAGCAGCTTGCGGCGACAAAAATGTTCTACACGCCCGAGGGTTATATCGGGTTCACGGAAGGCAATCTTGCGGAGCTCACGCAGTTCGTCTCGAAGTTCCTCTTCGATCATGGCCTGCTCGGTCAGGATGCGACTTCACCCGATTACATCGGCATCGAACTCGCGGACGGTACGGTGGTCGGCAACGCGGACAACGTGCTTCTGCGCTACACGACCGAATACGCGAAGATGGCCGCCGAGGGAAAGCTCTGACGATCACGTTGCAACAAGGTCGGTAAAGCCATGCGCAGACTCATCAACAGGCAGCCGGACGTCGTGGTGCGGTTCGGGCTTATGCTCATTCCGTTCATCGCGGTCGTCATCGCTTACATGATTGCCTCGGAAGCAAGACTTTCGGCCAATCCGAACGACAAGCTGCTGCCGGGATGGTCGACGATCGCAGCCGCGATCGAGCGCATGGCCTTTCTGCCCGACCAGCGAACGGGCAGCTATCTGCTCCTGCAAGACACGATATCGAGCCTTACGAGGCTCGGTATCGGTGTTGCCGTGGCCACACTCATCGGCGGCATATTCGGTGTCCTGCAGGGTCTCATTCCCTATTTTCGGGCGACGTTCAGTGCATTCACCGGCGTTCTTTCGATGATCCCGCCGCTCGCCGTGCTGCCGATCCTCTTCATCGTTTTCGGCCTCGGAGAGCTTGCCAAGGTCGTGCTGGTGGCGGTCGGCATCGCCCCCTTCATCATTCGCGACCTGGCGCTCAGGACCGAAGAAATCCCGCATGAGGAAATCATCAAGGCGCAGACGCTCGGCGCGTCCACCTGGCAGATCATCCTGCGCATCGTCGTGCCGCAGATGCTGCCGCGCCTCATCGATGGCGTGCGGCTCTCGCTCGGTGCGGCATGGCTTTTCCTCATCGCCGCCGAAGCCATCGCGTCGGATAGCGGGCTCGGCTATCGCATCTTCCTGATGCGCCGCTATCTCGCGATGGATGTGATCCTGCCATATGTCGCCTGGATCACGCTTCTCGCCTTCACGCTCGATTTCGCGCTGCGGCTTTTCCAGCGCATCGCCTTCCGCTGGATGTACCGGGGTAACTGAGTATGACGCGTGTCACCGTCGAGAATGTGTGGAAGGTCTATGGCGATCAGACCGTGCTCGAGAGCGTCCATCTCGAGATCGAGCCGGGTTCCTTCATCGCGCTGGTGGGGCCGTCTGGCTGCGGCAAGTCCACTTTCCTGCGCATGATGCTGGGCGACGAGGCGCCGTCCCGGGGCCGCATCCTGCTCGATGGTGTCGAACTCGATGCCGAGCCTTCGCCCGATCGCGGCGTCGTCTTCCAGAAATATTCCGTCTTTCCGCATCTGACCGCGCTTCAGAATGTGATGCTCGGTCTCGAATTCGCGGCGAGCCCCGTCATGGCGCGGCTTTTCGGCAAGGCGAAACGCAAGGCGAAGACAGAGGCGCTCGACATGCTGAACTGCGTCGGCCTTGGCCATGCGGTTCGCAAATACCCCTCCGAACTCTCCGGCGGGATGCAGCAGCGCCTCGCCATCGCGCAGGCGCTGATCAAGAAGCCGAAAATCCTGCTGCTCGATGAGCCTTTCGGTGCGCTCGATCCCGGCATTCGCGCGGAAGTGCATGAAATTCTGCTGCGGCTCTGGCGGGAAGAAGGCATGACCGTCTTCATGGTCACGCACGATCTGTCCGAAGCCTTCAAGCTCGGCACGCGCGTCATCGCCTTCGACCGCGTGCGCACGCGGCCGGAGGAGATGAAAGCCTATGGCGCGACCGTGACTTTCGATCTCAAGGTCGACGGCAAGAGTGTGCCGCCGCGTCCCGAACTGCGCGAGCAGCTCGCGGCGGCCGCGCAATAGGAATTCCGGACGGGACGGCCCGTCCGGTTTCGCAAAGCCCCGGTTGAACGGGGCGCAATGCCTGGACGGCCAGGCTTCGGCCCGGGGAAACCCGGCGCGCAACAGGAGACGCGCGATGGCGGAAGCATCCCGCAGCGAAAAATATACCGGCCCCTATGCGGCCCAGCAGGAGCGCTATTACCGGCTCTTCGGCGGCGCGAAGGCGAAGGCCCGCGACTTCAGCGAAGCGACGGGTAATCCGAAAGCGATCGGGGACGGCCTTGTCCGCATGAAGGATACTGTGCCTGGCGGATGGGCACAGGCGCTGCCGCTTGCGCGGGGCGAGACGCTCCGTGTCGTCAACACGCAGGGAACGCCCGGCGTGTCGCTGGTCTTCTACAATGCGAAGGACAGGAGCGAGCGCTTCAACGCCGGTGACACGGTGAAGATCCAGTGGAATGCAAGGCTCTCGCGAGGCCGGGTGCTTTTTTCCGACATGGGCCGCGTGCTCGCGTCGATCACGGACGACACGTATGGGCGCAACGACGCGCTGGCCGGCGGCTCATCGCAGGCGAGCAACGCGGACAAATATGGCAATGCCGCGCTGCGCAATACGCGCGACAATTTCATCCTGCTCGCATCCAAGAACGGTCTCGACAAGCGGGACATCCCGCCCTGTCTCACGCTCTTCGCACCGGTGGGCGTCGATGGCGCGGGCCGGTTCCGCTGGGAAGGCGAGGGCGCGGCGCCGGGCGACCATGTCGATCTCCGCGCCGAACTCGACCTTCTCGTCTTCATCTCCAATGCGCCGCATCCGCTGGCGCCCGGCGATTACGACCCGAAAGACATCGACCTCCTCATCTGGAAATCGCCGCCGCCGGCGGTGGACGATTTCTGCCGGACCGCAACGGAAGAAGCGATCCGGGGCTTCGAGAACAATGCGCGCTATCTCGCCGCGCTCGGGGAGGCGTGAACCCATGACCATTTCGAACAGGCACGAAGAACAAGCCTTCCACGATTTCACGGTGCCCGCGCTCCGGCCCTGGTCGCATGTCGTGAAGAAGGGGCAGATCCTGCGCATCGTCGATCTCGAAGGGTGCCAGGCGGTCGATACGCTGTTCTACAATGCGGACGATTATTCGGAACGCTACAGCGCGCAGGATACGGCACGCGCGCAAGGCTCGCCCTATGTGACGACGGGCACAAAGCTCATCTCGAACGAAGGCAATACGATGGCGGTGATCATCGCCGACACGGCCGGCAATCACGACACGTCGGCGGGTGCCTGTTCGGCGGAGGCGAACACCGTGCGCTTCGGTCACGATACGCGCTACATGCATAGCTGCCGCGACAATTTCGTGCTGGAGCTTGCAAAGCACGGCATGGGCAAGCGCGACATCGTTTCCAACATCAACTTCTTCATGAATGTGCCGGTGGAGGAGGATGGAACGCTCGCCATCGTCGATGGCGTGTCGCGTCCGGGCGACTATGTCGAGATACGCGCGGAGATGGATGTGCTTTGCGTGATCTCGAATTGTCCGCAGGTGAACAATCCCTGCAACGCCTTCAATCCCACTCCCGTTCGTACCCTGATCTGGGAAGCGTGAGCTTGTTCCCCGGCGGCGCCGTCCGCCGGGCACCATCGGAGGCCAGATGTTCGGCAAGGTATTGATCGCCAATCGCGGCGAAATCGCTCTACGCGTCATCAAGACGCTCCGGCGCATGGGCGTCAAATCCGTCGCGGTCTATTCCGAGGCGGACCGCTTCGCGCCGCATGTGCGGCTTGCGGACGAGGCGGTCTGCGTCGGTCCGGCGGCGGTTGCGCAAAGCTATCTCGACGCGGACGCCATTCTCGACGCCGCGCGGGCGACAGGCGCAGAGGCTGTGCATCCGGGCTACGGGTTTTTCAGCGAGAACCCCGAATTCGCCGCCGCGCTCGCGCGGGAGGGCGTTGCCTTCATCGGGCCGCGCCCGGAACATATGCGCGCCTTCTCGTTGAAGCATACGGCGCGCGAGATCGCGGAGGCGAGCGGCGTGCCGCTGCTTCCCGGTTCGCCGCTCATCGTCGACCTCGACGATGCACTGACGCGCGCGGAGGAGATCGGCTATCCCGTCATGCTCAAGAGCACGGCGGGTGGCGGCGGCATCGGACTGCAGCTCTGCCATTCGGCAGACGAATTGCCGCGCCTCTACGATACGGTGCGGCGCCTTGCGCTTGCGAATTTCAAGGATAGCGGCCTCTTCCTCGAAAAATATGTCGCCCGGGCGCGCCATATCGAAGTGCAGATTTTTGGCGATGGCGAGGGCAAGGTCATCGCGCTCGGCGAGCGGGATTGTTCCGCGCAGCGACGCAATCAGAAAGTGATCGAGGAAACGCCCGCGCCCCGTCTTGGCGATGGAGAGCGGCGCGCGCTGCACGAGGCGGCGGTGAGCCTCGGCGAGGCCGTTTCCTACGCGTCGGCGGGCACGGTCGAATTCATCTATGACGAGGCGGAGAAGAAATTCTACTTTCTGGAAGTGAATACGCGTCTCCAGGTCGAGCATCCGGTGACGGAAGAAGTAACGGGGCTCGATCTCGTCGAGATGATGGTACGGCAGGCGGCAGGCGAGCTGGGCAGCCTTGCCTCATATGCCCGTCCGCCCGAGGGGCACGCCTTTGAGGTGCGGCTTTATGCCGAAGATCCCGGCCGCAACTTCCAGCCCTCGTCCGGCCTTCTGACGGAAGTCGTTTTCCCGGGGGACGTTCGCGTCGATGGATGGATTTCGACGGGCACGGAGGTGACGCCCTTCTACGATCCGATGCTCGCCAAGGTGATCGTGAAGGGGAAAACGCGCGACGAGGCGGCGGCGAAGCTTGCGGCGGCGCTCGATCAATCGCGTGTCTACGGCATCGAGACCAATCTCGACTATCTGCGTTCGCTCGTGCGCGCGCCGGAATTCCTCGAAGGCCGGCTGCTCACCTCGACGCTCGGCGCTTTCGACCATGAAAGTCCCGGCATCGACGTGCTGTCGCCCGGCGCGCAGTCGAGCCTGCAGGACTGGCCGGGCCGCGTCGGCTACTGGGATGTCGGCGTGCCGCCTTCGGGGCCGATGGACGGACTTTCGCACCGGCTGGCAAACCGGCTGGTGGGCAATCCGCAAGACGCCGCAACGCTCGAAATGACGCTGAGCGGACCGGCATTGCGCTTCCGGGCGGATACGACGATCGCGCTGGCGGGCGCCGAAATGCCGGCGACGCTCGATGGCGAACCCATCCCTTTCTGGTGCGCGGTCGACGTCAGGCGCGGCCAGACGCTTGAGCTTGGCCAGGTCGCGAATGCGGGCCAGCGCGCCTATCTTGCCGTGCGTCACGGCTTCGATGCGCCGCTCTATCTTGGCTCGCGTTCCGCCTTCACGCTTGGGCGCTTCGGCGGTCATGCGCCCGGCGCACTCAAGACCGGCGACGTGTTGCGGATCAATCGCGAGGGCGCCATTGGCGAGCCCGTTGCGGAGCCGCTGCCGCCATCCGCGCGCACGCCGCTCACGCGCGAGTGGGAAATCGCGACGCTTTACGGGCCTCACGGTGCGCCCGACTTCTTTCTCGAGGAGGATATCGAGGCCCTTTTCAGCACAGCCTACGAAGTCCATTACAACTCCGCGCGCACAGGCGTGCGCCTCATTGGCCCGAAGCCGAAATGGGCGCGCAAGGATGGCGGTGAGGCGGGGCTTCATCCCTCGAACATTCACGACAATGCCTATGCCGTCGGCACGATCGACTTCACCGGCGACATGCCGATCATTCTCGGTCCGGACGGGCCGAGCCTCGGCGGTTTCGTTTGTCCCGCGACACTCGCGAAATCCGAACTCTGGAAGATTGGCCAGTTGAAGCCCGGCGACAAGGTGCGTTTCCACCGCGTCACCGAAGAAGAAGCCGCCGCCATGCGCCACGCGCAAGAGGCGTGGGTTTCATCGCTCAGGCGTCCCGTCGCGCTGCTCACGCAGCAGAGGCGGAAAGAGGATGCGGTTCTCGCGCGGATCACCGATCTCGAAACGGAAGTGACCTACCGCCGCGCGGGCGACGATTATCTGCTCGTCGAATACGGGCCGATGGTGCTCGATTTCGCCTTGCGGTTTCGCGCCCATGCGATGATGACGGCGCTGAGGGCGCGCGCCCCCGAGGGCATCGTCGAGATGACGCCGGGCATCCGCTCGCTGCAGATCCACTTCGATCCCGATGTGCTGCCCTCGCGCAAGCTTCTCGCCCTGCTGGAAGAGGTCGAGCGCGCCCTGCCACCCGGCACCGACATCGAAGTGCCGAGCCGCATCGTGCATTTGCCGTTGTCGTGGGACGACGAGGCGGCGCGCGAGGCGGTGCGGAAATACGGCACGCTGGTCAGGCCCGATGCGCCCTGGGTGCCGTCCAATATCGAGTTCATTCGCCGTATCAACGGCCTGGAGAGCATCGCGGAGGTCAGGCGCATTCTGTTCGAGGCCGACTACATGGTGCTCGGTCTGGGCGATGTCTATCTCGGTGCGCCGGTCGCGACGCCGCTCGATCCGCGCCATCGCCTTGTCACCACAAAGTACAATCCGGCGCGCACATGGACGCCGGAAAACGCGGTTGGCATCGGCGGCGCCTACCTTTGCGTCTATGGCATGGAGGGGCCGGGCGGCTATCAGCTTGTCGGCCGCACGGTGCAGATGTGGAACAGTTGGCGCCAGACAGCGAATTTCGAGACGCCCTGGTTGCTGCGTTTCTTCGACCGGCTGAAGTTCTTTCCCGTATCGGCGGAGGAGCTGCTCGACGCACGCGAAGCTTTCCTGCATGGCGAATACGAAGTGAAGATCGAGGAGAGCAGCTTCCGCCTCAGCGATTATTTCTCTTTCCTCGACGGCGATGCGGAGGAGATTTCGGCCTTTCGCGTCTCGCAACGCCGCGCCTTCGAGGGGGAGCGAAAACGCTGGGAAGAGCAAGGGCTTGCGATGAGCGTTGTCGAGCCCGATGCGCCGGCGCTGGAAGAGGTGACGGCGCTGCCGGAGGGCGGACGTCTCGTCGAGACCGGCGTGCCGGGCAATGTCTGGTCCATCGGTGTCGCGGCGGGCGACGAGGTTGCCGCCGGCCAGATGCTCATCGTGCTCGAGTCGATGAAGATGGAAATCGAGGTGCGCGCGCCCGTCGCCGCGCGGGTCCATGAGGTGCATTGCACGCAGGGCCGGATGGTGCAGGCGGGGCAGGCGCTCGTCACGCTGGTGCCGCTCGACGCCGAGGCGCCCGGATTGGAGGTTGCATCGTGAAGGGTCTTTACTTTTCTCTCGCTTCGCTTCGGGCTGCTTTCGCTTCCGGCGTCCGCGCCGAAGACGTGGCGCGCGAGGCGCTGGCGCGCGCGGCGGCGGGCAGCGATCCGGCGGTCTGGATTTCGCGCTTCGGCGACGAGGCGGTTCTTGCCCGCGCCCGTGCGCTCGATGCACTCCCGCGCGAGGTTCGCGCAAGGATGCCCTTGTTCGGCGTGCCCTTCGCGGTGAAGGACAATATCGACGTCGAAGGGCTGCCGACGACGGCGGCGTGTCCTGCCTTCGCCTATCGGCCGGAGGAAAGCGCCTTCGCCGTGGCGCGGCTGATCGAGGCGGGCGCCATCGCGCTCGGCAAGACCAATCTTGACCAGTTCGCCACTGGCCTTGTCGGCACGCGCTCGCCCCACGGAAGCCCGCGCTCCGTCTTCAATCGCGATTTCATCTCGGGCGGTTCGTCGTCGGGTTCGGCCGTCGCCGTCGCGGCGGGGATCGTTTCCTTCGCGCTCGGAACCGATACGGCGGGCTCGGGCCGCGTGCCGGCCGCCTTCAACAATATCGTGGGTCTGAAGCCCACGCGCGGTCTCCTTTCGATGCGCGGTGTCGTGCCCGCCTGCCGGTCGCTCGATTGCGTGTCGATCTTCGCGCTCACCGCCGCCGATGCCGAGGCCGTGTTCGACGTGGCGGCGGTCTTCGACGGGCAGGATATCTATTCCCGCGCCCGCATGCCGGAGGTGAAGCCGCCGCTCGGCGGTGACTTCACCTTCGCCGTGCCACGCGCATCCGATCTCCAGTTCTTTGGCGACGACGAAGCGGCGCGGCTTTTCGAGGAAGCGGCGAACCGGCTGGAGGAACTTGGCGGCCGCGCGCGGCGGATCGACTTTTCTCTTTTCGCGGAGGCAGCGGCACTTCTCTACGAGGGGCCTTTCGTCGCCGAGCGCACAGCGGCCGTCGGCGGCTTCATCGAGGCGCACGAGGCCGAAACCGATCCCACCGTGCGGGGCATCGTGCTTGGCGGCAGAGGCCGTAATGCCGTCGAGACGTTCGAGACGCTTTACAGGCTTGAAGCACTGAAGCGGCGCGCGCTTGCGCTCTTTGCCGATATCGATGTGCTCGTCGTACCGGCCGCGCCCACCATCTACCGCGTGGACGAGGTGATGGCCGACCCCGTGAAGCTCAACAGCCGCCTCGGCACCTATACGAATTTCATGAACCTGCTCGACATGGCGGGCATCGCCGTTCCCGCAGGCATTCGTGCGCAGGGCAGGGCAGCGGGGCTTCCCTTCGGCGTGACGTTTTGCGCGCCTGCCTTCTCCGATGGGAAGCTCGTTGCGCTCGCGGCCGCCTTCGAGGCGGCGCAGGGGCTTGCGCCCGGTGGGCCCGTGGCGATCGAGAAACCGGATGAAGGCTTCATCGAGCTGGCGGTCGTCGGCGCGCATATGTCGGGCCTGCCGCTCAATCACGAACTCACTTCGCGCGGTGCCATGTTCGTCGAGCGCACGCGCACGGCGCCTCGCTACCGCTTTCACGCGCTGGCGGGCGGGCCGCCCTTCCGGCCGGGGCTCGTGCGCGTCGCGCAAAGCGGCACCGCGATCGAGCTCGAAGTCTGGCGCGTACCGCGCGCCGCCTTTGGAAGTTTCATGGCGGGTGTGCCACAGCCGCTCTGCATCGGCACACTCGATCTTCAGAACGGGCGCAGCGTGAAGGGGTTCCTCTGCGAGGAGAGCGGTCTTGACGGTGCCGAAGACATTACGGCTTTTGGCGGCTGGCGCGCCTTCATGGCCTCGAAGGCGGAGAAAGCGGCGGGCTGACGGCCATGCTCTTCGCGGTCGGCTTCGTTCTTGCGGCGTTTGCATGGGTCACAGGCTCGCTTCGGGCGCCTGCCATCATGCATGGCACCTACAATGCCGTCATGCTTGGCCCGAGCATTCTGTTTGCCTTTACGGGCGTGCCCGCCTAGCCGAGGTTCTGCTTCAGCTCCATCAGCCGCATGATGTCGCGCAGCGCGACGATGCCGAGGAGCCTGCCTTCCTCCACCACCATGAGCCGCGAATGACCGCCCTCGCGCATGCGCTGGAGTGCCGTTTCGGCGTTTTCCCCGGGCGCCACCGTGTTCATGGCCGAGAGCGGGTGCATCGCGTCGCGCACCTTCTTGCGCTCCCGGTCGGCGCTGCCGGTGCCACGCAGGTCCGAAACGCCGATGCTGCCCACGAGCCGCTCGCCTTCCATCACAGGAAAGGTTTCGTGGAACGAGCCGTAAACATAATTGTCGACGAGCTCGCGCAGCGAAATGCCGGCTGGCGCGGTGACCGGGTTCTTTGTCATGAGGCGCGAGACGGGTTCGGCCTCGAGCAGAACATGCGCCTGCAATTGCGCGTAGGAGGCGCGTGAGGCGGTGTGGAGGAAGAGGCCGATAAGTCCCCACCAGAGGCCGCCGATAACATTGCCGGAAAAGAGGCTCACCACCCCCAACGCAATCAGGATGAGGCCGAAGGTCTGTCCGGCGGCGGAAGCGCGCCGCGTGGCTTCGTTGAGGTCGCCGAGTCTGCCCCAGAGCCAGGCGCGATAGACGCGACCGCCGTCGAGCGGGAAGGCGGGCACCATGTTGAAGACCGCGACGATCAGGTTGATGAGCGCGAGATAACCGGCAACGCCTGCAACCGTGTCGCCGAGGCCCGCGGCGAGAGCGGCGGACGCGGTGAGATAGAAGAACCCCGACAGGACGAGGCTGGCGATCGGTCCCGCGATCGCCATCAGGAATTCCGAGCGCGCCGTCGGCGGCTCCTTGGCCATATGCGCGACACCGCCGAAGATGAAAAGCGTGATGCCGGTGATCGGGATGTCGAAGCGCCGTGCGACGAGCGAATGGGAAAGCTCGTGGAGGATGATCGAGAGGAAGAGTCCGGCCGCGCCCACGATCCCCATCGACCAATAGGTAAGCGGTTCGAGGCCGGGATAGATCTCGGGGAAGTAGCCGGTCGCAAGCGTCCACGAGACGAGCAGCGCGATGAAGACCCAGCTCAGGTCGAGCATCACGTCGAAACCCGCCAGGCGGAACAGTCTGATCTGATGTCCGAACATCGGTCTCCCCTTCGTTTCGCGCATGTTACACGGCTTGTCCGGCGTGACGCGCAGATGGCGGCAGTCCCGGCTATGACGATCTGCCCGGCATCGCGGCAATCGATTCCGGCTGGCTGTAGCGGCCTTCAGGGCCGTTCGCCTATACGACGCCCGCCTTCAGGAAGTCGTGGATGTGGACGACGCCGACAGGCCTGCCGTCCTCGACGACGAAGAGACTTGTGATCTTCTTTTCGTTGAGGATTTTCACCGCTTCGGACGCGAGCATCTCGGGGCCCACCGTTGTCGGCGACGGGTTCATCACCTCGGCCGCCTTGCGTGACAGGAGGTCGCCGGAAGAATGGCGGCGGATGTCGCCGTCGGTGATCATACCTGTCAGCTTGCCCGTTTCGTCCACAATGCCCGCGCAGCCGAGGCTCTTTTGCGACATGACAAGAAGCACTTCCGACATCGGCGTTCCGGGCCCGGTGAGCGGCAGCTCGTCGCCCACATGCATGATCTCGCGGACATGGGCGAGCATCGCGCCGAGCTTGCCGCCGGGATGGAAGACCTTGAAGTCGCGGGCGGAGAAGCCCTTCTTCTCCAGAAGCGCGATCGCGAGCGCATCGCCCAACGCAAGCTGCATGGTGGTCGAGGTCGTGGGCGCGAGCTTGTTCGGGCAGGCTTCCTCCGCGCGCGGCAGGACGAGCGCCACATCGCCCGCGCGGCCGAGCGCGCTTGCCGCTTCCGCCGTCATGGCGATGAGCGGGATCGCGAAGCGTTTCGCGTGAGAAATGATGCTCGACAGTTCGGCGGTCTCGCCGGACCAGGACAGCGCGAGGATCACGTCGCTCGCGGTGATCATGCCGAGGTCGCCGTGGGAAGCCTCGCCCGGATGGACATATTGAGAGGGCGATCCGGTCGAGGCCAGCGTCGCCGCGATCTTGCGCGCGACATGGCCGGACTTGCCCATACCCGTCACGACGATGCGGCCTTCCGCGCGGCCGAGCGTCTCCACTGCCTCGATAAAGGGGCCGTCGAGCGAGGCCAGCAGTGCCTTCAGGCCCTCGATTTCCAGCGAGAGGGTGCGGCTGGCCGAGGCAAGGTGGCCGGTTTCGGGTGTCGGTTTGGTCGTCGAACGGGACAAGCTTCGCTCCTGTGGGCGCCGAAGTGATTTGGCTCTTTATAGCCCAATTGCCCTGCCACTCTATAAGCGCCAGGCGGCAAGCGCGGTGCGGCGGCATCGGCGGCGGGGTGCGGCGAAACATCCCGATACCCCCTGAATCCAGCCCAGCGGCCGGGTATCTCCTTGTTTGCACATGGAAATCGGCTAACCTTGGCCGCATGAGGGCTGACTGACGAAGCGGCATGCGCATGCGTGCCCGGAAGGAACGTGTGATCGGCGGACTGCTCAACCGGCTCAAGGGTGCCCTGCAAGGCGGGGAGCCTGCGTCCCTGCCCGAGGGAATGCGAATTTATGCCGTCGGCGACATTCATGGCCGCGACGACCTGCTCGCGCGGCTGCTCGATCAGATCGAGGCCGATGCGAAAGACCGGGGATCGTGCCATAACGTATTGATTTTCCTTGGAGATTATGTCGATCGGGGACTTCAGTCGAAAGACGTGCTCGATCGTTTGACGGGCGCGCGGCTGCCGGGCTTCGACTATGTCTTTCTCAGGGGGAACCACGAGCAGGCCATGCTTCAGTTCCTTGACGATGCCGCTTTTGGCAAGACCTGGAAATATTATGGCGGCCTCGAAACGCTCCATTCCTACGGCGTCACGGAGCTGACGCGCACGGACGATCCGGCCGCCTTCGAGCGCGCACGCGAGCGCTTCGTCGAGGCGCTGCCGGCCGCCCATCTCAACTTCCTGAAATCGCTCATGCTTTCGGCCGAGTTCGGGGGCTATTTCTTCGCTCATGCGGGGGTGCGTCCGGGTGTGCCGCTGCATCGCCAGATCGAGGAGGACCTCCTGTGGATCCGCGAGGGCTTTCTCGATTCCGACAGGGCTTTCGGAAAGATCGTCGTGCACGGGCATACGCCGCGCGAGGAGGCTGTCGTCAAGGCGAACAGGATCGGTGTAGATACCGGGGCCTATATGACAGGGCTCCTCACCGCGGTTGTACTGGAAGGAACATCGCACCGCTTCGTCCAAACGCGCGACGCGGAGGTGCCGCTTGCGGCGACGGGTTAACCAGGCGGGCTGATTTTGGCCGTTTTCTGCGTTTTTCTTCTCTTTCTCCGCGCGCGAGATGTTAGAAAACGAACGCCGAGGCGGCGTCGCCACGAGAGGCGAGCCGAAGCACATTGAATTTGTTTGCCTTGCGTTCCCGGGAGCTTCCGATCCCGGCTGCGGGCAAACCGGAAGAAGGGGCTATTCGATGAACCATTCTGCGGCGGAAACCGGCGGGAACGGCTTCGGGGATTTCTTCAGGCGCGGGGCTCTCGGCGCCCTGCGGCGCAAGGCAGCGGTAGCCTTCGCCGTCTTCGCGATCGCCGCGGTGGCGGCCTGCACGGACGGGCCGCGCGTCAACGCGCCGGGGCCTGTGACGGAGGGATCGGTATCGGAGCAGGCCGGTGCGTCCATGCCGCCCGATGCGGATATCGATTATGAGCTCGGCACGGGCGACAGGCTGAGAGTGCTGGTTTTCGGGGAGCCGGATCTCTCGGGCGAGTTCGACGTCGGCGGCGCCGGCGTGGTGGCGCTGCCGCTCATCGGGCAGGTGCGGGCCAGGGGGCTGACGCTCAGCGCCTTCGAGGATGCGGTCGAGACAAAGCTCCGGGACGGCTACCTCACCAGCCCGCGCGTGAGCGTGGAGGTGCTGAATTACCGGCCCTTCTATATCTATGGCGAAGTTTCGTCGCCCGGTCAGTATCCCTATACCAGCAGCATGACGGTGCTCAATGCGGTTGCGGTTGCGGGCGGCTACACCTACCGGGCCAATCAGGACAAGGTTTACATCACTCGCGGCGAGGGCAACGAGGTCGAATACCCGGCCAGCCAGGCGGTCAGGGTGCTGCCGGGCGATGTCTTGCGCGTGCCGGAGCGCTTTTTCTGACTTGACGCCGTGCTGTCCCGATTTAGATCATTAACCATAAACCATTGCTCTGTGTACGAATCTTGATTTTTCCGAGCGAGACATTTTCGCCACGGGGAAGCCTAAAATGATGCCGGATCGGCAGGAATCGGCGTCTGCGGCAGCTTGCGCATCGGACTCGCGCCATGCTTGTGCTATGGTTCTACCAATGCGAAATGGTTAGCGGGCGGGGGCGGTCGCCAATCATTTAGTCGCGCAGTCTTGCGGTAACCTCCTGTCCTTCCTGGATACGAGGTCCGACGATCCGAGGAGATCTTGCCATGCTGAAATCCATGTACACGGCGGTTGCATTTGCGGTGGCGCTCGCCTTCGCGGCGATTGCCTTCAATCCGTCGCCTGCCGTTGCTCAGGACATCGCGGGTGCCCAGGCCGATATCGAGGCGCTGCTGGTTCAGTATGCTGGCGATATTGACGGTCTCGAAGCCGCCATCGAAGAATATGTGACGAATTCCGAAGACCCCGAGGGTGCGGCGCAGGCGGTTATCGCCGTTGCGGCGGGCCTGCCTGCCGACAGCGATCTCAAGATCGCCCTGGGCCGGGGTCTTGGCGCGGCGATCGCCGTGATCGCGCTCACCAATCCGACCGCTGCGACGAATATGCAGGCACTTGTGGCAGCGTCCGGCGACGAGACACTGGTTGGCGCCGTTTCGTCGGGTACGACCGACAAGACGGCTTCGATCGAGCAGAACGCGGGCGGGGGCGATGACACGCTCGTCGGGGAAGACGATCAGACCCCGGAAGAGCCCGCGAGCGCGACGTAAAAGACACTGCCGGTACAATCCTCCGCCATGAGTTGATTTGGGTATGGCGGGGGGCGTGGGGGCTGGCTGACAAGCAAAAAGCGGAGAATATCGATGACCGACGGCGGCATTCGCCTTGCGTCCCTCGCTGCAGGGATTTTGGTGGCTTCAGCCTGTGGCGCCTATGCGCAACAGGCCGGGGGAACAGATACCGATTTGACGGACGTGCGCGGGCAGTCCGTCATGGAAAGACAGCGTCCGGGCTACGACGCGGCGGGCATTCGTGCCGGCGGATTCATGGTCTATCCGACCGCTTCCGTGACCGAAGCCTATAATGACAACATCTTCGCCACGTCGAACAACGAGACCGACGACTTCATCACGACGCTTGCCGCCGGTGTTGCCGTCAACTCGACCTGGAGCCGCCACGCGCTCAATCTGAATGCGGGGCTCTCGCAGGATTTCTACGCCGACAACACTGGCGAGGATCGCTTCGACTGGAATGTCGGCGCGAGCGGTACGCTCGACATATCTTCGGCGACGGCGCTGACCGGTGGCTTGTCCTATGCCCAGCGGCACGAGGATCGCGGCGATCCGAGTTCGCCCGCGGCCGCCGACGAGCCCGTCGAATACAATCTCTTCACGGGCAACGCGGCGCTCTCCCAGAATTTCGCCCGCGTGACGGCGACGGTCGGCGGCGAATACCGCGACTACGACTACGATGACAGCACGTCGGTCGGGGGCCTTCCCATCGACCAGGACTTCCGCGACCGCGAGGAGTTCTACGAGCGGGTGCGTCTTGCCTATAACGTCTCGCCCGACACGAACTTCTTTGTCGAAGGTCAGCTCGACCAGCGCGAATACGACCTTCAGCCTCCGGTTGTCGGCATCACGCGCGACTCCGATGGCTGGCAGGTTGTGGTCGGCTCTGAATTCCGCCTGACCAATCTCGCCCAGGGCGGCGCCTATGTCGGTTACCAGGAACGCAGCTACGACGAAGCGACCTTCACCGATACCGACGGTCTTACCTATGGTGCGAATGTCGACTGGTTCGTGACGCCCATGACCACGGTGACCTTCACCGCCGACCAGAGTGTTCAGGAAACGACGATCGGCGGTTCGTCGGGCTTCGACCGGCAGACGTTTGGGGTCGATGTCGATCACGAGCTGATGCGCAACCTGATCCTGAGCGGCGGTTTGTCCTACGGCAATAACGACTTCAACTCCAGTCCGCGCGATGACGATCTGCTCGGCGCCAGCGCCGGCGTGCTCTACCTCTTGAACCGCAATGTGGACGTCGGGCTCCGGTATACGTTCGAGGATCGCGACTCCAATGTCGCAACCGCGGACTATACGCGCAACGTCGTGGCAATCACGTTGACCGGCAAGCTCTGATCTCGACGGTTTGCGTCAGCGGAATTAACGGGGGCAGGCCGGGCGAATGTCTTGGCCTGCCCTCTTTCATTGCGTCAACCATGAAGTAATTTTCCCGGTTTGCGGCGGCGTGAGCGGCTTGCGATCATGTATAGTTGCGGCGCAACAAGCAGTGCGGCGAGGTTCCAAACGATGAATGCACCGGTCAAGGGCTCGGCGGCGCCAGCGGCGCGGGGAAGTGCCTACGGGTCGCTCGATGCCCCCGACGATTCCTTCATGGAATTCGATCTGCTTGCGATTGTCCGCACGCTGCGCAAACGGGCGGGAATCATTGCCGGCATCACCGTCGTGCTCACGGCGCTGGTGGCGCTCACCGTTTCCCAGATGACGCCGCTCTATACCAGCGAAACGCTGGTCCTGCTCGACCGGCAGAAGATGCAGGTCGTCGACATGGACGCCGTGATGTCGGGCCTGTCGCCCGACTCGGCGGCGGTCGACAGCGAGGTCGAGATCCTGCGCTCGCGCGATCTTGCCCGCCGGGTTGTCGAGAAGCTTGCGCTTATCGGCGATCCCGAGCTCAACAGCGCGCTGCGAGAGCCTTCGCCGCTGCGCTGGCTCTCGCCGTCCTGGCTCCTCAAGCGCGGTATGGCCGCCCTTTCTCCGTCGAATGTGGCGGCGCCAACCGGCGAAGCCGAGATCGCCGACCGGCAGACGGAGCGCGTTGTCGATGTGGTCCTCGCTCGGACTGGTGTCGCCCGGAAAGGCAGCACCTTCATCATCAAAATTTCCTTCACCTCCGAAGACCCAGCGAAAGCGGCCCGGATCGCGAATGCGATTGCCGATGCCTATGTTCTCGATCAGCTCGAGGCGAAATTCGATGCGACGCGGACGGCCAATACATGGCTCTCGGGGCGGCTCGGCGAGTTGCGGACGCAGGTGACCGATGCCGAGCGCGCCGTCGCGATCTATCGCTCAGAGCACGGGCTTGAAGAGTCGTCGGGCGTCACCGTCTCCGAGCAGCAGCTTTCCGAACTCAACGCGCAGCTCATTCTCGCCCGCGCCTCGCTTGCCGAGGCGCAGGCGAAGTACAACCGCGCGCGCCAGCTCCGCGCCCAGGGCGGCAGCGTCGAAAGCGTTGCCGATGTGCTGGCCTCCGGCACCATCTCGAACCTGCGCCAGAAGCAGGCGGAGCTTGCCCGCGAAAAGGCGAACCTGTCCGCCAAATACGGGCCGCGCCATCCCGCCATCGTCAATATCGAGGCGCAGCAGGGCGATATCGGCAGCCAGATCTCCGCGGAAGTTTCGCGCATCATCGAGAGCCTTGCCAACAACGTCTCCGTCGCTGAGACGCGGGTCTCCGCGCTCCGGGACAATCTGAACCAGATCAAGGGCGAGACGGGCGAGGACAATCAGGCGCTCATTCAGCTGCGCGAACTGGAGCGCGAAGCGGCCTCCACGCGCGCCGTCTACGAGGCCTTCCTCAACCGTTTCAAGGAGACGACGGGCCAGCAGGGCCTGCAGACGCCCGATACCCGCATCATCTCGCAGGCGGTGGCTCCGCAGGCCGCGTCCTACCCGCGCACCACGCTCTTCGTCGGCCTCGGTTTCGTCCTCTCCCTCATGCTCGGCTGCGGCGTCGCCTTCCTGCTCGAGCATTTCGACAATGGCATCCAGACCGCGCGCGACATCGAGCAGAACCTTCATCTGCCGCATCTCGTGTCGCTGCCAGCGACGCCCGCCGAGAAGGGCCCCGGCGGCAAGGTGATGTCGCCGCAGGACTATCTGATCGCCAAGCCGCTCTCCGCTTTCTCGGAATCGCTCCGAAGCCTGCGCAGCGCGCTGCAGCTTTCCAATGTCGACAACCCGCCGAAGATCATCCTTTTCACTTCGGCGCTGCCCGCCGAAGGCAAGACGACGACGTCAGTGAGCTTCGCCCGGGCGGCGGCGGCCTCCGGCCTCAAGGTCGCGCTCGTCGATTGCGACCTTCGCCACCCTTCAGTCCACCGCGCCTTCGGCCTCGGGCGGCCGGAGGAAGGGCTCGTCGAGCTTCTTGCCGAGCGCCTCGAACTCAGCGCTGTCATGGTGAAGGACAGTAAATCCGAACTCGACATCATCCCCGTCGCGACCGGCACGGCCAATCCGCCGGACGTGCTCGGCTCAGCGCAGATGAAGCTGCTGCTGCAGCGCCTCCGCGACGAATACGATCTCGTCGTGCTCGACAGCGCGCCGGTCCTACCAGTGTCGGATTCGCGCGTTCTTTCGCGGCTGGCGGACGAGACCGTCTTCGTCGTGCGCTGGAACGAGACCCCGCGCGATGCGGCGCAGAGCGCCCTCAAAGAGCTCCGTCAGTTCGATGCGAAGATCGCGGGCGCCGTGCTCTCCATCGTCGATACGGCAAAGCAGGCGCGCTACGGCTATGGCGATGGCGGCTACTACTACAGCCGCTACAGCAAGTACTATGTCAACTGAGGAGGCAGTCCTGCGTCGGCTGTGCGCCGGTGTCTGCCTTGCCGCCGGTCTCCTCCTATGTGCGCTGGCGGCGCCGAGGACCATTGCCTATGGTCTTGTCGGCGCCGATGGGGGTGAGGAGAGCGCGGCGCTTGCGGATGCGCGGGCGCGCTTCACACAGGCGCTTGCCGTTCACCCGTCGGACAGCGACATCGCGCTCGGCCTTGCGCGGCTCGATCTCAGGGCCGCAAGGGACGGTGAGGCCGCCGCGCTCGATGCTGCGCTTGCACATCTGAAGCAAGCGGCCGCCCACGCGCCTAACGAGACCTTCATCTGGGCAGAACTCGCGCGAACGGCGATGCTGCAGGGGGCAGAGGCGCGCACCGTCATTCCTCATCTGCGTCTTTCCTCGCTCACCGGCCGGTTCGAGCTTTCCTCCGTCCTCATGCGCCCGCCGGTGGCGCTTTCCTATTGGGACGAGCTCCCGGAAGACCTGAAACACGATGCGCGGCGGGATCTCGGCGGGTTGTGGTCTAGGCCCCAGCTTCGTGGGCGTCTCGTCCGTCTCTATCTCGGGCTTGGATACAAGGAGCGCGCAATTCTCCTCGACGAGGTGTTTCCCGGCAGGGAGCTGCGGGCGCGCTTTCTGAACGATTATGTGCTGGCACGCGCCCGGGCGCACTAACCGGTGCCGGCCTGGCCGCGCCGCTCCTGGGACAAGGACTGGCTGACGGCGACGCCCATGATGAAGGCGTAGAGGATGGCGACGGCAGGTATCTGCAGGCTGAAATCCACCACCGCGTGAAGGCCGACCAGAACCGTCGCGGCCACGCCGATGGCGGGGGCCGTGCGGTCGCGCCGCCGCCGCCAGAGCCCGCGCAGGGTCTCGACCGCGAGAAGCAGGATGGACAGGTTCAGCAGAAGCGCCGCCGGAATGCCGAGTTCCAGCATGGTCTCGAGATAGGTGTTGTGGGCCTTGTCCCAGTAGCGGCGCAGATCGAGGCTTTCGGGCCTGTAGGCCGCGAAGACCTCGCGGAAGGTGCCGTAGCCGGTCCCGGTCCAGGGCACGGTGCCGATCGCCTCCATGGTCCTCTCGTAGACGGTGCTGCGCGCTTCCCAGTTCGTCGCCGTCGCGTCCCTGTCCGATATCCGGTCGGCGAGAAGGCCGCCGCCGAGCGCGAAGGCGAGCAGGACGACGATGCCGACAAGGCCCGCTATGGCGGCGGCATGGCGCAGGCCGAAGCGCCGCCTGCGGGCGAGCGCCAGCATCAGCACCAGGAGGCCTGCCATGCTGCTCGCGACGCCCGCGCGCGAGCCGGTCAGGACCAGCGCCAGCAGCAGCGCCAGCGTCGCCACGGTGAGATGCAGCGAGCTGCTGAAGATCGTCTCCGCCACCATGACGATCCGGTGCCGCAGCGGCCGGTCGATGGTGAGCAGATGGCTGAAACTTCCCACGAAGCAGGCGGTGGCGCAGATGAGGCAGAGCCCGGCGAAGGTCGCGAAGGAATTGCGGTTCACGAAGGTGCTCGTCAGCGTGAATTTGTAGGCCCATTTGTCGTAGAGCAGGATCCACTCGTTGCCGGCCGTGTAGACGGCGATGCCGTAGAGGGCATAGATCGTGCCGATAAGGGCGACGGCGACAATGGCGATCCGGGCGCGCTGGGCGTCGCGGGCGAGCTGCAGCGCCAGCCAGAACACGGCCGCATAGGAAAGAAGCCGCATCAGGCCCGAAAGCGTCTTTTCCGGATTGACGGAAATCGTCTGCCTGAGCGGCCGTCCCAGCGCCTCGGAGGCCACGCCCCAGATCGGGTCTCCCCAGCCCGCGGGCAGCGGCAGGGCCTGCACGAGAATCCAGAGCGCGGCAAGGCCGAACAGGATGAGGGGCAGGCGGAGCTTCGCGGGCGCGACCGCGACGCGCGCGAGGCCCCATCCGGCGCAGCCTGCCCATATGACGAGCAAACCGCCCGTCCAGAGCGCGAGGATCGCAGCGGGTAGGGGCCGGTTGCTGCCAAGCGGAAGGGGAGCGAGAGCGACGGCGGCGATGAGGGCGCCGAAAAGAGCGCCCTCCACTCCAGTTGCTCTTCCCGTACCGGCGGGGGCCGATTCCTTGCTCACCTAGTCCTCGAGTTGCTTTGTCGCCGTCTCACAACGGATATCAGTCTTCGCCGTGGTTAGCCATTGCGGCTGACTATCCGCCAATCTTTCGCAGACTCTTATTCAGGTAAGGCTTCGCTCCCAAAGGAGGGGCAGTGTCACAAAAAAACTCAGAGATAATTTCTCTATCATCGGGTTCGAGAGTCTCCGTAGCTTGATGCAGAATAATAAGTTAAGGAAAAAGGTTTAAGATGATAGCTAGGGTAGCACTTTGTTTTGGCTGACTTGGCATCGTTACGGCTGATCTTGATGTCTCCACGTTTCTCAACCCGTGATCTTACGCAACGCACCCTTAAAGGGGCAGCTTGGGTCGGCGGAGCGTCAGCCGTACGCCTCGGTTTGCGCGTTATTTCTGTGGGGGTTCTCGCACGGCTATTGACCCCGCAGGAGTACGGTATCGTCGCCGGCGCCTTGGTGGCGATGGATCTTGCCGCAATGATCTACACGCTTGGGCTTGCGCCAACGTTGATTCAGCGCAAAGAGATAATGCCTGCGCACGTGGCAACAGCTTTGTTTTCCTCGCTTGCTCTGGCAATACTTGCGGCAGCAGGCATGTGGGTGGTGGCACCGTGGGCTGCGTCCCTGATGCGTATTCCGGAGCTTGCTGATGTTCTCCGTGTCTTTGCCTTGCTTACGCCGTTTGGCGCGTTCAACACGACGGCAGAGGCGCTTCTTGCCCGGAACATGGAGGTAAGAAGTGTCGCGTTGCGCCCCCTTCTTTCCGTCATTGTTGCTGCATTTGCCGTCGCGATCCCTATGGCATATGCAGGATTCGGCTACTGGTCTCTCGTGTCCATGCAAGCGGCCGAAATAGTCATCAGCGTTGTTGTTCTTGGCATTGCCGCCCGACGATACCTTGTCCGTCCAGCGCTCTCGGGAAAGGCATTCAGAGATCTCTGGCCGACGAGCCTGTGGTTCTCGATCAATCAACCGTTCGTGTTCGCCGCTACTAATGCGGACAAATTTCTGATTGCACGCCTACTGGGTGCTGAAGCGCTGGGTCTTTACGGTCGAGCTTCATTCGTCACAAACACGGCATCCAACCTATTTAGCAACATCACGCGTCTGACGACCTTTCCCGCGATGGCGTTGGTGCAGGACGACAAGGCGAGGTTGGGTAATGCGCTGCTGGTATCGCTTTCTCTGATCGCAGCCATAACACTGCCGACAATCGTGTTCTCTATCGTCTTCGCCAACGAAATAATTGGCATCTTGCTTGGCCCGCAGTGGGGCGCTGCGGTGCTCCCTTTTGCCATTCTAATGCCTATTCTCTATGTCCGACTCGGAACACGCGCTCTATTCGTGCTGTTTCAAGCGCGGGGTAAGCTGCATCTGGCGGTGGTGACCCACGCGCTTCACGCATCTCTTCTGTTTCTTGGGGTCGCGATTGCAGCGCCACATGGGCTTGCTGCGGTTTGCGTCGCTGTTCTCGCCGTTGTGGGCTCAGTCTTTATTGTCCTGCTCATAATGGTTAGGAAGGAGATCGGAGTGTCGATGAAAAGTCTGGCAGCGCTCCATGCGCGCCCTGCGTTGTTTTCTTCCGTGCTGCTGATCACGACCGCTTTCGTGAAATCGAGCGGCCTTTCCGGATACGCGAGCTTGGCAACAAGTCTTGTAGGCGTGCTCGCGCTAACGTTAGCGCTGCTAAGAATCTGGCCGGAACTCGTATTGCCGCCAATTGGGATAGAATTTCTGCGGCGACTATCGGGATCTCTTTCTGCGCGTTTTAGGAGCTATTGGGGAGATTGACGATGCGCCACGATGTTTGCTCGCGATTTGAGGCTTCGGTTCAAAGGCGAGAGCGAGTTTCTAAAAATCAGCGCGATGAAAAAGTGCGCGTGAAGAGGATGCTTCTCAGTTTTCTGGAGGTAGGCTCTCCACATCTGTGGCGTCTCGCCTATCGGGTCGCGCCTTGGCTGCCAATACGGTGGGTAACGGCGACTGTCTTCACTGGACACAAGCTGATCTTGCCATTTAGGGACAAACGGACGCACGAGATAAGCAGGTTCGGCGTGGAAGGTCCGGATTGTGAAATTCGCCTCGCTAGGCACTACGTTCGGACACTGAATGAAACCTCCGTCTTCTTTGATATAGGCGCAAATTTTGGGTATTTCACCGCGATTGGGGAGGTGTCTGGCGCGCGCGTCTCAGCTTTTGAGGCCAATGAGAAGCTATATGAAATTCTCAAGATGAATTTTCCCGCAAGGGGAACAGACATCGTCAATGCTCTGATAACCGACGACGAAGGAGGGGCTGCTGACTTTTACCTTGTACAAGGCAACGAGGGGAGGTCTACAGCTAAAACTGAGATAGCAAAGCAGCTGACGGCACAAGGTATGTCCATCAGCAAGTCCGCGATGCGGACTATGACTATAGATGGGTACGTGGAGCAGACGCGGCGAGTTCCGACGCACGTAAAAATCGATGTTGAAGGAAGCGAGCATGACGTGCTTCGTGGGATGGAAGATACACTCCGGAGGCATTGTCCGGAGATTGTCACCGAAGTTTGGGGGGGGGAGCAGTTTGAATATTCAAGGAATGCCATCATTTTTCTAGAGTCGTTTGGTTACACTCCATTCGTGATAGAGCAGATGGGGCTGAAAGCCACCACACTGGAGGAGCTGTCACGAATGCGCGAGAGCCACGACAACATCGCTTTTCTGAAAACGCGGAACGCATGAGTAACACTCTCATCACCATCGGCCTCACTTGCTACAACGCCGAAGATACTATTCGGCGGGCGGTGGCCAGTGCCTTGCGGCAGACTTGGCCGAACGTTGAAATCCTTGTGGTTGATGACTGCTCGACCGATGGTTCGTGGAGCGTTCTGAGGGAGCTTGCTGCGGAGCAAACGAGCATCCGGATTATCCGCACAGGACAAAACGGTGGCGTTGGAGCGGCGCGGGCGCGGCTTGTCGATGAAGCTCGGGGAGAGTTCCTGGCCTTTTTCGACGATGATGATGAAAGCGCCCCGGAGCGGCTAGAGCGACAGTATCGGCGCATAAGCGACTACGAGGCCTCTCATTCTGGCGCCGATGTGTTTTGCTATTCCAATGGTCACGTTGTGCCAAGCGATAGCGGAGTGCCAATACGCCAACGTCGTGGAATTGGGCGGGTGCCACCCGAACCTGGCGGTCCGTTGGCTGCCGACCACTTCTTGGGCCTCGTCAACGATGATGGTCATCATTGTTGGGGCATGGCTGGAAGCGGTACGTTGATGGCTCGGACGAATACCTTTCGTAAGTTCGGTGGGTTCGATCCGCGGTTCCGAAGGTGCGAAGAATTGGATTTGGCAGTTCGGGCTGCTCAAGGGGGGGCACATTTCATTAGCGTTGATAAGCCCCTCATTACCCAGTACTTCACGGAAGGTGCTGATAAGGGTAGCCGCGCTGAGCTGCGCTACCGCTTGCTCCTTCTTGAAAAATACAAAAGCCATTTAAGGTCGCGCGGTGCATATCTTGGGGCCGTAGCGAACATGCAGGCATGGTTCTGCCATGCGAATGATTGGCGATGGAGAGGGTGGGGATGGAGAGTTTTAGCAATTATACTTCTTCCCTGGCCGCTAAAGCGGGCTCGCCTTGAGCGCGGCCTTGCCCGGATACTTGCGATGCATGCGGGGCCGAATACGAGAGAGCCCAGTTCGTCCTAGCAAACCGAAAGAGCCTTTCCGTCCACCGGCAGACACCACTCTTTCATGTTTCAAAAAATCATCTTCGTCATCCATCAGATCGGCAGTGGCGCCGATGGTGGCATACAGAGCATCAGCGAGTTGCTCTTCAACACGCCGCGCCTCGAAAAGCTCGTGATCACCAACATCGCGACCCCGGCCTCGGCCCGCTGGGAGGCGCATGGCGAGGTCGCGCTCTGGAACATGACGGAGGCGGCGCATGCGCAGAGCCGCAGGGGGCCGGGCTACCGGCTGGGGCAGATTGGACGCCGGCTCGCGAACAACTGGCGCATGGCGCGGCTTGTCCGCCGCCAGGGGGTGAGGGTCGTCCATTGCAACGATCACCGCGCCTTCTGGAACACCGCGCTGGGGGCAAAGCTCGCCGGAGCGAACGTGATCCTCAATGTGCGCGACACGATGCGCCCCGGCGCCCGTTTCCATTTCATGTGGCGCCTCGCGCTGCGGATATGCGACCTCTTTCTCGTCCTTTCGCGGGAGATGGTCGACTCCTGGATCGAGACGCTGAAGCCCCTTTCCCTCAAGGAAAGGCAGCGGGCGAAATTCGCCTTTCTCTACAGCATCGTCGACATGGCGAGGTTTCATCCGGTCCCGCCCGAGACGAGGCGCCGGCTTCGGCAGGAGCTCGGCATCGGTGAAAGCGAAATCGCCATCGCCTATGTCGGCCGGATAGAGGCGAAGAAGGCGCAGCTTCCTTTCATCCGCGAGGCGCTGGAGCCGATCGTGGAGCGCGTGCCGAATGTTCATGTCCATTTCGTGGGCGACTTCCTGCCGGACAGGGATGCCTATTCCGCCGCCTGCGAAAGGGCTGTCGCGGAGAGCGGCTGCGGGCGCGCCGTGTCCTTCGCCGGCTACACGGCGCGCTCCGCCGACTGGTACCGCGCCTGCGATGTTCTGGTTCTCGCCTCCGAGCGCGAAGGCTTGCCCCGCTGCGTCATCGAGGGGCTTGCCTGCGGCGCGCCGGTCGTCTCCTTCGATGTCTGCTCGGTGCGCGAAATCCTGGAGGGGCATGAGTGCGGCAGGGCCGTTAACCAGGGCGACTACGGAAATCTCGTTACGGCAATCGCCGCGCTGTGCGACAATCCCGGCGAGCGGGCGCGTCTGGCGGGCAGGGGGCCGGAAGTGGCAACCAGGCTTTTCGATGCCGGGCGCAATGGCGATCTCTATGCCGATCTTGTGACGAGGCTTTCCTGGGGAGCGGACGATGTCTTCAGACACTAGCCTGACCGGCGTGCCGGGCCGCGGCGGGGCTTCCCCCTTTCTTCCCATGCCTCTATGGGCGCGGGTCGGCTTCGTCTTTTACTTCGCGGTCTATCACCTGTTGGGGCCTGCCATCGCGCAGGCATTCGCCTATCAAGCGCCGCCCTATGTCGAGCTTCTCATCCTGGCCGAGGCGCTTCACGTCTTTCTGCTACTCCTTCCGGTGCTGTTCTACCACCCGTCCTACGGCTGGCTCCACCCGCTCATCTTTCCGTCCATCTTCGTGGCGGCCAAGTCTGTCCTCAAGGATCCGGTTCAGCTCATCGACCCTCTCCGCTCCGCACCCGTTTCCTTTGACGGAGGGTCGAGCAGCCGCGCCTTCTCGATCAGCACGCTCTCCGACGCCGATCTGTCGGAGGCCCGGATATGGCTCACGCTGCTCTACTGCTTCGCCCTCGCGGTCTATTACGCGGCCTTCTTCTGGGGGCCGAGATTTCGCGTTCCCCGGATCGCGTTTCGCCGTCCTTCGAACCAGCAGGTGAAATGGATTGCCGCTGCCGGCCTCATCATCCTCGTCTGCAGCGCCTTCATCGTCTCGCAGGGCGGCCTCGCAGCCCAGATCGCGATCATGCGCGGCGGCAGGTCCGCGGCCTTTTCCGGGCTCGGCCAGTTCCTGGTTCTTGCCGGTCTGGGCGTGATGGTGATGCTGTCCTGGCTCGCCTTCGACCGCAGCGCCCTGCGCAACCCGCTCTTCTGGGGAATGCTGATGGTCGCGCTCGTCAACACGGTCGTGGTTTCGGGCGCCCGCAGCGCCCTGATTTATCCGCTCGTCATGTTCATGATGATCTGGTGGATGCAGACGGGCCGGGCGCGGATCGGCGTCGCGGCCATCGCGGCGGTCGTCAGCCTCTTCTTCTTCGGCCTCGCCGGCATCATCCGGCAGGACTACGGCGCGACGGATGTGGACTGGTCGATCCTCGATCCCACGCGTGCGGCCGAATGGATCGAAGCTGCAAGAGAGGAAGCAGAATGGCGCGGAAACGAGGAGTCGGATCTTGCCGCCTTTGCCGGAGTGGACGACGCCGGTCTTCTCATGGGGCGCACCTATCTCGGCGCTGCCGCGTTCTGGATTCCGCGGGCGATCTGGCCGGACAAGCCGCGCTCTGCGGACTCTTACAACATGTATGTGAACTTCGTCGGACGCGAAATCGGCGACGAGTTCGAGGTGCGAATCTGGGGTATTCCCGTCGGCGCGGAAGTGGAAGCGTTCTGGAATTTCCACTTACCCGGCGTGGTCCTTATCTTCTTCTTTCTCGGAGCCTTCCATCGCTGGCTGGCCAATCTGTTTGTCGCGTACCCTGGAGAACCCGCCATTCAGGTCCTCTACGCCTACGTTCTGGTCAACTTCGTGGGCACATCCATGAGTTTCGTGACCACGATCAGAATGGTTCTGGCTCTCCTTGTCCTCTATTCCGTGTTCGGGGCTCTTGGGGTCGTGCGCCGACGGCGGATGGCGCCGGTCCTTCGCTCGTAACCTCTTCCCCGGCGCCCAATGATCATCGTCCACGTCATTACCCGTTTTATTCGCGGCGGTGCAGATGAGAACACGCTTCTCACCTGCAACGGCCAGGCCGAACTCGGGCACCGCGTGCATCTCGTCGTGGGCTCGGAGAGCCACCCGGACATTCTCGCGAGGCTCGACCCGCGCGTTGAGCTTCACGTCATGCCCTCGCTCGTCCGGGCGATCCATCCGGTCAAGGACATCGTGGCGCTGGTGCAGTGCTTCAGGCTTTTCCGGCGTCTGCGGCCCGGCCTCGTGCATACGCATGAAAGCAAGGCGGGGATCGTCGGCCGATGGGCGGCGTGGGCGGCCGGGGTGCCGGGGATCGTCCATGGCGTTCACATTCTCGCCTTCGTGGGGAGTCCGGGCCTGTCCGCCTTCGTCTTCCGGACCATCGAGAAGATCACCGCTCCCGTCACCGACATGTTCATCGACGTGAGCGAGGGGATGCGAAGCGAATGCCTTTCCGCGGGCATCGGGCGGCCCGGCAATCACAGGGTCATCGCGAGCGGCATGGAAATCGAGCGGTTCCGGTCCGCCTCCGCGCCTGCCTGCTGGCGCGAGGTGCTGGGACCGGATGTGTCGGTGTCGCTCGGCGGCGGGCAGGAACCGAGGTTTCTGCTCATGGCCGGCGCGCTGGAGCCGCGCAAGCGCGTGATCGAGTTTCTCGACGTCTTTGCGCTCGTGGCGCGGCGGGTGCCCGGCGCCGTTCTGCTGATTTGCGGCGACGGCTTCCAGATGCCCCGTCTCCGGAGACGGATAGCCGAGCTTGGCCTTGAGGGCAGGGTCGTTCCTCTGGGATTCCGCGACGATCTGGAAAGTCTGATCGCGCTCAGCGACGTCTGCATCCACGCGGCGGAGCGTGAAGGGCTTCCCCGTGTCGTCGTGCAGTTCGTCGCCGGGGGGAAGCCTGTTCTCGTGACCCGGCTGCCGGGGATCGACCGGGTGGTCCGCGACGGCGTCAACGGTCTCTACTTCGATCCCTCCGAACGGGACAGGTCCGCGCTGGCGCTTGCGGACCTTCTGGACGATGATCAGCGGCGGCAGTCGATGGGGAGCGCTTCGCGCGATGTGGATGTAGGCGCGTGGGACTTCAGGGCGATGGTGGAGCAGATGGAAGAAGTCTATACGGAGCTGTCCGATGCGGCCGCCCCACGGGAGCACCGACGCAGGATTCTATGACCATAGAGGATTAGGAAGATGGGGAGGATAGCGGACCAGCTTTCGTACATGCTTCATGAGATGTCACTCGATGCTCGTGGACAATCGAGCATTTCCAGATTCCTGACGGCGCTGTTTCGAGGTGGTTCTTGTGTCATCATTTCCTATAGAATTCGGCGCTTTATCTACCTTGCTACTGGAAGATATAGCGCACCTTTTCTCATTCTAGTTAGTCCAATACTCATCTGGTGTCGTATGATTGGCGGGCGCCACGAGTTTCCAAAGACAGCGGAAATCGGGCGCGGCCTGCGTTTGGTTCATGCGGTAAGGTCATGTGTCGTCAACGGGCAGACGATTGCGGGTGAGAATCTCTATATGACTGGCGGAAATACAATTGGGGTTTCGCGTGCGATCAAACGCGGTGACCTAGTCCTTGGCGACAGTGTCCTCATGGGCATTGGAGCGATGGTGATAGGTCCGCTGACGGTTGGATCATCAGTACGGATAGGTGCAGGCACCGTGGTGGTTAAGAATGTGCCGGACGGCAGCGTTGTTGTCGGGAATCCTGCACGAGTGATTCAGAAACAGCAAGCCTGAACAAACTGTACGGTATTAATCCGCCGTCGTTGTTGTCTCGCAAACAATGCGGCTCTTTCTGTCTAAATTATGCACGGGGGGCGCGGTATGAGTTTGGTCGACAGGCTCAAGAGATGGCAAGCTTTTGCTGTCAATGCGGCTACGGGGAAGCCGGTCGTCTTTCTGCATATACCGAAATGCGGAGGAACCTCCGTTGGAAGAGCGCTGAGGCTTCGCTATTTGCTGTCGCAAAACACCGTTCACCCGATTCATAGCTACCGCGCGATCAAAGCCAATCTTCCTGATCTTGGCGATGAAGAGCTTTTGGGTGTGGTTCATGAGTTCAGGCAGCGCATGCTCGCGTATCTGATTTCCGACCGGACGCGCTGCATTTCCGCACATGTCCCATTCTCTAAGGGAGCGTGGACGATGGCGGCGGGCGAATACAAGTTCGTTACTATTCTCCGAGACCCTGTGGACCGTTTTGTGTCGCATTACTTTCACAGCTTGAATCGCGACGATTATTCTAGAATTGAGCTTTCCCTTGATGAATTTGTGAGGACAGATCGAGCGCGTAGGCTCGGCAGTAGCTATGTGGAATATCTTTCTGGGTTGCCTTACGGGAATGATTTTTCTGGCCCTGCGGCCATAGCAGCTGCTGTGGCAAACCTAGAGTATTTCGACAAGATCGGATTTTTAGACCGGCTGCCGACTTTCGAAAAGGATTTGCAAACCTTACTTGGAATACGGCTGCGAATTAGACACGAAAACGTTGGGAGTCATGGGGGTGTTGGGTACAGGTCGCGCCTCTCCGCCGAAACGCTCAGGATAGTCACGGAGCTTTGTGCGGCTGATATCGAAGTTTACACGGCAGCTCGTGAGCTGAGTAACGCTGCCTAGGGCGACGACATAATTTTTCGCCAAAATTCTACTTGGAACTCCCTCAAGCGCTTACTGCTGTAAGTCCCAGAGACTGCAAAATTCCTAGCGGCGGAATGATGCAGCCATCCAATATCGCAGGCTGAAATCATTTGCTGTGCAAGCGTTTTACGGTCGCCGGGCCTGTGCAGGCATTCCGCTTCGACGAGTTCCGCCGTGCCGCCGGCCGACGACGCCAGCGCGGGGCAGGCGCGGCTCATCGCCTCCATCAGCGCTCTTGGCAGGCCCTCCTGAAAGCTCGCCTGCACATAGACATCGATACCGTCGATCCATTTCAGAACCGCTTCGCCGCGCGGAAGACTGCCGCAAAATTCCACGCTTTCTTCCACTCCCAGCTCTCTCGCCAGCTTGCGCCATGGCGCGCTGTCGCCCGGCCCGAGAACCTTGAGCCTGATGTCGGGCCTTTCGCTGCGGGCGCGGGCAAAGGCTTTGATGGCGACATCGATCCCCTTCTCCTTGTGGAAGAGCGCGGCGATCATGCCAAAGGTGACGGGACCCGCGGCGGAGATGCGCGCAAGCCTGCGGGAAAGGATGTTTTCGTCCGGCTCGGGCAGGTCGACGTCCGATGCCGCCAGCGTCTTTCCGGTCGAGGGATAGCGGGCCTGAAGAAAATGCTGGGTGACATAGTGCGCCCAGCCTGCTGTCGCGACCGCTCTGCGCATGCGCATATAGGCCAGAGGTGCATACAGCCGCGAGAGGAGGCCACCATGGCTTCTCAATCCATCCCAGACGCAGGCGACCACTTCCGCCCCGGCGGGCTTCCCGAGATTCCGTGCGGTACCCAGGGCCATCAAGCCGATCTCGCTCGGCAGACGGGCAATGACGACGTCTGCGTGTGTCACGGCTTCCACTAGAAGGCGACGCGCGGCAGACCTGTCGACGGTCAGGCCGCGCAAGGAGGAAAGGTTGGGCATCCAGAGAAACGAGATATTCTCAGATGAGCAGAGGCTGTAGCGCGACAGGTCAGCTTTCTCGTCCAGTGCAACGCCTCGCGCCGCTATCGTGACGTCACCGAAGATTTCAACATAGCGATTGAGAATCGTTATGTCGTACTGGCCGTAGGAATAAATCCTGCCGTCGGCGGCGACGAAGAAACGGTGGTCGTGGCAAAACAGAAGGCTCACGCTTCTCACCCGTTCGGCAGAAGAATGTCGAGATAGTGCTGGGCGATATTTTCCACCGCGAAATCCGCTCCCCGCCGGGCCAACAAAGCCTTGTCGGGCGGGCTTTCAAGGGACGCCTGGATGGCGTCCGCGAGGGCTGCCGGATCGCCGACCGGTACCAGCCGGCCGTATTTTCCACCGGCCAGAATCTCGGAAGGTCCGCTCGGGCAGTCGGTGCTGACGACGGGAGTTCCACAGGCAAGGGACTCTGCGATGACGTTCGCCAGCCCTTCCCATCGCGACGAAAGAACGAAGAGGTTCGCCGCCTTCATCAAGGAATAGGGGTTGGAGGCGAAGCCCGCGAAGGCGACGTGATCGGAAATGGACAGTGACGAACAGAGTGCGACGAGTTCGTCCTTCAGCTCTCCTTCGCCGAGAATGATCAACCGCGCAGGGCGTCGCGCAAGAAGACGCGCGAATGCCTCCAGCATGGTCGGGTAGTCCTTCTGGTTGGTGAGGCGCCCCGCGGCGAGGATGACCGGAACGGACTTGTCACGGAACCAGGGATGCGTCGCTTCTTCCTCGAGTTGCCTGAAGAAGGATGGTGTCACGACAGGGTTGTGAATGACATGGGGAGACGCCTTCCCTCCTGTCAGTCTTCTTATGTCCTCGGCGACGCCCTGGGATATCGCTACGGTGTCGTCGGCACCGCCATAGAGGGCCTTCACGAAAATCGGCCAGTTGCGCTCGATCCAACGCGGTGCGATGCCTGCGCTCGCGGAGGGAGTGTTCTGTATGCTCAGAACAAGTCGAGACGGCCAGCGGTAAAGCTTCTTTCCGACCAGCGAAACAATATGCGTGTGTGCCAGGGCAGGCATGAGTGCCGCAGGCCGTTCGCGACGCATATAGGCATTGAGAGCGGGCAGTGCCTTCAGCATGCGCGTCACGCCGAGGTCGATGACCCGGACCCGAGGGTCGAGCTGATTCAGATAGGGACCTTCCCGGCGCCCGAGAACCATGTCCACCGGCTGCTCCAGCTCCGCAAATCGGTTCGCGAGATTGAGCATGGCGCGCTCCGCGCCGCCTCCGCTCATTGCAGAGAGGAAGATCGCGACCGGGGCTTGGCGGCGGTTCTCAGGCATCGCGCAGCAATTCGTCGAAATACTTGATGGTGTGCTTCAGGCCGGGTTCAAGAGAAACCGCGGGTTGCCAGCCGAGAACCTTCTTCGCGAGGGAAATGTCGGGGCAGCGTTGCGTGGGGTCGTCGGCGGGCAACGGCTTGTAGACGAGCTTCGATTTCGATCCGGTGAGTTCGATAACCTTTTCCGCGAGCTGGAGGATCGAGAACTCACCGGGATTGCCGAGGTTCACGGGCCCTGTGAAGTCCGGCCCCGTACTCATCAAGCGTACGAAGCCTTCAATGAGATCGTCCATATAGCAGAATGAACGCGTTTGCGAGCCCTCGCCATATATCGTGATGTCCTCTCCCCGCAGCGCCTGAACGATGAAATTCGATACGACGCGGCCGTCGTTCGGATGCATGCGCGGCCCGTATGTGTTGAAAATACGGGCAACCTTGATCTGGAGGCCGTGCTGACGGTGGTAGTCAAAAAAGAGCGTTTCAGCTGCGCGCTTTCCCTCGTCGTAGCAGGAGCGGATGCCGAGCGGATTCACGTTGCCCCAGTATTTTTCGGTTTGGGGGTGGACCGCAGGGTCGCCATAGACCTCGGAGGTTGAGGCCTGGAAAATCGGGATTCTGAGCCGTTTGGCGAGGCCTAGCATGTTGATGGCGCCATGCACGCTCGTCTTCAACGTCTGCACCGGATCGTTCTGGTAGTGCACGGGCGACGCGGGGCATGCGAGATTGTAGATCTCGTCCACCTCGAGATAGACCGGGAATGTGACGTCGTGACGCACGAGCTCGAAGCGTTCGTGCTGAAGCAGATGAGCAATATTTCTCTTCCGGCCGGTATAGAAATTGTCGAGACACAGGACTTCGTGCCCATCCGCGATGAGCTTGTCGCAAAGGTGCGACCCTAGGAAGCCGGCGCCGCCAGTCACCAGAATTCTCTTGGCGTCAGTGTTCATATTGGATTCCTCAGGGTGCGTCTTACCGGCCAACGCTCATATAGGTGAAGCCCGCCGCCTTCACTTCGTCCATGCTGTAGATGTTCCGTAAATCTATCAAGACGGGTTCGTTCATTTCGCCGGCCAGGCGCACCAGATCGAGCGCGCGATACTCATTCCATTCCGTGACAATCACGACGGCGTCGGTCCTGCCGGCTGCCTGGTAGGCGGAATCGCAATAGACGACGCTCTGTGGAAGCACGTGGCTCGCCTCTTTCATGCCCTGTGGGTCATGCGCTTTCACGGTGGCCCCGCGATCGATGAGGCCGGGGACGATATCGAGCGAGGGCGCGTCGCGCATGTCGTCCGTCTCCGGCTTGAAGGTGAGGCCGAGAATGGCCACCGTCTTGCCTTTCACGCTGCCGCCACAGGCTTCCTCGATCTTGTCCACCATGCGTTTTTTGCGTGCAGCGTTCACCTCGACCACCGCTTCCACGATGCGTGTCGGCGACTGGAATTGCTGCGCCGTGCGGACAAGAGCCAGCGTATCCTTGGGAAAACAGGAACCGCCATAGCCCGGACCCGCATGGAGAAACTTCGATCCGATGCGCCGGTCGAGGCCAATGCCGCGCGCCACATCTTGGACATTGGCGCCTGTCTTCTCGCAGATATCCGCCATTTCATTGATGAACGTGATCTTGGTCGCAAGGAAGGCGTTGGCTGCGTATTTCGTGAGTTCGGCTGTGCGGCGGTTGGTGAAGAGGAGCGGCGTTTCGTTAAGGTTGAGCGGTCGGTAGAGCGCACGCATCACGTCACGGGCGCGTTCGTCCTCCGCGCCGACGACTACGCGGTCCGGCCGTTTGAAGTCGTCGATGGCAGCGCCCTCTCGCAGGAATTCGGGGTTCGAAGCGACCGAAAAATCGGCATCGGGAGCGACGCGCTTGACGATCGCCTCGACTTCGTCCGCCGTGCCGACGGGCACGGTCGACTTCGTCACGATCACCGTATAGCCGGTTATGGCCGCGGCAATTTCCTCTGCTGCGGCGTAAACGAAAGACAGATCGGCATGCCCATCGCCGCGACGGGTGGGCGTGCCAACTGCGATAAAGACTGCATCGGCGCCGGCAACGGCCTTGGAAAGATCGGTTGTAAAAGAGAGGCGGCCGGCGAACCTGTTGCCGTTAACCAGTACGTCGAGACCCGGTTCGTAGATCGGGATTTCACCCCGGTTAAGCGCATCGATCTTTCTTTCGTCCTTGTCGACGCAGGTCACCTCGTGTCCGAAGTCGGCGAAACATGCGCCGGACACCAGCCCCACATAACCAGACCCAATCATCGCTACGCGCATGCCGTATCCTCTATCTTGCGGGCTTGCATCCCCAGACCGTTCATAGCGGCTTTGATCAATTAAATGAAGCCTCGGAACAGCCTTCGGCTTGCATTGTCTTGCGTATATGGACCATCTTCCCGGAGCGGTCGATCATGGCAAGCGGACAGAAAATATGACGGTTCTCGTGACAGGCGCTGCCGGTTTCATTGGCAGTCACGTTTGCCACCACCTCCTCGATCGCGGCGATACGGTGGCCGGTATCGACGACATGAACGCCTATTACGATCCCGGCCTCAAGGAAGCGCGGCTTGAGCGGCTGAGGGGCCGGAACGGCTTCTCGTTCCTTAGGGGCGACATAGCCGACACCGGCGCCCTGGCGGATGCCGTCCGGGGGAGAAAAATCCTCAAGGTGGTTCACCTCGCGGCCCAGGCGGGCGTTCGCTATTCGCTTGAAAACCCCCGCGCCTATGTCCGTTCCAATCTCGACGGACATCTCGAGATTCTCGAGCTTTGCCGCGGTCTCGGTACGGTCGAGCATCTCGTCTATGCCTCTTCCAGCTCCGTCTATGGCGGCAACGAGAAGGTTCCCTTCAGCGAGAGCGACCCCGTGGATCATCCGGTATCGCTTTATGCCGCCACCAAGAAGGCGGACGAGCTGATGAGCCATGCCTATTCGCATCTCTACGGCATTCCGCAGACCGGGCTCAGATACTTCACGGTCTATGGTCCCTGGGGGCGGCCCGACATGGCCTACTGGCTTTTCACCGAGGCCATGCTCAAGGGTCGGCCGATCCGCGTCTTCAATGACGGTAATATGTGGCGGGATTTTACCTATGTGGATGACATCGTCCGGGGAACGGTTGCCGCTCTCGATCATCCACCACAGACCGATGCGGGGGCGCCGCACCGGGTCTACAATATCGGCCACAACAAGCCGGAGCGGCTCGGGACTTTCATCGACATCCTGGAGGAGGTCCTCGGCGTCAAAGCCATTCGGGAATATGAGCCCATGCAGCCGGGCGACGTGCCGCGGACCTATGCCGATATCGGCGCGATCGGCCACGATCTCGGCTTCAAGCCCGAGGTCGGCCTGCGTGAAGGACTGACCCGTTTTGCCGAATGGTATCGCGGCTACTTCAAAATCTGAGACTTTCAGGCGTGCCGCCGGGCTCCCCTTGGGGCTTGCTTCGGGGCCCGAAAAACGCTCAATTCCGTCCGTTCCGGGCCGCTTTCAGGGCCGGCCGAGGTAACGGGGAACGGATGTGACGGCGACGAGAGCGAGAAGGGCCCTGATCACGGGCATTACGGGGCAGGACGGGGCGTGGCTTGCGCGCCTGTTGCTCGACAAGGGCTATGTTGTCCATGGCGTGAAGCGCCGTTCCTCGTCCTTCAACACCGGCAGGATCGACGATCTCTATCAGGATCCGCATCTCGACAGCGTCCGGCTCTTCCTGCACTACGGCGATCTGACCGACGCCACCAATCTCATCCGGATCGTGCAGGAAACGCAGCCCGACGAAATCTACAATCTCGCGGCGCAGAGCCATGTCCATGTCAGTTTCGAGACGCCCGAATATACGGCCAACGCGGATGCCATAGGTACTCTGCGCCTGCTCGAGGCGATCCGCATTCTGGGCATGTCGGATACCGTGCGCTTCTACCAGGCCTCGACATCCGAGCTTTACGGCAAGGCCCAGGAGACACCGCAGACCGAACGGACACCGTTCTATCCGCGCAGCCCCTATGCGGTGGCCAAGCTCTATGCCTACTGGACGACGGTGAACTACCGTGAAGCCTACGGCATGCATGCCTCGAACGGCATCCTGTTCAATCACGAAGGGCCGACCCGCGGCGAAACCTTCGTCACGCGCAAGATCACGCGCGCGGTCGCGGCAATCGAACTCGGTCTTCAGGACGCGCTCTATCTCGGCAACATCGACGCCCGGCGCGACTGGGGCCATGCGCGCGACTATGTCGAAGGCATGTGGCGGATCGTGCAGCAGAACGAACCGGACGATTATGTGCTTGCGACAGGCGAGACGCATTCGGTTCGGGAGTTCGTGGAGCTCGCATTCGCCGAGGTCGGCAGGCACATCGCCTGGAAAGGGCAAGGGGTGGACGAGGTCGGTCTCGACGCATCGAACGGCAAGGTGCTGGTGAAGATCGATCCCCGCTATTTCCGGCCTACCGAGGTCGATGTGCTTCTCGGGGATCCAAGCAAGGCACGGCAGAAGCTTGGCTGGCACCACAAGACGGAATTCCCTGAACTTGTCGCCGAAATGATTGCAGCCGATCTGAAGGCGGTTGCCCGAGAGGCGAACCGGATCGGCCGGCATGACTGACAAGCGCTCGGCGCTCGTGACGGGCGTGACGGGGCAGGACGGTGCCTATCTGGTGGAACTGTTGCTCGGCAAGGGATATGCCGTTCACGGTATTGCCCGCGACGTGGCGGCGTTCGATCACGGCAGGCTGGGCAATGCCCGAAGCGATGCGGGCGAGTTCCGGCTCTACAATTGCGACATCACCGATGAAGCGGGCCTGAGAGAACTCGTCGCCGCGATCCGGCCGGACGAAGTCTACAATCTTGCGGCCCAGAGCCACGTGCCGACGAGCCTTGCCGAACCCCATCGAACGATCGAGATCAACGCCACGGCTGCCGTCAGCCTGCTGAAGATGATCGTCGATCTCGGCTTGCAGGGGCGCACGCGGTTCTTTCAGGCGTCGAGTTCGGAAGTTTTTGGCGAAGCGAGCGGGTCCGTTCTCACGGAAACCTCGCCGATGCGGCCCCGTAATCCCTATGCGGAGTCCAAATATCAGGCATACCTCGCATCGACGCGGCTGCGTACTGAAACGGGGCTTTTCGTGACTAACGGTTTCTTGTTCAACCATGAGAGCCCCTTCCGAAGTCCTGCCTTCGTGACCCGCAAGATATCCCTGGCGGCTGCCTCGCATGCGCGCGGGGAGCGCGCGCCGCTCCGGCTCGGCAATCTCGATGTCCGGCGGGACTGGGGCCACGCGCGTGATTATGTCGCAGGCATGTGGCTGTCGCTGCAGCGGCGCGAACCGGGTGACTACATCTTTTCGACAGGCGAGAACCACTCGGTGCGCGAATTCGTCGAGCTTGCCTTCGCCACGGCCGGGCGAAAAATTCGGTGGCAGGGTGAGGGGCTTCATGAAGCCGGCTACGATGCGGACACGGCAGAACGGCTGGTCGAAATCGATCCTTCGTTCTTCCGTCCCAATGAAATCAGTGCAACGCTGGGCGATGCTTCGAAGGCGCGCCACGAACTGCAATGGCGTCCACGGACGGATTTCGCTGAACTCGTGCGCGAAATGGTCGTGTCGGATCTGGACCGAACTCGCTGACCCATCGGGGCGGCCGTTAACCTACGTAAATGCAAGCTCCCCACCGAAATGGTTCACAAATCAAAACTGCAATTCGCGCCGGCGGCTGTTTTCGATTGTGGCTTCTTGTTCTAGTATTGGAGACACCTTTGTTGTCCCTAGGGGACAGGAGTAGGCTGTTTTCCGGTGCGCCGATGGGCGGGCGCAGTTTCGGTGAACGAAGCCGGGGTGGTGAGGCATGCACGGCGTGTGCACGCGGTTGCCAGCCAGTCCGGTGCTAGGGGGCGCCTGTTCATGACGAATATTGGCGAAAAATCCGGCGACGGTAGCGCGTGCGATGGACAGCCGTCTGCGGGCGGTGCGCCGCGCGAGCCGTCCGGACTTTCCGGGCAGAAGGCGGCCCGCTTCCCCCCCAATCCGGCAAGAGAACAGGCACTCGTCTCGAAACGGGTGGTTTCCGACACCGTCATGTGCGTGGACGGTATTGCCATATTTCTCGCGGCTTTGGTTGCGAAGTGGGCCTACATTGTTACGGTCCTTCAAAACAACCCGGATATAGGTCCCTATGCCGCAGTCGGAGCCGTCGGAGCGGCGATCGCGGTCGCGGCGATGTATTATCAGGGGCTCTACGACTTCGAGGTGCTTAGCGAAGCCAGGGGACAGACGAAACGGATACTTCTGGGTCTCGTTGTGGCGGCGCTGTTTCTGATAGCGGCTGGCTACCTGCTAAAGATATCCGAACAATATTCGCGTGGCTGGTTCATCGTCTGGTTCGCGCTTTCCGCGTTCACGGTGCTTGCGGTGCACGTCATCACTACGCAGGTCCTGCGGTGGCTCCGCGCGCTGGGTGCCTTTGCAAGAAACATCGTGATCTACGGCAGCGGCGATATTGCGGAGAGCATCATCCGACGGGTGGCAATGTCGTCGATGAACCTCAGGGTGGTCGCTGTCTTCGACGATCTGTCACGCGATCAGACGGCGCAAGTACCGGTATCGGGCGGGCTTTCCGATCTCATTTCCTTCGGCCAGCAAAGGCGGATCGACGAAATCCTCATCGCCATGCCAATGACGAATGAGTTGCAGATCGCAAATCTCGTCGAGCAACTATCGCTGTTGCCCGCCGACATCAGAATCTGTCCAAGTGCGACGGCCTTCCGGATTCCGCCCAAGAAGCTCCTGGACTATGAGGGGCTGGCGGTTCTGGAACTCGAGCGGCGGCCCATGGATGGGTGGGCGCCGATCGTCAAGAATGTCGAAGACAAGGTTCTTGCTTCGCTTCTCCTGGTAAGCCTCACACCCCTCCTTCTCCTCATTGCGCTGGTGGTGAAGCTCGACAGCCGGGGTCCGGCGATTTTCAAGCAACGGCGCCACGGCTTCAATCACGAGGTCTTCAACCTCTACAAATTCCGAACGATGTATGTGGCGGAGGACGGGCCGGACATAACGCAGGCAACGCGGAAAGATCCGCGCGTAACGCGGGTTGGCCGCTTCCTCAGGAAAACCAGTCTCGATGAGCTGCCGCAGCTTTTCAATGTGCTGAGAGGCGACATGTCTCTTGTGGGGCCGCGGCCGCACGCGCTGTCTCACAATGAATATTACTCGACAGTGCTGGCG
>PHEF01000080.1 GCA_002842875.1 Alphaproteobacteria bacterium HGW-Alphaproteobacteria-3 | reverse complement strand
AGTGATCGGCTTCAGGCTGACCGGCAAGCTCAATGACGGCGTGACCGCCACCGACATGGTGCTCACCGTCACCGAGATGCTCCGCAAGAAGGGCGTGGTCGGCAAGTTCGTCGAATATTACGGCTCGGGCCTCGACAATCTCGCGCTCGAGGATCGTGCGACCATCGCCAACATGGCGCCGGAATATGGCGCGACCTGCGGCTTCTTTCCGGTCGACAACGAGACGCTGAAATATCTCAAGGCGACCGGCCGCTCGGACGAGCGCGTCGCGCTCGTCGAGGCCTATGCGAAGGCGCAAGGCATGTTCCGCGAAAAGGGCATGCCCGATCCCGTCTTCACCGATACGCTGGAACTCGATCTCGGCACCGTTGTGCCCTCGCTCGCCGGTCCGAAGCGTCCGCAGGACCGCGTCGCGCTGACCGACGTGAAGGCGAGCTTCCTGAAGTCGCTTGAAGGCGAATTCGGCAAGCCCGGCCAGGCCGCGGCCCGCGTGCCGGTCGAAGGCCGGGACTACGACCTCGGTCATGGCGACGTCGTCATTGCCGCCATCACCTCCTGCACCAACACCTCGAACCCGAACGTGCTGGTCGCCGCCGGTCTTGTCGCGCGCAATGCCCGCAAGCTCGGCCTCAAGGTGAAGCCCTGGGTGAAGACCTCGCTCGCGCCGGGTTCCCAGGTGGTGACCGACTATCTCGCAAAGGCGGGCCTCCAGGACGACCTCGACGCCCTCGGCTTCGATCTCGTCGGCTATGGCTGCACGACCTGCATCGGCAATTCGGGTCCGCTGCCGGCGGAAATCAGCCAGGCGATCAACAAGAACGATCTCGTGGCCTCCGCGGTGCTCTCGGGCAACCGCAACTTCGAGGGTCGCGTTTCGCCGGACGTGCGGGCGAACTATCTCGCCTCGCCGCCGCTCGTCGTTGCCTATGCGTTGGCCGGATCGACGCAGATCGACCTGACGAGCGAGCCGCTCGGCACCGGCAGCAACGGCCAGCCCGTCTATCTGAAGGACATCTGGCCGAGCTCGCATGACGTTGCCGAAACGGTACGCACCTGCGTGACGCCGCAGATGTTCCGCGAGCGCTACGCGAACGTCTTCGACGGCGACGACGCCTGGAAGAGCATCGCCGTGTCCGGCGGCCTCACCTACGACTGGGACGGGGGATCGACCTATGTTCAGAACCCGCCCTATTTCGTGGACATGAAGCCCGAGCCCGCCCCGCTCAGCGATGTCAGGGATGCGCGCATCCTCGGCCTCTTCGCGGACTCGATCACGACCGACCACATCTCGCCCGCCGGCAATATCAAGACGCAGAGCCCGGCCGGTGCCTACCTGAACTCCAAGCAGGTCGGCGCCCAGGACTTCAACTCCTATGGCGCGCGGCGCGGCAATCACGAAGTGATGATGCGCGGCACCTTCGCCAACATCCGCATCAAGAACCAGATGCTGAAAGGCATCGAAGGCGGATTGACGAAGCTGCAGCCGGAAGGCACCCAGATGCCGATCTACGACGCGGCAATGGAGTACAAGCGCCGTGGCACCCCGCTCGTCATCTTCGCGGGCAAGGAATACGGCACGGGGTCCAGCCGCGACTGGGCAGCCAAGGGCACCATGCTGCTGGGTGTCAAAGCTGTGATCGCCCAGAGCTTCGAGCGCATCCATCGCTCGAACCTCGTCGGCATGGGCATCGCGCCGCTCCAGTTCCTGAACGACATGAGCTGGCAGTCGCTCGGCCTCGACGGTTCGGAGACGGTGACGATCGAAGGTCTCGCCACTGTGAAGCCGCGCAGCAAGGTAAAGGCGGTCATCGCCTTTGCCGATGGGTCGAAGCAGTCGATCGAGCTTCTCTGCCGCATCGATACGCAGGATGAAGTCGATTACTACGAAAATGGAGGCATCCTGCCCTACGTGCTGCGCAACCTGACGGCATAAGGCGGGCAATCCGCGGAAATGCAAAGGGCGCCCCTCGGGGCGCCCTTTTTCTTGTCCCCAAATCACCGCAACGTGACTCGCACCGGCGCGGAACCCTTCCTATTCTTGCATGCGAAAGGAAAAGATCAGCATGTCCGCCATTCGCATGACGCTCCGGCTCTGTACTCTTCTGACCCTCGTCGCCCTTGCGAGCGTTCCCGCGCGCGCCGGGGAGAGGCCGGTTGTGGTCGAACTCTTCACCAGCCAGGGCTGTGCCTCCTGCCCGCCGGCCGACGCTTTTCTGCACGACCTGGCGAACCGCGACGGCGTGATCGCCTTGTCCTTCAATGTGGATTACTGGAATTATCTCGGCTGGACGGACACGCTTGCGAGCCCCGCCCACACCGAGCGCCAGCGCGCCTATGTGCGGCGGCTCGGGCTTTCCGGCGTTTACACGCCCCAGATGGTAGTGAACGGCGCCGCCGAGGGCGTCGGCAGCAAGCGCGACAAGATCGAAGAAAAGATCGCCGCCGCGCGGAGCGAGCCCTTCCCGGTCGACATCTCCTTCACCGACAAGGGCGATACGCTGGTGCTCGATATCGGCACCGGAAAGGCGCCGGGCCAGCCTGTGACGCTCTGGTTCATCCGCTTCGCGAACGAAGAGAAGGTCGAGATCGGCAAGGGTGAGAATCGCGGCCGCACCATGATCTATGCCCATGCCGTGCGCGAGCTGACACCGGTCGGCATGTGGAACGGCGAGGCGATGAAGCTGACGCTGCCGAAGAACGAACTCCTCACGGCCGGCCTTGAGGGCTGCGTGGCGCTTCTTCAGGCGGGCACCGGCGGGCCGATCCTCGGCGCCGCGCAAATGGCCATGAACTAGCGGATCAAGGTGCCGTCTGCTCCGGCATGGGGCTCATCGCATCGGCGGGCCCGGCCTCGCGTGTCAGCAGGTCCATCGACTGGGTAAGCTGGTTGCCGAGGTCCTGCGGCAGCTTGTAGGTCCATGCCGACAGCCGCGCATTGAGTTCTCCGGCCCGCTGCTCGGCAGGCGCGATATCCTCGCCTTCCGGCACCAGCGCCGGATCGGCTTCCGCCTTGAACTTCGCCCAGAGCGCGCCGCCCTCTCCCGCCATCTGCATGGCGAGGCGCACCCCGTCGAAGGTCTCGAACACGACGCGCGGCGATTCTTCGGGAAATTCGAGCGTATCGGCGGGCGCCACATCGTCGAAATGCGAACCGAGGATCGCGGTCGCGACCTTGTTCGCGACGGGCGCCCCGCGCGACACCCGGCCTTCGGGCGCATTCTCGATGTCGAAATTTTCCTCGCCCGGCGCGCGCGACAGCGTGACGGGCTTTTCCGTGCCCGCCCAGAGCGTGACGCGGGCAAGCTTGTCGCTGGCAATATCGACAAAGGCGGGATCGAACCAGTCGTTCACGCTCTTGTAGAGCGGCAGCCGCCCGCGCGCGAGGAAGGTTTCATCCTCGCCATCGCGGCGCACATAGACAAGGCCTTCGCCTTTCACGTCCACCGCCCGCTCGGGCACCTTGCCGGCGAGAAGGCCGGCGAGCCGCTCATCGCCCTTGAAGAATTCGACGCGCACCGCCGACCCGATATCCTCGGGTTTCAGCAGGCCGAGATTGCGGTGCCATTCGGGATTGGCCGTGCGCGGCTCATAGGCTTCCATCTGGCCGACGCCGAGCAGTGTCTTCTTGATGAGACCTTCGCTCACCGGATAACCGCCGCGCGACGGGACGATCCAGCCGCCGCCTTCGTTCCGCTTGAGCTCGATCGTCGAAACGCCGTTCATGCCCCGGCTCGCCGTGTAGACAATCCGGTCGACCTGATCGAGCTTCGCGTCGAGGCCCTCAAAGAGAGGATAGGGCACAAAGCGCGCGCGCACGCTGCTGCGGTCGCTCACCACGGCAATGGTCGCGGCAATCGTGGCGATCAGCGTGGCGGCGGCGAGCAGCACGAGGTTTCGCTGCGGCTTGTTGTTCCAGAGGGTCTGCAACACGGCGCTCATGCCCCCTTTTCGACGCGCGCCTTGCGGCGCCGGTAACGCAGGATGGCCGCCACGATCGCCACGACGGAAAGCAGGAGCGGCACGAGGGCGATGTTGAAGAAGCGAAGCTGCGCGCCAAGCCGCTCGACATCGCGGCGAAGATCGCCCTGCACGTCGCGCAGCGCCTTGCGGCTTTCGAGCAACTCGCGGCGGAATTGCTTGATCGTCGCCTCCTCCTCGCCGTCCGCCCCGCCGCTCGCACCGTCCGTCTGCAACGCGGTGAGGTTGCGTTCGGCCGTTTCGATCTTCTTCTCGAGCGTTTCCTGCTCGGCGAGGAAGCGCCGTTCGGCAGAGCGGCGAAGCGCCTCCACCACGGTGAAAGGCCGGTCGGACTTGGCTCGCGCCCTGAGCGAAATGAGTTCGTTCGAGCCCATCAGATTGTCGATGGCGGAAAGGACGAAGACCGCATTGTCCGCGATCGGCTGCGCCACGCGCTCGCCGAGATAGGATTCCGTCCGGACCCAGAAGCGGTCGTCGAAAATATCGCTGTCGGCGAAGACGATGATGTTCGCGTCCTCTTGCGATTGCGCGATATGCGGGCCCGCCTTCTCCTGCGAGCGGCGTGGCGCTGCGGCGCCATCCGGCCCTGCCGGCTCTTCTTCCGGCGGCCCGTCAAAGGCGCTCGTCACAGGGCCCGACAGCCGCGCCGCGATGACGTAGCGTTCTTCCGACGGCACGAAGTTGCGAATGAGATCGTCCGGACGCGGCCCCTTCTTGACGTCCTCGACGTCGTAGATTTGCGATTCCTCCGACGTCGTCACGAGGGGCGAGAACACCGTCGTCGCATTCTCGACCGGCGTGAAATAGCCCGCCGTACCGAGATTGAGGCGCGACACATCGGCCGTCACGAGATCGTCGGTATCGACATTCTCGCGCGGCACCGCGAGCCAGAGCACATAGTCGCTCTCCTGCCGCCGCGCATCGAGGCCGGTCTGCACGCGCTGCGCGAGCTTCCGGTCGCCGGCGACCTTCGAGGGGTCGTAATGCGCGCCCCAGCTTTCCAGAAGCGGCCCGAGATCGGATTGCTCCGTATAGCCGCGCACCGGCTCGCCATTCGGCCCGGCCGTGAGGCTCACCTCCGAATGCGGATCGACGAAGGCGAGCACATGGCCGCCCCGCATCACGAACTGGTCGAGTGCATAAAGCGTCGGCGTATCGAGCGGCACCGGATGCGCAACCATCAGAACGTCGACGCGAGACGGCACCTTCTGGAACTGTTGCTCGAGGAATTCGATCTCGAAGCGGTTCCGCAATTCCTCGTAGATCATGAAAGGCAGCGACTCGCCCCGCATCGCCGACATGAGCCCGCCCGTGCCCGTGTCGAGCGGAAGATTGGTGACGATGCCGAGAACCGGACGCGCCGGGCGGCTCAGGTTCTGGATCATCCGCGCGAGGTCGTATTCGAGATACTGCTCGCGCTCGTCGGTGAAGAAGGGAATGGCCTCGAGCCCGTCCACCGAATTGGTGCCCACGAGACCGAAATAGATGACGTCGCCCGTCTGCGTCGGCGCGCCCTTGAGCCCGAGCGACATCGCCAGGTCCTCCTCCTCCGAGAAGGGTTCGGGCTCGATCACCTCGAGGCGGATATTGCCGCCCGCCGCCGTGCGGATTTCCTCCAGCAGGTCGCGCACATGACCCGCATAGGTGCGGATGCGCCCATAGTCGGTCGCAAGTTTTTCCGAATAGAAGAACCGCAGCGTGATCGGTTCCTCGATCGCCGCGGCGACTTCCCGCGTGCCGTCCGAGAGCGTGTAAAGGCTGCTTTCCGTGAGGTCGATGCGCGCCGAACGGAACACCACGTTCGAGAACATGTTCACCGAAAGGAAAAGCACGGCGAGCAGCACCAGCATGATGATGCGATAGGCCGAGCGGCTGATCTGCCCGTTGAACATCGCCTACCCCGCCTTCTTCATGTCGACCGCGATGCCGCAGGCGATGAGCCAGGTGGCGATCAGCGTGACGAAGTAGACGATGTCGCGAAGGTCGATGACACCGCGCGTGATCGCCTCGAAATGCGTGAGGAACGAGAACGAGGCGATGGTGGACAGCACCTGCTGCGGGGCCCAGCTCGCAAAGAAGTCGGTCACGATGGGAAGACCCGACACCGTGAAGAGAAACGACACCGCGACGCTCACGACGAAGGCGATCACCTGGTTGCGCGTGACCGCCGAGAGACACGAACCGATGGCGAGATAACCGCCCGCCATGAAGAAGCTGCCGAGATAGCCCGCCAGCACGACGCCGTTGTCCGGATCGCCGAGATAATTGACCGTGATCCACATCGGAAAGGTGAGCGCCAGCGCGATGCCGGAAAAGGCCCAGGCCGCGAGGAACTTGCCGAGCACCGCCGCCCACAGCGGCACGGGCAGCGACAGCAGAAGCTCGATCGATCCCGAACGCCGCTCCTCCGCCCACAGCCGCATCGAAATGGCGGGAATGAGGAACAAGTAGAGCCAGGGATGGAAGTTGAAGAAGATCGTGAGGTCCGCCTGGTCGCTCTCGTAATAGGCGCCGAGATAGAAGGTGAAGGCGCCCATCGTGAACAGGAAGATCACGATGAAGATGAAGGCGAGCGGCGTCGCGAAATAGCCGCCAAGCTCGCGGCGGAAGATGGCGAGAAGTTCGTTCATGCCGCTTCCTTTCCGCCGGCGCCGGATCGCGTCAGCCGGCGGAACACCTCGTCGAGACGGCCCGCCTCTCCGTAAAGCGCGCGCACCTGCCAGTTCTCCTCGCGCGCGAGCCGCGCCACGGCATCGACCAGCAGCGTATCGCCTTCGCCCGCGCGGGCGGGAAAGAGCGTGAAGGTCGTCTCCTCGCCGCGCGGAGCAACCTCGATGCTCTCGATGCCCGCCAGCGAACGCAGCTTCTCCGCCGCCTCCACCGTCGTGCGCCCGCCCAGCGTCAGCGACACCGCATTGTGGTAGCGCGAGCGCGACATGAGTTCGGCGGGCGTTCCATCCGCGACGATCCGGCCGCGGTCGATGATGAGCGCGCGCGTGCAGATCGCATCCACTTCCTCGAGGATATGCGTCGAGATCACGATCGCCTTGTCGGCGGCCATGCGCCCGATGAGCTTGCGCACTTCGAATTTCTGGTTGGGATCGAGGCCGTCGGTCGGCTCGTCCATGATGAGGACGGGCGGATTGTGGAGGATCGCCTGCGCAAGGCCGACGCGGCGGCGGAAGCCCTTGGAAAGCGTGTCGATCGGCTGTTCGAGAACGCCGGCAAGTTCCGTCGCTTCCACCGCGCTGTCGATCGCCTTGTCCGCCTGCGTGCCCGAAAGGCGGCGCACCCGTGCGATGAACGTCAGGAAGCCGCGCGTCGTCATGTCGCCATAGGCCGGCGCGCCTTCCGGCAGATAGCCGATCATGCGCTGCGCATCGAGCGTCGAGGCGACGATGTCGTGGCCGCAGACGCGCGCCGTTCCCGCGCTCGGCGCAAGAAAGCCCGTCACCATTTTCATTGTCGTGGATTTGCCGGCACCGTTCGGGCCCAGAAAGCCGAGCACCTCGCCCTTGGCGACGGAAAAGCCGATCCTGTCGACGGCGGTGAACGGCCCGAACTGCTTGGTGAGCCCGTCGATGACAATCATCGGCTCCCCGCCTGCTGCGCCCGCGGAAATTCCGCTCGCCATATCGCTGTCGGACCGGTTGATCGCGTCTCTCCCTCGAGCGCCGCCGGAGCGGCCTTTCCGGCCGTTCCCCATCGCGCGCCTCTCCCCGCCACTCCCCCCGAAATTGGCAAGGCGGAAGCTTGTGTAGGACAGGCCGCAAAGCCCTTCAAGTGAAAGATGCTTCATCTGGCGGCGGGGCGCGCGGCAATGTGCAAGACCGCTGGAAGACGCGCAAAAAGAAGCCGCCCGGGACGGGGGGATCCCGGGCGGCGGAGCTCTCGCTCTTTTCTTGGAACACGTTGCCCCTCCCTGGGGGGATAGGGTGGCCCGGCTCCCCAATCTATCCCGGTGGGGCTGGGGGGCTGATGAAACCGGAACGTCGCAAGGAACCGGGCCAATGAGGCAACGATGTAAAGATGGAGGTTCAGTGTGGCTGCCCAAGGGCTGAAACAAGGCAATATTGTGGTTTCGCGCTGGGCGCCGTTTCACTCAGAAAGCGCAGCTATCTGCGGCTTTTGCAACAATCGGGTGACGGCGGCGCGCTCCTCGTGCCATGCTTGCGGACAGTCCCGGCCCGAACCAGCGAAAAGGCGCCGCATGTCCGACACTGCCGACTACGACGCCCGCGGCGGAGCGGCGCCAACCCGCCTCAGCCTTGTCGGGGCGGGAAGGCCGGCGGAGACGCCCGGCGCGCGGCCGCGGGAAGCGGAGGTCTTCTTCAACCGCGCCGAGCTCGACGCGATCCTCTCCGTCTATGGGCGGAAGGTGGCCGAGGGCGAGTGGCGCGACTACGCGATGGGCGGCTTTCGCGATGTGGCCGTCTTCTCGGTCTTCCGGCGCGCCAGCGAAATACCGCTCTATCGCATCGAGAAGCGTCCGAAGCTCGCCCGCAAGCAGGGTGCCTACAGCGTGATTGCGGCGACCGGCCTCGTGCTCAAGCGCGGCCACGACCTCGCCCAGGTGCTCAAGGTCTTCGAAAAGCGCGCGCTCCGCCTCATCGACGCCTGAGGGAAGCATTCCTCGAACAAAAAGCCCCGGCATCGCTCAGGCTGTGTGGAAAGCCGGGCAAATCAGATATAATGGCCACCTCGGGAACGGGGTGGCCATTTTCATGGGATATATCGTCGGAGAAGATCGGGAACAG
>PHEF01000079.1:9410-14238 GCA_002842875.1 Alphaproteobacteria bacterium HGW-Alphaproteobacteria-3 | reverse complement strand
ATTCGAAGAGCTGAACGTGAAGGTCGTCGCCGTCTCGGTCGACAGCCAGTTCACCCATGCCGCCTGGCGCAACACCGCGCCGAAGGATGGCGGCCTCGGCCCGGTCAAGTTCCCGATGGTGGCCGACATGACCAAGCAAATCGCGCGCGACTATGACGTGCTGATCGAGAAGGACGGCGTGGCGCTGCGCGGCACCTTCCTCATCGACCGCGAAGGCGTCGTCCGCCACCAGCTCGTGAACGACCTGCCGCTCGGCCGCAACGCCGACGAGGCGCTGCGCATGGCCGATGCGCTGCAGTTCCACGAGGAACACGGCGAAGTCTGCCCTGCCGGCTGGAACAAGGGCGACGAAGGCATGACGGCGGACGCGAGTGGCGTCGCCAAATATCTCGGCGCGCACGCCGAGGCTCTCTAAGCCTCCCTTTTGGCGGGTCCGGCCGGCACCTGTATAGTGTCGGCAGGGCCCGCCAAACGCCCTCACCCTTTTCACGGCCCGCCTTCTCGACGGCTCAAGCGCACAGAAGCATCATGTCCGACACGAAACACGCCAAAGTTCTCATCATCGGCGGCGGCGCCGCAGGCTACACCGCCGCGATCTATGCCGCGCGCGCCATGCTCGAGCCCGTGCTCGTCCAGGGCATCCAGCCGGGCGGGCAGCTCACCATCACCACCGATGTCGAGAATTATCCGGGCTTCGCCGAGGCGATCCAGGGCCCCTGGCTGATGGAGCAGATGGAAGCGCAGGCGCGCCACGTCGGCACCGATATCGTCGCCGATACGATCACAAGCGCCGAGCTCGGCAAACGCCCCTTCCGCCTCACCGGCGACAGCGGCACGATCTACACAGCCGATGCCGTCATCGTCGCAACGGGCGCACAGGCCAAATGGCTGGGCATTCCCTCGGAACAGAAGTTCCAGGGCTTCGGCGTCTCGGCTTGCGCCACCTGCGACGGCTTCTTTTATCGCGGCAAGGAAGTGCTGCTGATCGGCGGCGGCAATACCGCGGTGGAGGAAGCCCTGTTCCTCACGAACTTCGCATCGAAGGTAACGGTCGTGCATCGCCGCGACGGTTTCCGCGCGGAAAGGATCATGCAGGAACGCCTGTTCCGGAATCCCAAAATCGAGGTCGTCTGGGACAGCGTGGTCGAGGAGATCGTCGGCGACGAGAACCCGCTCGGCGTCACCGGCGCGCGCATCAAGAACATCAAGACCGGCGAGGTGAAGCTCCTTCCCGCGCATGGCATCTTCGTGGCCATCGGCCACAAGCCCGCAACGGAACTCTTCGAAGGCCAGATCGACATGAAGCCGGGCGGTTATCTCAAGGTCGTGCCCGGCACGGCGACGACGAACATCCCCGGCGTCTTCGCCGCCGGTGACGTGACGGACGATGTCTACCGTCAGGCGGTGACCGCGGCCGGCATGGGCTGCATGGCGGCGCTCGAAACGGAACGCTGGCTGGCCGCACAGGAAAGCCATCAGGCGGCGGCGGAGTAAGCCACTCTAAAGCTCCAGCAAACCGATCAAGGCGCTCATGTCGGAAACGACATGGGCGCCTTCGCTTTTGAGCGCATCCGCATCGGTCATGGGATCGCCCGCATAGCCGATCACCGTCATGCCCGCCGCAACGCCCGCCTGCACGCCCGGCACGCTGTCCTCGATCACAAGGCAGCATTCGGGCACATGCTCCATGCGCGTGGCGGCGTAGAGAAAGAGGTCGGGCGCAGGCTTGCCCTGGGCCACTTCCTCGGCGCTGAAGAGGACATCTTCGACCAGCGGCAACAGACCCGTGCGCCCGAGCGTGAAACGCATCTTCTCGAACCGTCCCGACGAAGCAACGCAATAGGGCGTGCCGCGTGCCGCCAGAGCGCGCAGCGTCTCCTCCGCCCCGGCAACCGCCTCGATCCCCCGCTCGAAGGCCTTCAGTGTCTCGTCGCGGATATAGGACGGCCAGTCCTCGCGCAGCGCGCGGCCAAGCGATGTTTCCACATGCGCCTTCACCGCATCCATGGTGCGACCGACGAAAAGCCGGCGGCACTCCTCATAGGCGATCGGGAAACCTTCCTCCGCCAGCACGCGCGCAAGCGCGCGGTTCGCCACCGGTTCGGTGTCGACCAGCACGCCGTCGCAATCGAAAATCACAAGGGAAGGAGAAAAGGAAAACGCCATGACCGCGTTATAGCCGCGATCATGGCGCTGCCGGTTTCAAATTTCATGACCGGATGTTGCGGGCCTTATTCGACCAGGCTGCGGAGCATCCAGGCGGTCTTTTCGCTGGCCTGCATGCGCTGGACCATCAGGTCCGCCGTCACCTCGTCGCTCGCCTCGTCCGCGACAGCGAAGAGATCGCGCGCGGTCTTCACGACCTGCTCATGACCCTTCACCAGGTTCTTCACCATCTGGTCGGCGCTCGGCACGCTGTTGTCTTCATGGAGCGAGGAGAGCTTGCTGAATTCCGCATAGGTGCCCGGCGCATAGGCGCCCAGCGCGCGGATGCGTTCCGCGATCTCGTCCGTTGCCGCCCAGAGTTCGCGATACTGCTCCTCGAACATGAGATGGAGCGTGCGGAATTGCGGTCCCGTCACATTCCAGTGATAGTTGTGCGTCTTCAGATAGAGCGTGTAGGTGTCCGCGAGGACGCGCGAGAGTCCCTCGGCGATCTCGCTCCTGTCATTCGCTGCGATGCCTGTATCGACTTTCACGTCACACCTCCTTGGTTTGCGGTTCCTTCAATATATAGTTCCTGAACAATGTCCTGCAAGGTTCTTTATAATTATTCCAATAAAGGTTTCCCCACTGACACGAAGCCCTCGCTCGTCCTAAAATGAACCATCAAGCGTCACGGGAGGCATCAATGGACGCGCCTGTCAAATTTCTCGACCGCGAACCGATCGAACTCAACCGGCGCCAGCTCGTGAAGGGCCTCGCCGCCGGATACATCGTCGCCATCGCCGGCTGCGTCCAGAACCCGACCCTGGGGCGAAATCAATTGATGATCGTCTCGGAAGCGCAGATGACGCAGCTCTCCGCCTCCGCCTGGAACCAGATACGCACCCAGCAGAAAGTTTCGAAAAACAAGACGATGAACCGCAGCTTGCAGACAGTCGGCCCGCGCATCGTGCAGGCGGCGGGTCTGCAGAACCAGAAATGGGAATACACGGTCTTCCAGGGCGACGATGCCAACGCCTTCGTGCTGCCCGGCGGCAAGGTCGGTTTCTACGAAGGCATTTTCAAGCGGATGGAAAACGACGACCAGCTTGCCACCGTGATGGGCCACGAGACGGGCCATGTCGCCGCGCGCCATTCCGGCGAGCGCTACAGTCAGCAGGTAGCGGCGGGTGTCGGCATGCAGGCCGCCCAGGTCGCGCTGCAGGCAGGCGATGTCAGCGGCGCGGGCGCCATCGCCGCCGTGCTCGGCGCCGGCGTACAGTTCGGCGTGCTCCTGCCCTACTCCCGCACGCATGAACTGGAAGCCGACCGCCTCGGCGTCGTCTATATGCAGAAGGCCGGATACGACCCGCGCCAGTCTCTCCGCTTCTGGCAGAACATGACGGCACAGCGTGGCGGCAAGGCTCCGCCGCCGGAGTTCATGTCGACACATCCATCGGATACAACGCGCATCTCCGCCCTGACCCAGCAACTGCGAAGCATGGGCTATCAGGTCTGACGGTTCGGCACTCGGCAAAAGTCCTGAAAAAAAATCCGTCATGGCCCGCTTTATGCGGGCCATCCACGCCTGCCCCGGCGAAAGCCGGGGTCTTGGCTGACGCAGATAAGAAAGACGTGGACGGCCCGGACAAGCCGGGCCGTGACGATCATTGTTTAAAGAATCGAAATCGAGATTCTATCGAAGCCTCAGATCAGGCTTGCACAGAAGCGCTGGATGCGCTGACAGGCATCGGTGAGTTCTTCCGTAGACGTCGCATAGGAAATCCGGAAGAAGGGCGAGAGCCCGAAGGCCGCGCCATGCACCACGGAAATGCCCTCCGCCTCGATGAGCGCCAGCGCGAAATCCTCGTCCGTCTCGATGGCCTTGCCATCCGTCGTCTTCTTGCCGATGCAACCCTCGCAGGAGGGATAGACATAGAAGGCGCCTTCCGGCGACGGACATTTGAGGCCCTTCGCCTGGTTCAGCATCGAGACGACAAGGTCGCGCCGCTCCTTGAACGCCGCGGCGCGCTCCGGGATGAAATCCTGCGGCCCGTTCAGCGCCTCGACCGCGGCCCACTGGCTGATCGAGGTCGGGTTCGAGGTCGACTGGCTCTGCACTTTCGTCATCGCCTTGATGAGCGGCTCCGGTCCCGCACAATAGCCGATGCGCCAGCCCGTCATCGCATAGGCCTTCGACACGCCATTCATGGTCAGCGTGCGCTCGTAGAGCCCCGGCTCGACCTGCGCCGGCGTCGCGAACTTGAAGCCGTCATAGGTCAGATGCTCATACATGTCGTCCGACAGAATCCACACATGCGGATGCTTCATCAGCACGTCGGTGAGTTTCTTCAGTTCGGCCGCCGAATAGGCCGCGCCAGACGGGTTCGAGGGCGAGTTGAAGATGACCCACTTGGTCTTTTTCGTGATCGCCTTTTCGAGCGCGTCGGGCTGCAGCTTGAAGCCGTCCTCGAGCCGCGTCTCGACCGTCACCGGCTTACCGCCCGCCAGCAGCACGATGTCGGGATAGGACACCCAGTAAGGCGCGGGAATGATCACCTCGTCGCCGGGGTTCAGCGTCGCGACCATCGCATTGAAGATGATCGGCTTGCCGCCCGGCGCGACGAAGGCCTGGTTCGGCTGATAGTCGAGCCCGTTCTCGCGCTTGAACTTGGCGCAGATC
>PHEF01000079.1:0-9388 GCA_002842875.1 Alphaproteobacteria bacterium HGW-Alphaproteobacteria-3 | reverse complement strand
TCAGGTCGCGCGCTTTCTGCGTGGCGGCAATGGTTGCCGACGGCTGAATGCGGTTGAGCGCGTCCGAGATAAAGCCCATTTTGAATCTCCATGGAGGGGGCGAACAAAGAAACGGGCGAAACCTAAGCCTGCCTGTTCGGACGCGCAACAGGCTATTCCACGGGCATGGGCGCAATGTCCCGCACCGGTTCGCCGAAGGTGAGCTGCATCGGGATCACGCCCGCCCAGACCGGCAGGTCCATGTCTTCCGGATCGTCCAGCGGTCCACCCGTTCGCGCCTTCGCCGCCACCTCGACGAGCGGCAGGCGAAGCACCGCCGTCGCCTTCAGTTCCTGCGCATTGGCGGGGCGCGCTTCCTGGGCGCGCCCTCGGCCTCTTCACGCGGCGGATCCGCGAAGACCGCGCGCAGGCGCTCCAGTGGATGTTCTTCGAGCAATACAGCCACGAGCCCTACATCGCGGTCGGTCGTTTCTGGCACTCGATCAAGCCGGGCGGTCGCGAGGAAAGGAAGGACCGCTTCCCCGAATGGCATGAGCGCGGATATCAGGCGCTCGCCGTCATGGAGCGCCACCTCTCGACGCGCGACTGGCTCGCGGGCGACGCCTGTTCCATCGCCGACATCGCGCTCTACGCCTACACCCATGTGGCCCATGAAGGCGATTTCGACATCGCGCCCTGCAAGGCGATCGGCGCCTGGATGGAGCGCGTCCGGGCGGAGCCCGGTCACGTGCCGATGGACTGGCGCCCCTGAAACATCGGTGGACGGACGAAAGCGGAAAACCCCGTGTGAGCGGGCTTGACACAAAATGGCCTTGAAATAGATCCGCTCCCGTCCCCTTTCACGACCGCTTCCGCCCCATTTCCCCGCGACACTTCGTCCGCCTGAGGAGGACTTGCCACAGGCGCCTTCGAACCTGCGGGGAGACTGCCATGTCCTTCATCTCACGACACCCGGCCGGCGCGGCGCAGCCGCGTGGCTGGTCCCATTCGCTTGCCTTCATTTTGATCCTTGCCAGCCTGACACTCCTTCTGGCCGCCGGCTTCATCCGCCACGCCCATGCCGAAACGCCGCCCGCACCGATACCGGCAGGCCTCGTCACGCTCGGCGACATCGAAAGCGGCGCCCTTCTTTTCAACGCCACGGAGCCCGGCAAATACATCCCCGCGCCGCTTCTGGCGACCGACGTGAAGATCGACGTCTCGGGCCCCATCGCGCGGGCCCGCGTTACGCAGCGCTTCATCAATCCGGGCGATAGCTGGGTCGAGGGCAAATACATCTTCCCGCTGCCGGAGGACTCCGCGGTCGACACGCTGAAAATGGTGATCGGCGGCCGTGTGATCGAAGGCCAGATCAAGGAAAAGCAGGAGGCCCGCCGCGTCTATGAAGAGGCGAAGGCCGACGGCCGCAAGGCAAGCCTCGTCGAACAGCAGCGGCCGAATGTCTTCACCAATTCGGTCGCCAATATCGGTCCCGGCGAAACCATCGTTATCCAGATCGAATATCAGCAGACGGCGCGCCGCGACGGCGACACCTTCTCGCTGCGCTTCCCCATGGTGGTTGCGCCGCGCTACACGCCAAAAGCCGCCGACCCGCGCTTTGTCGACTTCACCCCCGGCAGCGGCGGCTGGGGCGATCTGCAACCGCAACGCGAGGACAGCCTCGATGAGCCGCCGGTGCTCCGCCCCGAGATGGGCAAGGTGAACCCGGTCAGCCTCAAGGTCTCGCTCGATGCGGGCTTCCCGCTCGGCGACATCGAGAGTCCTCACCACGAGGTGACGATCTCGCGAGACGGCGCGCGCAAGGCCGCCATCGCCCTCAAGGAAGAACTCGTCCCCGCGAACAAGGACTTCGAACTCGTCTGGAAGCCCGCCGCCGCCAGCGCGCCCACCGCCGCCCTCTTCCGCGAGCGTGTCGGCAACGAGGACTATCTTCTCGTCATGCTGACGCCGCCCTCCGGCGAGGTTCAGCCGGAAGCGAAACCGCGCGAGGCGATCTTCGTCATCGACAATTCGGGCTCCATGTCCGGACCTTCCATGGAGCAGGCGAAGGAGAGCCTGCTCTTTGCCCTCGACAGGCTGAACCCCGGTGACAAGTTCAACGTCATCCGTTTCGACGACACGCTGACGGTTCTCTTCCGCGACGCCGTTCCCGCTCATGGCGAGAACCTCGCCGTGGCGAAGAAGTTCGTGAAAGGCCTCGAAGCGAATGGTGGCACCGAAATGCTGCCAGCCCTGCGCGCCGCGCTCGCCGACGGCAATCCGGGCGATACGACGAGGCTTCGTCAGGTCGTGTTTCTCACGGACGGCGCGATCTCCAATGAAAGCGAACTCTTCCGCGAGATCACGTCAAACCTCGGCCGTTCGCGGCTCTTCACCGTCGGCATCGGTTCCGCGCCCAACAGTTATTTCATGAACCGCGCCTCGGAAGCGGGCCGCGGCACCTTCACGCATATCGGCAACGAAACTCAGGTCGTGGAACGGATGAGCGAGCTTTTCGAAAAGCTGGGCAGCCCGGTCATGACCAACATCGCGGCCGTCTGGCCCGATGGACGCACCACGGAGAGTTGGCCGAACCCCGTGCCCGATCTCTACAAGGGCGAGCCTGTGGTGCTTTCGGCGCGCATGCCCGAAGCAAAAGGCATGCTGACGTTGCGCGGCGACGTCGCGGGCGAACCTTGGGAAGTCCGCCTGGACGCCGGCAAGGGCGACATCCGTCCCGGCATCGGCAAGCTCTGGGCCCGCCGCAAGATCGAACAGCTCGAAGCGGATGCGCGCATCGGCGGGAACTGGGAACGGAACGACAGCGCGATCCTCAACGTCGCTCTCGAGCACCATCTCGTAAGCCGCCTGACGAGCCTCGTCGCCATCGACGTCACGCCCACGCGTCCAGATGGAGAGCAGCTCACCTCGAAAGACATGCCGGTGAACCTCCCCGAAGGCTGGGACTACGACAAGGTCTTCGGCGAACAGGCCGTGCCGCCGGCGCAGCGGGCCGCACTGCAGAAAAGTTCGGCCCAATACGCCGCCTTCCTCGCGGCACCCGCATCCGCCGAGGCAGCGGGCATAGCCCTGCCCCAGACCGCGACCGATGCCCCCGCCCTCATTCACAGCGGCATCCTCGCGCTGCTTCTCGCCGCGGCTCTCACCGCGATCTGGTGGTTCCAGCGGCACTGGCAGGCAACCGCCTGGGCAAGGCGGTCCCGATGAAACCGGGACTGAAAGCAAACGCGGCGGCCCTTTGCTGGGCCGCCGCCATTTCCATCTGTCTCGGTTTCGGTTTCTGGCAACTCGGACAGGGCCTGTACATCAAGGCAAAGGCGGAAGTCGCACAGGTTCTGCTCGAACGCGCCTGGCGGCAAACGCTCGCCGACGGCAAACCGCACAAGGCATGGCCCTGGGCCGACACCTGGCCTGTCGCAAAACTTGAATTTCCCGCACAAGGCGAAAGCGAAATCGTCCTCTCGGGAACCAGCGGCGAGGCCCTTGCATTCGGCCCCGGCCATCTCATCGGAACGCCGGAACCGGGACGGCCCGGCACCTCCGTGATCGCGGCACATCGCGATACGCATTTTTCCTACCTGCGCCATGTCAAAAGTGACGACAGAGTCATCGTTACCGATACGCGCGGCCTGCGGCATTTCTTCGCGGTTCGCTCATCACGAATTGTTGAAAATGACAACTCACACATCGACCCCCACGCGGGTTATGGCCTCGCTCTTGTCACTTGTTTCCCCTTCGACGCACGCGAGCGCGGACCGTGGCGTTATGTTGTCTTTGCGGAAAGCACGCCGGAAGAGAGTTGAAACCGGCACTCAGATGCGAACGAAAATCAAAATCCGGATGTGAAAAAAATCGGGAATACATCCGATCCAAAATTAGTTCGCACGCGTATCTATTTTTAAGTCGAATTATGAACCTCAGTCCAAAACCGCGGTTTTCCGGTTTGTTCTTGACCGCCCACGCGTAATTCGCCGTATTGGGTATCGAGGGAACGTAGACCTTACGCGGTCGATTTGGAGGCAGCCTGAATTTGGGATTGGCAACGTACAGAAAGTCAGTCAGCGAGACGAAGCGCGCGGCGATATTGAAAGCAGCGCGGGAAATTTTTCTCAGGGATGGATACAGCCGCGCGGCAATGGCGGAAATTGCCAGGGAAGCGGACGTATCGACTGCAACCCTCTACAAGCACTTCGACTCCAAGGAGACCCTCTTCGCGGCGGTTGTGCAGGATGCGTATCGGGAAACCGACACCTCGATGTTTGTCGACATCGCGGGAAAATCGGCACGCACTGTGCTGAAAAATATCGCTGCCTTGTATGCCGATCAGCAGTTCGACGGACAGATGAACGATCTGCTCCGTGTCGTGATTGCCGAAGTGCCGTCGGCACCGGACCTCGCGCGCGAAGTCTACCGCAACAGCGTACTCAAACGGTACGGCCACCTTCAGACCACGGTGGAAGCGCTCGTCGCCCGCGGCGACCTGCGGCCTCACGACGCGAGCGCAAGCGTTCGTCACCTTGCAGGCATGGTGAAGGAATTCGTCGTGTGGCCGGGGCTCTTCGCGCTCGGCTTCGCCCGGCCCGGCAACATGGACGCCAAGATCGATGCCTGCATCGACGCCTATCTGAAGATTTACGGAACCCGGCCGCTGGAAAGCGCGCCCTCGCAGGAAGATAAAATTGGGACTTGAGACGCACAGGAGAAAAGTAAGCGCACAAAAACGGGCCGCCATTCTGAAGGCCGCCCGGGTCAACTTTCTGAGAAATGGCTACAGCCGTGCCGGAATGGCGGACATCGCGCGGGAGGCGGATGTTTCCACCGCAACCCTCTACAAGCATTTCGCGTCCAAGGAGGCCTTGTTCACCGCCGTGGTCAAAGAGGCCTCGCGCGGGAGCGGCAACTACGACGGCGTGATCGCACCCGAAGACTCGCCGCGCGACGCTATCTACAAGATATGCCGAACCTATCTTTCGGCGCAGTTCGAGCACGGCGCGAACGCCCTGATGCGCATCGTGATCGCCGAGGTTCCCGGCGCCCCGGAACTCGCGCGCGATATGTATGAAATCCTCGGCAACAGGCGAAGCGACACGCTGATCAGAGCGATCAACACGTTGATCGAGCAGGGAAAACTTCGCCCGCACGACAGCGCGTTCAGCATGCGCCTCGGGGGAGGAATGTTGAAGGAAGTCTTCGTCTGGCCCGCGCTCTTCGATGCCGAAGCGGCCTTGCCGCCGGACACGGACGAAAAAATTCAGGGCGTCATCGACGCATTCCTCGCGCTCTATGGCCCCGGCAGCGCGGACTAGGCCATTTTCCGTGTGATCGGATCGTGCTCTAGCGCACGGCGAGGAACGCGTAGCGGTTGACGCTGAAGAAAAACGCGCCGCGCTCGGCAAGCCGCAACTGGTCGTCGTACCAGGCTTGCACCTCGTCTCGCGAAATCCCGTGCCGCTCTCCATTCGCCATCGCATATCCGCGAATGGTCTTCATGATGCCCGCCGCATAGGAGACGGGCTGCCACTGCGGCGAGAACATCGGCACGATCTCCACACGCAGAACGCGAAACCCCGCCCGGCGAAGCCGTGCGCCAAGCGTTGCCGGCAGATGCGGATCGGCCAGGTGGTCGTCCCAGCACGCAAGCACGCGCTCCATGCGCGTCCGGTCCGACGAATGCCACACGATGCTCCGCCAGTCCGTGTCGAGGATCAGCGTCCGTCCGCCCGGCTTCAGTACGCGGTGAAGTTCCTTCACCGCCTTGTCGATATCCGCCACATATTCATGCACCTGCGTCGAGACGGCGACATCGAAGGCGCCGTCTGGAAACCGCAGGTCGGCTGCGTCTCCCTCCATGCATTCGGCCTGTGGCGAGGCGGCGAGGCGCGTGCGCGCGACCTTCAGCATCGCCGGCGCGGCATCGAGCCCGACAAGGCGTCCGCCCTCGCCCACCATGCGCGCCAGATCGTAGGCCAGCAGCCCCGGCCCGACGCCGATATCGAGGACATGCTCGCCGGGCTGGGGCGACAGCATCTCGATCACCCTCGCGCGCTGCCCCACCACGTCCGGCGTGAGATACATCGCCTCGAGGGCGCGGGCCGCATTGTCGTCGAAATCAAGCATCTGGCTCATGCTGCATCTTTTCTTCTGTTGGTTTCGTTGATCGCCGCTGCGATGTCCTCGGGCCGCGCGAGATCGGCAATGAGGTGCCGCTTGCCGCTCCGCTCGATCAGCGCCAGCGCGCCGCCGCCGAAGAAGCGCTGCGCATGGGAACGCCGCACCTGCGCCAGCACTACGTCTGCAATCCCGAGCTTCAGCCGCCGCCGGACGGGGAACCCCCATTCGGCTTGAAACGCGCCGCCGTCGATTCCGGCACGGAGCACGCGCGCCCTTGCAAGCGCATGAAGCAGCAGCAGCGGCACCACCACGGATTCGATCGCAAGCGCGATGCTCCGGATCGCAAGCAGAGGCGGCTCCTGCCATTCCGCCCAGAAATAGACGGCCACCCATGTGACCGCGACCGCCAGCGTCGGCAGGTAGATCGTCCAGTGTGCGCCGGTGAGGACCGGCCCGTCCGGATTTTTCGGAATCGTCTCGATTTCGCTCATGGAACCGAGAATTGCAGAAGGCACACGCGATGGAAAGCCGCCGCTTTCCGCCGCTCCCCGGGAGACACATAAAGTTGACCCAAGTTGATTCGCGGATCGGCATGCGTCCGGCGCTATCATGTTCCTGCAGCGAGAGTGCCCGAACGGTCCCTCCTGCGACGGGCAGCAAGGCGCCCGCCCCGGCGTGAGAGCAGCGGAAAGCTGCACGAATGAACGCAGGAGGAAATCATGACCACAATCCATAAAGGCGACCATGTGCGCGGAGGCGAGGAAGGCCACGGCGTGCGTTACGTGCTCGGCCTGTCGCTTTTCGCCGCCTGGGCGGCACTGAGCCTGATTGTCCTGTTCGGGTGAGAACCCGACCGAAACTGGCAGCAGCCTGTCGCGCGCCCCTTTGAACCCGGCCTGACTCGGGCCATATTGGGCGCATGGCGCGCGACAAGTTCAAATCATTCGGACGAGGCTCGGAAAGGCCCCTGCCGGCAGGCAATGCTGCGGGTTTCGCTGAAGCACCAGGCGCGAGTTTCGTGCCCGAAGGCGGCCTCGCGCCCGACCGCGACACCTGGGCGGGCGCCCTTCAGGGCGCCCCCGCCAACTGGCCGCTCTTCGCCCCGCACCGGCCCGAACGCCCGGAGAAATCCGAAGGCGGCCGCCGCCTCAACCTCGTCTCCGAATACCAGCCCGCCGGCGACCAGCCCACCGCCATCGCCGAACTCGTGAAGGGCGTCAACGAGGGCGACCGCGAACAGGTTCTCCTCGGCGTCACCGGTTCCGGCAAGACCTACACCATGGCGCAGGTGATCGAGCGCACGCAGCGCCCCGCCCTCATCCTCGCGCCCAACAAGACGCTCGCCGCTCAGCTCTATGGCGAGTTCAAGAGCTTCTTCCCGGAAAACGCGGTCGAGTATTTCGTCTCCTACTACGACTACTACCAGCCCGAGGCCTACGTCCCGCGCACCGACACCTACATTGAAAAGGAAAGCTCGATCAACGAGCAGATCGACCGCATGCGTCACTCGGCGACGCGCGCGCTGCTCGAACGCGACGACGTCATCATCGTCGCCTCCGTCTCTTGCATCTACGGTATCGGCTCGGTCGAAACCTATTCGGCCATGACCTTCTCCGTGAAGGCGGGCGAACGGCTTGACCGCAAGCAGCTCATCGCCGATCTCGTCGCGCTCCAGTACAAGCGCAACGACCAGGCCTTCGGCCGCGGCACCTTCCGCGTCCGCGGCGACACGATTGAAGTCTTCCCCGCCCACTACGAAGACCGCGCATGGCGCATCTCGCTTTTCGGCGACGAGGTCGAGGAAATCGCGGAGTTCGACCCGCTGACGGGCCACAAGACCGACAGCTTCAAGGAAGTGAAGCTCTACGCCAATTCGCATTACGTCACGCCGCGCCCGACGCTCAACCAGGCCATCGAGGAGATCAAGCAAGACCTCCAGGTCCGGCTGCAGGAGATGAAAGGCATGGGCAAGCTCCTCGAAGCCCAGCGCCTCGAACAGCGCACGCAGTTCGACATCGAGATGATGGAGGCGACGGGAAGCTGCGCCGGCATCGAGAATTATTCGCGCTATCTCACCGGCCGAAAGCCCGGCGAGCCGCCGCCCACCCTCTTCGAATATCTCCCCGACAACGCGCTCGTCTTCGCCGACGAGAGCCATGTCACCGTGCCGCAGATCGGCGGCATGTTCCGGGGCGACTACAGGCGCAAATCGACGCTCGCGGAATACGGCTTCCGCCTGCCCTCCTGCGTCGACAACCGCCCCATGCGCTTCGAGGAATGGAACGCGATGCGGCCGCAATCCGTCTTCGTCTCGGCGACGCCCGGACCCTGGGAGATGGAGCAGACGGGCGGCGTCTTCGTCGAACAGGTCATCCGCCCGACCGGCCTCATCGACCCGCCGACCATTATCCGCCCCGTCGCCACGCAGGTCGACGACCTCATCGCCGAATGCCGCGAGGTCGCGGCGAAAGGCCAGCGCGTGCTCGTCACCACGCTCACGAAGCGCATGGCCGAAGACCTCACCGAATACATGCACGAACAGGGCATCCGCGTCCGCTACATGCATTCCGACATCGACACGCTGGAGCGCATCCATTCCCGAATGCGCCCTCGTCGCCATTCTCGATGCCGACAAGGAAGGCTTCCTGCGCTCCGAAACCTCGCTCGTCCAGACCATCGGCCGCGCCGCGCGAAACGTCGATGGCCGCGTCATTCTCTATGCGGACAAAATCACCGGCTCGCTCGAACGCGCCATGGCCGAAACCGCGCGCCGCCGCGAGAAGCAGAAGGCCTGGAACGAGGAACACGGCATCACGCCGGAGAGCATCCGCCGCAACATCGGCGACATCCTCGAAAGCGTCTATGAGCGCGATCATGTCCGCGTCGGCACGGGCGACGCCGATCAGGCCTTCATCGGCCACAATCTCCGCGCCCATATCGCCGATCTCGAAACGCGCATGAAGGACGCCGCCGCCGACCTCGAATTCGAAACGGCGGCCCGCCTTCGCGACGAAATCAAACGCCTCGAAGCCACCGAACTCGCCATCGCCGACGACCCGATGGCGCGTCAATCCGCCGTCGAGGAAAGCGTCGCCCGCACGGCAGTCAAGGGCCGCTCGACATCGGGTAAGCCGGGGACAAGGGCGCGGAAATACAAGAAACGGTAAGACCCCCTCTTCCCACCCTCCCCTCGGGATTCCTCTGCGAAACCGTCGCATTGGAGGTTGCCGGGTATGAGGGCCGATGTTTTGTTCGATGTTGCCCCTGTTATTGCGGT
>PHEF01000078.1 GCA_002842875.1 Alphaproteobacteria bacterium HGW-Alphaproteobacteria-3 | reverse complement strand
CTGGCCGTCCCGGCGAAAACGCTTTGCGCAAACCGCCTTCGCCGCCACAATCACGATACTTCTGTCGCAAAAGGGCAAGCCCATTACACGAGCAATCCATAGGGCGATAGCGACTGCGTTTACCACCGTATGGATTGCCGCGTCGCGGCTTCGCCGCTCCTCGCAATGACGATAAAGGGGTTTACTCTCCGCCTCCTTTCCTGATAACAATTGAATAGCTGTTCAATTGAATGGATTCACATGAACGCCGCCCCGAAAGCCGTCACCCTCAAAACCACCGGCAAGGCCCCTGCCCCCGCGCTGCGCGAGGACCAGACCTATGAGCTTGCCGACATGTTCAAGATGCTGGGCGACCCGAGCCGCCTCCGCATCGTGATCGCGACGCTGGAGGGCCCTGTTTCGGTGAGCGATATCGCGGAACGGCTCGGCCTTTCGCTTTCGCTGGTGAGCCATCACCTGCGGCTGCTGCGCGCGGCGCGGCTCGTCACCGCCGACAGGCGCGGCAAGCAGATCTTCTACATGATCCACGACCGGCATGTTGCGCATGTCATTTCCGACATGATCGCGCATGTGAATGAGGACGCGGAATGAACGCGGCGGCAAAGGTCTCATTCCCCACCCACCCGCCCCCAGGGGCGGGTGGGACGAGAGGCAGAAACGAAACGAAAGCTCCGGCATGACCGCTCATCATCACGATCATTCCCACTCGCACGGGCTCGGCAACGAGAAGCGCGTGATGTTCGCGATGTGGCTGACGGGCGGCTTCATGGTGCTTGAAGCGGCGGGCGGCATCTTGTCGGGTTCGCTCGCGCTGCTCGCCGATGCGGGCCACATGCTGACCGACACGGGCGCGCTGATGCTCGCCTTCGTCGCGACGCGCCTGGCGCGCCGCCCGGCGGATGCGGCACGTTCCTATGGCTATGCGCGCGCGGAAATTCTGGCCGCCTTCGCGAACGGCATCGTGATGCTCGGCGTCGTCGCCTGGATCGCCGTGGAAGCCGTGGGCCGCATCATGGAACCCGCGCCGGTGCTGGGCGCGCCGATGCTCGCGATCGCGGCGGCCGGCCTTGCCGTCAACATCGCCGCCTTCAAACTGCTGCATGGCGGCGAGGACAGTCTCAACATGCGCGGCGCGGCGCTGCATGTGATGGGCGACATGCTCGGCTCCATCGCGGCGATTGCTGCCGCGCTCATCATCATGGCGACGGGCTTGACGATCGCCGACCCCATCCTTTCCGTTTTCGTCGCGCTGCTGATCCTGCGCAGCGCCATCGGCATCACGAAGGAAAGCGCACACATATTGATGGAAGGCTCGCCCGAAGGCGCTGACAGCGAAAGGATCGCCGACGACCTGATGAAATGTGTGCCCGGACTTTGCAACGTGCATCATGTACATGCGTGGTCGCTCGGCACGGGACGCGCGGTGGCGACCCTTCACGCGCAACTCACTCCCGGAACCGACGCAGGCAAGGCGCTCGGGGACATCAAGGGACGGCTCGCCTCGGAATTCGGCATCGGCCATGCGACGGTGCAGATCGAGGAAGAGGAATGCCCGGACCATGAACATGCGAGCGGGCGCTAGGTACACAGGTCACTGTTCTTTCTCGTCATGATCCGGCTTGAACCGTTCCCGTCAAGCTGTTGCAAGATCGGATTGTTCCCTCTACCCCAAGACGTGGATGGCCCGCTTCATGCGGGCCATCCACGTCTTGGCGACAAGGAAATGACGAAGAGAAAGACGTGGATGACCCGGACAAGCCGGGTCATGACGATTGAGAGGGCGAGTTATCCACGGGCGCCACCGTCCCGGAAAATTCATCTCCTTTTCATGCTGCAATGCGGTATAATGAACGCCGACATGGCAAGGGGCGGCAATGGCCTACACCTTCGATAGCTGGGGCGACCTGCACGACGACGAAAACCAGTCCCGCGAACCGGGCTGGCTGTCGCGGCTCGGGGAACTGCGCGTCTTCGCCGAACTTGGCGCATTGGCGCCCGCGATCCCGGCGCTGCTCGCCGCGCCGCGCGGCGACGGACATGCCGTGCTCGTGCTGCCCGGCGTGCTGACGGGCGATGAATCGACCATCGTCATCCGCCGCTATCTCGAGGAACTCGGCTATGCCGCTCATCCCTGGAAACAGGGCCACAATTGGGGCCCAAGCCGCGAACTGCACGAGAAGCTGCGCGCACGGCTGACGGAACTGCATGAACGCTACGGACGGCGCATCAGCATCGTCGGCTGGAGCCTGGGCGGCATTTTCGCGCGTGAACTGGCGAGGGAATTTCCCTATGCGGTGCGCCAGGTGGTGACGCTTGGCAGCCCTTTCGGTTCGGACATCGCCGTGGACGGCACGAGGAAACCGGATGCCGCCGCGCGCCGCCGTGTGCCGCCGCCCGTCCCCTGCTCGTCCATCTATTCCCGCAGCGACGGCATCGTCTCGTGGGAAGCCTGCCGCGAGCAGCCTTCGGATCAGACGGAAAACATCGAGGTTCCCGCGACGCATCTCGGCATGGGCTTCAACCCGCTCGTGCTCTGGGCCGTGGCCGACCGCCTCGCGCAACCGGAAGACGACTGGTCGCCCTTCGACCGCGCCGGCTGGCACGGGATGGTTTACGGGTAGGTTTCTCGTTCTTCCTTCTTTCTTTGTCACCCCCGGGCTTGACCCGGAACCGCGAAATCGAATTTCCCGATTCGCCCGGATGCCCCGATCGGGTTCGATTGCAAAAGTGAGGCGGTTGGCAGAACCCAAAATCGTCATGGCCCGCATCAAGTCCGGTCATGACGAAGTTGGGAAGCATGGAGCGGACCGCAAACACACAATCCACCGCCGTTCCCGGCTTTCGCCAGGATGACACAGATGGTGTAGTCTTCTTCAAAATAGAAGAACAAGGGAGAAGCACCCATGAGCCTGAGCGAACAACAAAAACAGCTCATCGAAAGCTCCATCGAGCGCGTGGCGGATGTGGCGGGCGATCCGAGCCCTCTCGTCTATGCGCGGCTCTTTGCCGAGCAGCCGGAGATGGAACCGCTCTTCATTCTCGACCGGGACGGCAGCGCGCGCGGGCACATGCTGGCCGAAGCGCTCGACTGCGTGTTCGATCTTCTCGGCCCCCGCGGCTATGCGCGCACGCTCATCCAGAGCGAACTCACGAACCATTCGGGCTTCGGCGTTCCGCCCACCGTCTTCGCGACATTCTTCCGTGTCGTGAGGGATTGTTTTGCGGAGGTCCTGGGCAGCGAGTGGAGCCCGGAGACGGACGCGGCCTGGAGCGCACTGCTCGCCGAGATCGAAGCGTTCGTTGCAGAGCAGACCGCGAAATCCGGGATGGAAGTGGGATGAAGCGGGCGCGCGCCTAGAACTCGATCTCGTATTCGAGAATGGCCTTGAGCGTTCCGTCCGCCGTGGCACCCGTGGCGCCGAAGAGATATCCGATATCGTAGGAGAACTCGCCGATCTTGCCGTGCGCAACGGGGCCGATCATGTGTTCCTGCCGGTTCGGCGAATTGAAATTATCGATCGGGCCGAGATTGCCGAAAGCCTCGATGCCGGGCTCGAAATGCGGATGGAAGTGCCAGCGCTCTCGCAGGCGATAAGTGAAGCCGACGCCGCTCGCCCGGTGCGGACCGATCTGCCGCTCGAAGATGAGATTCGCGGTCGCGGTCGTATTGCCGATTTCCTTGCCGATGAGCGGACCGAACTTCAACTCATCCGCATTCGCTCCGCGGCGATCGGCGAGTTCATATTCGACCAGCAGCCCGAGCGAGGCGAAAGCCTCCCCCTACTCGACGAATTCGAAGCGGGTTTCGAACTCGGTCGCATCGAAATCCGTCGAACCGCCCGGATCGCGCTTCCACGACCCCTTGACCTCGACAGCCCACCAGTCGGTGATGCTGTAGCCAAGGCCGATCTTGTGGACCTGCTCGTTGTCCTTCGCGCTGTCGCTGTCGAAGGTGCGGTAACCTTGATATTCGACCTCGATCTCGCCTTGCTCGATCTTCGGCGAATAGATCTTGATGGCCGCGGCCTCCGCCGCGGAAGCCATCGGCGCGGCCCCGGCAAGGGCAAGAATCGCGCGCGCCGCCACGCGGCGAAATCCGGAACGAGAATTCATTTTCCATCCCCCTGCCATGATCGAACCGACACATATGACCGGGATGGGCCTGCGCCGTCAATGCGTCAAAGAAGGGCTTTTTCTCGTGAGACAGCGCCCGCAATGCGCGCCGCTTCCGTGAATCCGATGCGCGGAGACGAAAGCACCGGCACGGAAAGTTCTCCCGCGAGGCGGGCGGCCGGCGCCATCGACGCCTGCGCCAGCACCAGAAGATCGACTTCGCGCGCCGCCTGGCCGAGACGCGCGGCGATCCCCGCGTGATAATCGTCGAGACGGCCTTCGCGGAAGGCCGGCCAGACATCGTCGAACAGGAACTCGCGCACCCGGACATTGCGCCCGGCCCGCGCCGCCGAATTTTCGATCAGCGCGCGGGTGGGCTGAAGTGTCGGCGCGAGCGCCGCGCAGACGCCGATGACGCGCGCCTGCCGCACCGCCGCATCGGCCATCGGCCGGTCGATGCGCATGACCGGAATTTCCGCCTCGCCCGCCGCCTTCTCCGCTTCCGCGCCAAGCGTCGAACAAGTGCAGACGACGACGCGCGCCCCGCCTTCGGCGAGCGCCAGCAACGCCTCCTGCGTGCGCAAGCTGACAGCCGCGGTGAGCCCGCCCGCTTTCTCGGTGGCGGCGAGGAGATCTTCGCGCACGACATGGGCGAGCCGGAGGCCCGGCGCGATCTCGTCGCGAAGACGCTCGAAAGTGTCGATGTGGAGCGCCGCCGTGTGGGGGGGCCCATTTAACGAAGGGCTGTTCGCGAGATCGCGTCAGTTCTTGTCCTTGTCTACGAGTTTGTTCGCCGAAATCCACGGCATCATCTCGCGAAGACGGGCGCCCACCTCCTCAATGGGATGAGCGGCGGCATGCGCGCGCGTCGCCTTGAAGCTCGTCTGGTTGACCTTGTTCTCGAGCATCCAGTCGCGCGTGAATTTGCCGGACTGAATGTCGTTCAGCACGCGCTTCATCTCGGCCTTGGTTTCCGCCGTGATGATGCGCGGGCCGGTGACGTATTCGCCATACTCGGCCGTGTTCGAGATCGAGTAGTTCATGTTGGCGATGCCGCCTTCATAGATGAGGTCGACGATGAGCTTCACTTCGTGCAGGCATTCGAAGTAAGCCATCTCCGGCGCGTAGCCGGCTTCCGTCAGCGTTTCGAAACCGGCGCGGATGAGCTCGACGAGACCGCCGCAGAGCACGACCTGCTCGCCGAAAAGGTCCGTCTCGCATTCCTCGCGGAAGGTCGTCTCGATGATGCCGGCGCGGCCGCCGCCATTCGCCGACGCGTAGGAAAGGCCGACATCATGCGCATTGCCCGTCGCGTCCTGATGGACGGCGATGAGCGAGGGGACGCCGCCGCCGCGCTTGTATTCCGAACGCACCGTGTGGCCGGGGCCCTTCGGCGCGACCATGAGGACGTCGATGTCCTTGCGCGGCTCGATCAGGTTGAAATGGATGTTGAGGCCATGCGCGAAGAGCAGCGCCGAACCCGGCTTCATGTTCTCGTGCAGGTCGGCATAATAGATGTCGGCCTGCAGCTCGTCCGGCGTCAGCATCATGAGCACGTCGGCCCACTTCGCGGCGTCGGCGACCGTCATCACCTTGATGGGCATGGCCCTGGCTGCCATAGCCGATGATGGCGACTTTCTTGCCCTTGATCAGGTTCACGTCCGCGTCGCGGTCGTAATAAACGCGCATGGTTTCTATTCCTTCGGTTCGTCTCTAAATCACATCGCCTCGGGACCGCGGGCGATTGCCACCACGCCGGTCCGCGACACATCAACCAGTCCGAGCGGGCGCATGAGCCCGATAAAGGCATCGATCTTGTCCGGCGCGCCCGTCACCTCGAAGATGAAGGAGGAATGCGTCGTGTCGATCACGCGGGCGCGGAAGGCGTCCGACAGACGCAGCGCCTCGACCCGCTTCTCGCCCGTGCCCGCGACCTTGACGAGCGCCATTTCGCGCTCGACCGCTTTCGCCTCGACGGTGAGGTCCATCACCCTGTGGACCGGCACCAGCCGGTCGAGCTGCGCCTTGATCTGCTCGATCACCATGGGCGTGCCCGAGGTCACGACCGTGATGCGCGAAGTGTGCTCGGCCTGGTCCACCTCGGCAACGGTGAGGCTCTCGATATTGTAGCCCCGCCCCGAAAAGAGCCCGATCACGCGCGCAAGCACCCCCGCCTCGTTGTCCACGAGGACGGAAATGGTATGCCGCTCGATTGTCTCGTCCTTTTTCATGCGCGTCTCTGTAGTGGCAATGGGCCGCCGTGGAAAGAGTTCTTTTATTTTCCCCTCTCTTATTCGTCACCCCGGGTCAAGCCCGGCAATGACAAATGAAGGGGTCAGACCAGCATCTTTCCTTCTTCCGAGACGCTCGCCCCGTCCGGATCGTCGCCCAGGATCATCTCGTTATGCGCCGCGCCCGACGGGATCATCGGGTAGCAGTTCTCGAGCTGGTCGACCCGGCAGTCGAACATGACGGGCCCGGGGGTCTCGATCATCTTCTTGATCGCGGCATCGAGCTCGGAGGGCTTTTCGGCCCGGATACCCGTCGCGCCATAGGCTTCCGCCAGTTTCACGAAATCGGGCAGCGAGTCCGAATAGGAATGGGAATAGCGGCCGCCATGGAGAAGCTGCTGCCACTGGCGGACCATGCCCATATATTCGTTGTTCAGGATGAATATCTTGACCGGCAGCATGAACTGAACGGCGGTCGAGAGCTCCTGCATGTTCATCAGGATCGAGGCTTCGCCCGCGATGTCGATGACGAGGGCATCGGGATGGGCAATCTGCGCGCCGATGGCCGCCGGCATGCCATAGCCCATCGTACCGAGGCCGCCCGACGTCATCCAGCGGTTCGGCTCGTCGAAATGGAAGTGCTGCGCCGCCCACATCTGGTGCTGGCCGACTTCCGTCGTGACATAGACCTCACGGCCCTTCGTCATTTCGTAGAGACGCTGGATCGCCTGCTGCGGCTTGATGATGTCGTCATTCGTCTTGTAGGAGAGCGACTTGCGGTCGCGCCAGATGTCGATCTGCTTCCACCAGTCGGCGAGCGCCGCCTTGTCCGGCCGCCGCGCCTTCGACTTCCAGATGCGCAGCATGTCTTCGAGCACATGGGCGCAATCGCCGATGATGCCGACATCGACACGGACATTCTTGTTGATCGACGACGCGTCGATATCGACGTGGATCTTCTTCGAGTGGGGCGAGAACGCCTCGAGGCGGCCCGTCACGCGGTCGTCGAAACGCGCCCCGATATTGATGAGCACGTCGCAATCGTGCATGGCGTTGTTGGCTTCGTAGGTGCCGTGCATGCCGAGCATGCCAAGCCACTGCTTGTCCGAAGCCGGATAGGCGCCAAGACCCATCAGCGTCGAGGTGATGGGATAGCCGGTGAGACGAACGAGCTCGCGCAGGAGCTGGCTCGCGACCGTACCCGAATTGATGACGCCGCCGCCCGTGTAGAACATGGGCTTCTTCGCGTTCGCGATGAGATCGACCGCTTCCCTGATCTTCTCGATGTCGCCCTTCAGGCGCGGCCGGTAGGTGCGATGCGTGATGTGCGGCGAGGCGGTGTATTCGGTCTTCTCGAACTGGACATCCTTCGGAATGTCGATGACGACGGGACCGGGGCGGCCATGCGTCGCGACATAGAAGGCTTCGTGCATGACGCGCGCAAGTTCCGGCGCGGACCTCACGAGCCAGTTATGCTTCGTGCAGTGACGCGTGATGCCGACCGTGTCCGCTTCCTGGAAGGCGTCCGAGCCGATGAGATGCGTCGCGACCTGCCCTGTGAGGCAGACGATCGGGATCGAATCCATCAGCGCATCGGTGAGGCCGGTGATGGCATTGGTAGCGCCCGGCCCCGAGGTGACGAGAACGACGCCGGGCTTGCCGGTCGAGCGCGCATAGCCCTCGGCGGCATGGACCGCGCCCTGCTCGTGGCGGACAAGGATGTGGCGGATCTTGTTCTGCTGGAACAGCGCATCGTAGATCGGGAGAACGGCGCCGCCCGGATAGCCGAAGATCGTGTCCACGCCCTGATCGACCAGCGCCTTGATGACGATTTCCGCGCCTGTCAGTTCCTGAGCCGCCATGACCCGTCTCTCCGTTCTATAAAGCGCCATGGCCCGGCTTGTCCGGGCCATCCACGCTTGCCCTTCCCTGCCGCCAAGACGTGGACGGCCCGCCTGAAGCGGGCCATGACGGATTGAAGGGGGGGTCTAAAAGTGCGCGCAACCTAGCCGTGCTTCAGAACCGGGTCAACCCTAAATCGTCAATAAACGCAAAGATTTCATCATGAAGTCTTTCCGAATCTTGCGCAGAAAAGGCGTTCCACGCAATCATTTGCGTTCTCAGCCATGTTTCCTGCCGTTTTGCGTAAGCGCGGGTCTCCTTCTTGCCGGCCTCCGCCGCCTCTTCAAGCGACAGGGCACCCGCAAGATGGGCGATGAGGGGCCGAAGCCCCAGCGCCTTCATGGCCGGAAGGGCGGGATCGAGATCGAGGGCAGCCATCGCACTTGCCTCCGCGAGCGCCCCCTCCGCCAGCATGAGGTTGAAGCGGCGGCCGATCCGCTCCCGAAGCCATTCGCGTTCCGGCGCGAGGACGATCCTGGCGAAGCGGCCGGTGACGAGGGGCACCGAAGGGTCTTGCTGCCAGGCGCTGAGCGGACGGCCTGTGGCGCGAAGAACCTCGATCCCGCGCGCGATCCGCTGCTTGTCGGAGGGACGTATCCCGGCCGCCAGCGCAGGATCGGCCTCGGCGAGAAGCGCATGGGCGTGGGGCCCTGCCTCCGCGACCTCGGCCCGGACTTCCGCTCTGATATGTGCCGGAATCTGGGGAACCGGCGCGAGCCCTTCGACAAGCGCCCGGAAATAGAGACCCGTGCCGCCAACGACGATGGGCAGCTTTCCGCGCGCGGCGATGTCGCGCATCGCCGCCGCCGCCAGCACCGCCCAGCGGCCCGCGGAAAGCGGCGCAGCCGCGTCCGTGATGCCGTAGAGGTGATGCGGCACGCGCGCCTCTTCCGCTTCGGATGGCCGCGCGGTCAGCACCCGCATCTCGCTGTAAACCTGCATCGAGTCGGCGTTGACGATCTCGCCGCCAAGCCTTTCGGCCAGGCCGAGCGCCAGCGCCGACTTGCCGCTGGCGGTCGGCCCTGCAATAAGGACGGCACGTTCGATAGGGATGGGATTGTTCAAAACACTCACATTGTGTCATGCCGCGCGAAGGCGTGGCATCCACGTCTTCCCTCTGGGCCATGTTAAAGACGTGGATGGCCCGAATAAATCGGGCCATGACGAGTCTTGAGGTAGCCGCGATGAAATACGTCCTGACGCTGATAGGCAACAAAGAGACGCCACTTTCAAGTGCGCATGTGGACGCGGCCCGAAACGCCCTGCCCGCGCCCGGCGCGGCCGACTGGCTGGCGCAAGCGCTTGCCTGCGACATTCCCTTCGATGGCGACCCGGCCAAGGCGGAGACGGCGGCCCGCAGTGCGCTCAAGGGCGCCAGGATCGACCTGTCGGCGCAAGCCGCCGAAGGCCGCCGCAAGAGGCTGCTGATCGCCGACATGGATTCGACGATCATCGAGCAGGAATGCATCGACGAACTTGCCGCCGAATGCGGTATCAAACCGAAAATCGCGGAGATCACCGAACGCGCCATGCGCGGCGAGATCGACTTCGAGCCGGCGCTGCGCGAGCGGGTCGGCCTGCTGAAGGGACTGCCCCTCGACGCGCTCGAAAAGGTTTACCGCGAACGCATCACGCTGACGCCCGGCGCGCGCGCGCTGATCGCGACCATGCGCAATGACGGCCATGCCTGCGCCCTCGTCTCGGGCGGCTTCACCTTTTTCACCGAGCGCGTGGCGCATGCGGTCGGTTTCAACACCAACCAGGCGAACCGGCTCATCTTTGTGGACGGCAAACTCACCGGCGGTATCGCCGAACCGATTCTCGGGCGTGAGGCGAAGCTCGAAGCGCTGGTCCGCCTGCGCGAAGAACTGGGATTGAAGCCCGGGGAAACGCTTGCCGTCGGCGACGGCGCGAACGATCTCGCCATGATCGGGGAAGCCGGTCTCGGCGTTGCCTTCCACGCGAAGCCCGTGGTCGCGGAAGCGGCGCATGCCCGCATCGACCATGGCGACCTGACGGCGCTTCTCTTTCTGCAGGGCTACAGGCAGGACGAGATCGGGACCTGAGGCGACGGCCGAACACAGGTTTAAAACAGCCGTCATGACCCGGCTTGTCCGGGTCATCCACGTCTTTCTTTTCTTCCATTCCAGGACGCAAAGACGTGGATGGCCCGCATAAAGCGGGCCATGACGATGAAATTTGAGTTCAGGGCCTACAAATACTCTTTCATCGAATGGAATTGCCCTTAACCGGACAACACCGACTTTATGCCGGGAACTACTCTCCGCCCAATCTCAGCGCCACGAAGCGGATATCGCCGGACGAAGAAATGCGCAACAGGACGGAGTTCCGGCCGCCCTTCTCTTCCGACCGGACGATGCTCTCGACATCTTCCGGCACCGAGACGGGGCGCTGCGCCACTTCGACGATCACATCGCCGGGACGCACGCCCTTTTCGACCGCCGCGCCAAACGGATCGACATCCGTGACGAGAACGCCTTCCGTTTCGGCCGGAACACCGAAGCGGGCACGGAGCTTATCGTCGAGCGCAGAAAGGCTGAGACCGAGAACCACGGTCGCCTTCACCTTCGGCTCGTCTTTCGGGGCCGCCTGAGCGACTTCCTTTTCCTCGTCTTCGAGACGTCCCACTTCGATCTTGCGCGTCAGCGTTTCGCCATCGCGGAAGAGCTGCACGTCGACCGTGGCACCGATATCCGATTCCGCCACCACACGCGGCAAGTCGCGCATCGCATTGACGGTGCGGCCGTTGAAAGCGAGAACGATATCGCCCGTCTCGATGCCCGCAACCGATGCCGGCCCCTCCGGATCCACGCCCGCAACCAGCGCGCCACGCGCGACGCCGAGGCCGAGACTGTCGGCAATGTCCGGCGTGACGGACTGAATGCGCACGCCGATCCAGCCCCGCCGCGTCTCGCCATATTTCATGATCTGCTCGACGACGGGCTTCACCGTGCTCGTCGGGACGGCAAAGCCGATACCGACAGAGGCGCCGGACGGCGAGATAATCGCCGAATTGACGCCGACGACGCGGCCCTGCATGTCGAAAAGCGGCCCGCCGGAATTACCACGGTTGATGGCGGCATCCGTTTGAATGAAATCGTCGTAATTGCCGGCATGAATATCGCGGTTGAGCGCCGAGACGATGCCCGCCGTTACCGAACCGCCAAGCCCGAAGGGATTTCCGATCGCGACAACCCAGTCGCCGACGCGAATGCGCTCGCTGTCGCCGAGCTCCACAAAAGGCAGCGGCTTGTCGCCGATAACTTCGAGCACGGCAAGATCGGTCTTCGGATCCGTTCCCTTGACGGTCGCGGGAAGCGTCGTCCCGTCGATGAACGTCACCTCGATCTTGTCGGCACCCTCGATCACATGATTGTTGGTGATGACGATGCCCTTGGGGTCGATGACGAAGCCCGAGCCGAGCGATTGCACGCGCTGCGGACGCGCGCCCTGCTGCTGCTCCATGAACTCATCGAAGAAGTCGTTGAGCGGAGACCCTTCCGGCACGCCGGGTATGGCCATGTCGCCGGGCTTCAACACCTGGGAGGTCGAGATGTTGACGACGGCGGGCGAAAGCCGCTCGGCGAGATCGGCGAAACTGTCCGGCGCGCCACGCGCAACCGCCGGGAAGGCGATGACTGCCGCAAGAAGCGCCGCCAGAACCGGAACGGCGAGAGCCGGAATGAAATACCGCCGCCTGTTCGCTTCGCCGCCCGTCAAAGCCATTTACACATACTCCCCTGTCCCGCCCCGCCATGCGGGTTCGGGCCTATTTTCAGCCGGATTATGGACGAATTGAGGCGCGCGCGGCAAACCTCAGCCGCGGACAAGCCAGACAACAAAAACGCCGATAGCAAGAGCGGCGAGCCCGCCAAGACGCAGCGACGGGTCCGGCATCCCCGATGCGGCCGCCAGCGCCCGGCGCATCGGCCCCGGAAAGCCCGCATAGAGCGCTCCTTCAATTGCGAGCGCGAGGCCGAGTGCCGTCAGAAAGTCGCTCAAGCCCGATCAGCCTCTCAGCGGCGCCCGCTCTCACTGCCGAAATACCGGAAGAACTCGCCCTGCGGCTCCACGATCATGGTCGTGTTGTCGCCCTTCAGGCTCTTCCTGTAGGCCTCCATCGACCGGTAGAAGGCGAAGAACTCCGGATCCTGCGAATAGGCGGACGCATAGATCTCGTTCCGCTTCGCATCGCCCTCGCCTCGCGCGATCTGCGCATCGCGCTCGGATTCGGCGATGAGAACGGTGACCTCACGGTCGGCACGGCTGCGGATGCGCTGCGCTTCCTCGTTGCCCTGGGCGCGGATTTCGGCGGCTTCTCGTTCGCGTTCCGTCTGCATGCGCTGATAGATCGCCTGGCTGTTCTGCTCCGGCAGGTCGGCGCGGCGGATACGGACATCGACGACCTCGATGCCGAATTGCGCTGCGGCGCCGTTGAAGGCCGCCTGGATCTTCTTCATCAGACCCGCGCGATTGTCACGGACGAGTTCTTCGAGCGTGTGGTCGCCGAGCACATTACGAAGCGACGACACCAGGTTCGGCTTCAGACGATCCTCGGCGCTCTGCAAACTGCCGATGGACTGATAGAAGCGCAGCGAGTCGACGATCCGGTAGCGTGCGAAGGCATCGACCACGAGCCGCTTGCGGTCCTTGGCGATGATTTCTTCCGGCGGCGCATTGAGGTTCAGGATGCGCTTGTCGACATAGACGACATTCTGGACGACGGGCAGTTTCCAGTGCAGCCCCGGCTCCGTGACGACGGCGCGGGGGTCGCCGAACTGAAGGACGATTGCCTGCTGCGTCATGCTGACGGTGAAGGCGGAGAGATAGAGCCCGATCAGGACGATGACCGCAACGGCGCCGGCTCCGATTGCAACGGACCTGTTCATCAGCGGCCTCCATTCGTGGTCTGGCTGCCAGCCGCCGGGGACGGCGCGGCCGCCCCGCTTTTCGGCTTCAGCTCATTGAGCGGCAGATAGGGCAACACGTTCTGGCCGCCAGCGGCGCCGTTCGTCACCACGATCTTGTTCACGTCGCCAAGCACATCCTGCATGGTTTCGAGATAGATGCGGCGGCGGGTTACGTCCTGCGCCTTCTTGTACTCGGTATAGATCGAGATGAAGCGCTTCGCGTCGCCTTCCGCTTCCGCCACGATCTGTTCGCGGTAAGCTTCCGCAGCCTGCGTGATCTTCGCCGCCTCGCCTCGAGCGCGCGGGATGACCGTGTTGGCATAGGTCTCGGCCTGGTTGCGCAACCGCTCCTGGTCGGCGCGCGCGGCCTGCACGTCGCGGAACGCATCGAGCACCTGAGCGGGCGGATCGACCTTCTGGAGCTTCACTTCGGTAATTTCGATGCCGGCGCCATATTCGTCGAGCGTCTTCTGGAGACCTTGACGCACCAGCTCCTGCGCTTCGTTACGGCCGGTGGTTTGCAGCACCTCGATCTGCGATGCGCCGACCGCTTCGCGCATCATGCTTTCGGCGACCGCCTTCACGGCGAGATCGGGGTTCTGGACATTGAAGAGAAAGCCCGGTGCTTCGTCCGCCTTGATGCGCCATTGCACGGTGAAGGCGATATCGACGATGTTCTCGTCACCTGTGAGCATCAGGCTTTCTTCCGGCACGCCGATCGGCGAACCGCCGGACGCGCGCATGCCGATATCGATGCTGGTGATGTTCGTCACCGCAGGCGTCAGCGCCGTCTCGATGGGATAGGGAAGTTTGAAATGGAGCCCCGGTTGCACGGTACGCACATGATCGCCGAAGCGCAGCACGATGCCCTTTTCGTTCGCGTTCACGCGGAAGAAGGATGTGTAGGCGAGCATCCCGAGGATCACGACCGCGATGAGAAAAATCGGCCCGCGGCCACCGCCGCTGCCCTGGCCCACGCCGCCACCCGGCACGCCGCCGCCACCGAATATCTGGCGGAATTTTTCCTGGCCACGCCGGATCAGTTCATCGAGATCGGGCGGCTGATTGCCGCCACCGCCGGAAGGCCCCTGCCCCCACGGACCCCGGCCACCGCCACCTCCGCCGCCACCCTGCCAGCCGCCGCCGCCGTTCTGATTGCTCCAGGGCATCAAAAATCCTTTGATTGCGAAGTGATAGATCGGTTGGAAAGGTACATACCGGGGTTTATATGACAGACACCCATGTGGCGCAACGCGAACCGGGCGCCGCATGAGCGATATGAGCCGCGGCACGCTTTCTTCAAGATGCCGCCGCGAACAAACGATCCGAAAGAAGAAAATGGCAAGTGTGACCCGTGACGACGTTGCAGCGGCCCTTTCAACCGTCAGCGACGAGGAGAGTGGCAAGGATGTCGTGAGCGCGGGGCTCGTGCAGGGGCTCGTGGTGCGGGAAGGCCATGTCGGCTTTTCGATCGAGGTCGACCCCGCGAAGGGGGCGCAAAAGGAACCGCTGCGCAAGGCCTGCGAGCAGGCGGTGAAGGCGCTGCCGGGCGTCTTGAGCGTAACGGCGGTTTTGACCGCGCATCGCAATACGCCTTCTCCCTCCCCGGCGAAGGGACATTCGCACGCGCATCCCGAACAGCCGCGCGCGCCGCAGGGCGCGATGCAGATACCCGGCGTGAAGGCGATTATCGCCGTCGCGAGCGGCAAGGGCGGCGTCGGCAAGTCGACGGTCGCGGTCAATCTCGCGCTTGCGCTTGCGAAGCTCGGCCGCCGCGTCGGTCTTCTCGATGCGGATATCTACGGGCCGTCCGTGCCGCGCATGATGGGCCTCACCGGCAAGCCCGAGAGCAAGGACGGCAAGAAGCTCCTGCCGAAGGAAAAATACGGCATCAAGACCATGTCGATCGGCTAT
>PHEF01000077.1 GCA_002842875.1 Alphaproteobacteria bacterium HGW-Alphaproteobacteria-3 | reverse complement strand
CGGAACCGCCTGCCCATTCCGCGCCGAGCGAAAGCGCGAAGGCCATCGCGGCCTCATCGCCAGGCTTCACGAAGGCGAAGAGACGCCAGCCCTCGTGACGCGCCACCTGCGCGACGATATGCGCGGCGGCGCCGAAACCGTAAAGCCCGAGCGTCCTGCCCTCGCCCGCCATGCGCAGCGAGCGGTAACCGATGAGACCGGCGCAAAGAAGGGGAGCGGCCTCCGCGGCGCCGTAGCTTTCCGCCACGGGAAAACAGAAGCGCGCATCGGCGGCAGTGAATTCCGCATAGCCGCCATCGCGCGTGTAGCCGGTGAAGAGCGCGCGTTCGCAGAGATTTTCGCGTCCCGCGCGGCAGTAGCGGCATTGCCCGCAGGTCCATCCGAGCCAGGGAATGCCGACGCGCACGCCAAGGCGGAGACGGACGACGCCTTCACCCAGCGCGGCGACGCGGCCGACAATCTCGTGGCCGGGCACGAGGGGAAGCTTCGGCTCCGGCAGTTCGCCATCGACGACATGAAGATCGGTGCGGCAGACGCCGCACGCCTCGACCTTGACCACGACCTCGCCGGGACCGGCCTGCGGCACGGCTATCTCCGCGAGGCGCAGCTTCTTTCCCGGCGCATCGAGCAGCATGGCGCGCATGGTTTGCGGGAGGGACATGGCGGGGCTCCTTTGGGGATCATGCTTTCACAAAGGAGACGGGTGTTCGAGGGGAACGGTGTCGCGGCGGGAGATCACGCAGAGGCGCAGAGACGCAGAGTGCCCACCACAATCGTCACGGCCCGATTTATTCGGGCCGTCCGCAGTGTGGCTGGAAGAGGAAGACGTGGATGGCCCGCCTTCTTGTCTGCCTTTGACAGACAAGCTGTCAAAGGAGGGCCGGGCCATGACGAATTCTTCTAAATGTCGTCCCGGCGGCAGGCATGAAGCCAGCCGCCGGCATGATTTTTACTTCAGGCTGTAGGCCTTGGCGCGGGCGAGGTCTTCTTTCAGCGTTTTTGCGCCGAGGATGAAATGGATGGCGGCCCAGGGCCAGACGATCATGACGGTGAGAAGCGCGTAGCGCAGCGACTCGTCGCCGTAAGCCGGGGCGTAGAGATCGCTGATGATGCCGACGGCCTGCGGACCGAGCCCCATGCCGATCATGTTGAGGATGAGGAAGAGCACGGCGGAGGCGACGGCGCGCATGCGCAGCGTGACGAGGCCCTGGGTCATGGCGAGGCTTGGCCCGATATAGGCCGCGCCCGCGAAGGCAGGCACGAGGAAGAAGAAGAGCGCCCCGTATTTGTCCATCGACAGATACATGCCGATGGCGAAGGGGAAGCAGACGGCCATGACGATGGCCACCACCCACATGTTCCAGCGCACATCGCGCTTGCCGTAATGGTCGGCGAGCCAGCTTGTGAGGTAGGTGCCGGCGCCGCCGACAAAGCCGATGATGAGGGCGAGCCAGGTGCCGATCTCGCCCGGGCTCATCTGGAAGGAGCGGATGAGGAAGGCCGGGATCCAGGTGACGCCCGCATAGCCGCCGAAGGCCGCCAGCGCGCAGCCGAAGGCGATGTGGCGGAAGGACTTCTGCGACCAGAGCAGACGCCAGACTTCCATGACCTTCGGCGCGGCGGCCGATGCCTGAGACGAGATGCCATCGGCATGGCCGCGCTCGGGCTCCTTCAGCGTGAAACGCACGAGGAGCGCGATGAGGAGGCCCGGCGCACCGACGATGAAGAAGGCCGCGCGCCAGCCATACCACTGGCTGACCCAGCCGCCGACAAGGAAGCCGATCAGGATGCCGATATTGATGCCGAGCGAATAGATGCCCATGGCGGAGGCGCGCTTTTCCGGCGGGAACATGTCGGAGATCATGGAGTGGGAGGGCGGGCTTGAGCCTGCCTCGCCGACGCCGACGCCGATGCGCGCGAGCGCGAGCTGCGCGAAATTCGTCACGAAGCCGCAGACGACCGTCATGGTCGAGAAGATGGTGAGCGCCAGCGCCACGATGTTGCGCCGGTTGGTGCGGTCCGCCCACATGGCGATCGGCACGCCGAGCGTCGCGTAGAAGATGGCGAAGGTGATGCCGGAGAGGAAGCCGAGCTGCGTGTCGTTGAGACCGAGATCGAGTTTGATCGGCTGCAGCAGGATCGCAAGGATCTGCCGGTCCACGTAATTCGCCGTATAGGCGGTCATCAGTACAAAGAGCGCATAGTTGCGATAGGCGGGCGTGAAGCCCTGCGACGGCGCAATGCCGCCCGCGGCGCCCGAAACGGCGCCTGCCCTGTCCGTCATGAATTCCTCCCCGAAGTCCACGCGTGCCGGTTCTCCTCCCCGCATGCGCGACTTTTACGATTTCAATTCCAGTGTTCGTAAATTCCAGTGGGAGGGAGCGTATCAGCGACGGACGGGAACTCAAGCGGAACCGGACGGAGATTCCTGCGAATGCCGCATCCCCCGCCCCGAGAAATTCTTCGCAAGCTCGAATTTCTCGACCCGCCCCCAGGGGCGGGTGGGAAGAGAGCGCGATGAACGAGTTGGCACAATCATGACGGCGGCGTCATGGATGGACATGTCCGATTTTGGCGAGCGCGGCGGCAGGCGCCGATCTAGACTGCTGCGCATGAACATGACGGTTCCCACATCGCCGCTCGACCCCGACGCTTGCTACCGAGCCATGCAGGCGAAGGATGCGCGCTTCGACGGGCGTTTCTTCGTCTGTGTGTCGACGACCGGCATCTATTGCCGGCCCGTCTGCCCCGCGCGCGTGCCGAAGCGCGAGAATTGCAGCTTCGCCGCCTCGGCTGCCGCCGCGGAAGCGGCGGGCTTCCGCTCCTGCCTGCGCTGCCGGCCGGAGACGGCGCCCGGCACACCCGCCTGGGCGGGCACGGCGGCGACGGTCTCGCGCGCGTTGCGACTCATCGAGGAAGGCGCGCTGGACGAAGGCAGGCTCGAGGACCTCGCCGCGCGGCTCGGGCTCGGCGAGCGGCAGCTCCGGCGGCTCTTCCTTGCGCATGTGGGAGCGGGGCCGCAGGCCGTTGCCGCGAACCGGCGGCTGCTGACGGCAAAGCAGCTCATCAGCGATACGGCGATGCCGCTTTCGGAGGTTGCGCATGCGGCGGGGTATCAAAGCCTGCGCCGCTTCAACGATGCGATCCGCACGGCCTATGGCGTGGCGCCGACGGACATCCGCCGCGCCTCGGACGCACAGACGGGCGGCACGATCCGGCTGCGGCTCGGCTACCGGCCGCCTTTCGATTTTCCCGGCATTCTCGCCTATCTCGCCGCGCGCGCCATTCCGGGCGTGGAGCGGGTGGACGGGAAAAGCTATGCGCGCAGCTTTTCCATTGGCGGCGCGAAGGGGATCGTCAGCGTCACCCCCGCCGCGAGCGGACAGGCGCTCGAGGCGCGGATTACCGTGCTGGAGGCGGGACCGCACGCGCTGCCCATCCGCGCAATCGCGGCAAGGCTGCGGCGGCTCTTCGATCTCGATGCGGAGCCTTCCGCCATCGCCGCCGCACTGTCGCGCGATCCGCTGATCGGGCCGCGCCTCAAACGCGCCGCGGGGCTTCGCGTGCCGGGCGCGTTCGACGGCTTCGAGCTTGCCGTGCGCGCCGTACTCGGGCAGCAGATTTCGGTGAAGGGCGCGACGACGATCGCGGGCCGCATCGTGACGGCATTCGGCGAGAAAATTTCCGGCGGCGAAGGCGTGGAGCGGCTGTTTCCAACGGCGAAGGCGCTTGCCCGCGCCGATCTCTCGGGCCTCGGCCTCACGGGCGGGCGCATCGCAACGCTGAAGGCACTTTCGGGCGCGGTCGCGGCGGGCACACTCGACTTCACGCCGCGCGAAAGCCTGGAGGCGAAGATCGCCGAGCTGACGGCGCTGCCCGGCATCGGCGCATGGACCGCGCATTACATATCGCTTCGCGCGCTTGGCGAGCCGGACGCCTTTCCCGCTTCCGATCTCGGGCTTCGCAAGGCGGCGGGCGGCGGCGCGCCCCTGTCCACCGCCGAACTCGAAACGATGTCGCAAGCCTGGCGGCCGTGGCGCGGCTATGCGGCGCTCGCGCTGTGGACAATCTGACGGCACGCAAGGAGAAAGCCATGAAACTTCCCGACGATCCGGCACTTGCCACCGCAACGCTCGACACGCCCATCGGAGAGCTGCGCCTTGCCGCAACCGAGGCGGGACTGGCGGCCGTGCTGTTTCCAAACCAGAAGGACATCGCCTTTCCGAAGCGGGAGGGAAGCGCGAAAGCGCGCGCGCATCTCGACAAGGCGGTGAAAGCGCTCGAGCGCTATTTCGAGGGGAAGCAGACGGATTTTACCGGGCTGACGCTGGCGGCGGAAGGAACGGCATTCCAGAAAAGCGTGTGGGCGGCGCTGGCGCGCATTCCCTTCGGCGAGACGCGGAGTTATCGCGATATCGCATGCGCGATCGGCAATCCGAAAGGCGTTCGCGCGGTGGGGCTTGCGAACGGGCGGAACCCCCTTCCGATCATCGTGCCCTGCCACCGCGTCATCGGCGCGGACGGATCGCTGACCGGCTTCGGCGGCGGCCTGCCGACGAAGAAGTGGCTGCTGGAATTCGAAGGGAATCGAGACGCCGTCCTTCGTTTGACGTTCGATCACACAATTCCACGCAATATGCCGCATCCGGAACTTACCTCAGACCGCAAACCGCGCTAGGCTTGGCGTTGGGGGCATATGGTCTGGAGGAAATCCATGTTCGGCGACGGCTATACCGGCATTCTCGGCATCATCATCCTGATACTGGATATCTATGCGATCATCCGCATCGTGCAGAGCGGCGCCGAACCTTTGTGGAAGGCGATCTGGATCGTTATCGTCATCCTCCTGCCGGTGATCGGCCTCATCCTCTGGTTCCTGCTCGGCCCGAAATAGGCGTGAAACCTTCATCCGTACACGCATGAACCGTTCACGCGAAACGCGGGAGCGGGCGGCTTTCCGATGTGAGAGGACAATATGAGTTTCAAGGATTTCCTGAGCTTCGAGAAATTTCTCTCCGGAAACATTCTCAAGTTTCTCTACTGGCTCGGCCTCGTCATCATCGTCATGTTCGTGCTGGCGTCGATGTCGGGCTCGATCAGCACGATGAACTATAATGGCGCGTTGGGCTTGCTGCAGCTCGTGGTGGCGCTGGCGGTGGGGGCGCTCGGCGTGCTGCTGTGGCGGGTGATCTGCGAGATGTATCTCGTGTTCCTGTCGATGAACGACAGGCTGAAGGAAATCCGCGACAAGCTGCCCGGCTGAGGCTCAGAAGAGATCGGCGAGGGAAACGGCGCCGCCGCGCGGCGCGATGCGGACGGGAATGCCGCCGGCAAAGCGCGCGATCGCCGCCGCCGTTTCGCCGACCGGGACGGGGCCGGGCTCGCGCTCACTCACCACGATCACGCGCGGCGCGATGTTTTCGGCGCGCATCACGGCGAGCGATGTCAGCGTGTGGCTGATGGTGCCGAGATAGGCGCCGACGACGAGGAGCGGCGCGAGGCCTGTCTCCGCCTTCAACGCCTTCATCCAGTCGAGCACGGTGTGGCGCTCGTCGAGCGGGACCATGAGGCCGCCGACGCCTTCGATGACGAGGGGATCGTGGCGCTTCGCCGCTGAAACGCATTCGGCGACGAGCTCATCGAAATCGATGGCGCGGCCCTCGCGCTTCGCGGCCATGTCGGGCGAGAGCGCGGCGCGGAACCGCCAGCGCGAGACGAGGCTGGCATTTTCATAGGTCACGGGCTCGCCCATGGCGGCGAGCAATTGCGCGGGATCGCTGCCGGGAAAGGTCTCCTCGTCGAGGCCGCTCACCAGCGGCTTGATCGCGCGCGCCTTCAACTCGCGCGTCAGCATGGCGGAGACGTATGTCTTGCCGATCTCGGTGCCGGAGGAGGTGACGAAGATGGGGGGCATGGCTACTCGGCAGCGCGGCGCGGCAAGATGAGGTCGCGGACAAGCGCAGCGAGGCGCGCGATGTCGGCGTCGTCATGCTCGGCCGTGAAGGTGAAGCGCAGGCGCGCGGTGCCCGCGGGCACGGTTGGCGGGCGGATGCCGGTGACGAGATAGCCTTCGGCCTCGAGGAGGGCGGAGGCGGCGAGCGTTACTTCCGCATCGCCGAGGATCAGCGGCACGATGGGGCTTTCGGGGTCAGGCAGGCCGAGCGCGCGGGTGAAGGCCTTCGCCTTCTCGACCGGACGCCTGCAATAATCCGGGTTCGCGCGGATGAAATCGAGCGCGGCGATGGCGGCGGCGGCGGTGGCGGGCGGCAGGCCCGTCGAATAGATGAGCGTGCGGGCGCGGGTGCGGATCAGGTCGCAGACGGCGCGGCTCGCGCAGAGATAGCCGCCATAGGTGCCGACGGCTTTCGAGAGCGTGCCCATCTGGAGGGGGACGGCGGCTTTCGTTTCGCCCAGGAAGCTCGACCCGCGGCCTTCATGGCCGACGACGCCGAGCCCATGCGCGTCATCCGTCATTGCCCACGCATCGTGGCGCGCGGCGATCTCCGCCAACGCTTCGACGGGTGCGGCGTCGCCATCCATGCTGAAGATTCCGTCGGTGAGGATGAGGCAATGCCGCGCGGCGCCGCGATGGGCGGCGAGGAGCGCACGCAAATGCTCCATGTCGTTGTGACGGAAGATCTCGACGCGGGCGCCGGAAAGCTTCGAGCCCGAGAGCAGGCAGGCATGGGCAAGTTCGTCGGCGAGGATGAGATCGCCCTCGCGCACCAGCGCGGGGATGATCCCCATGTTCGCCATGTAGCCGGAGCCGAAGACGACGCAATCCTCCGCTTGCTTCCATTCGGCGAGGCGAAGCTCCAGCGCGCGGAAGAGCGGATGATTGCCGGAGACGAGGCGCGAGGCACCGGAGCCGACGCCATATTTCTCCGTCGCTTCGATGGCGGCGCGCTTTACCGTCTCGTTCTGCGAGAGGTTGAGATAGTCGTTGCAGCAGAAGGAGACGAGGCGGCGGCCGTCGCGGAAGGCGATGGCGCCTTCGCGGCGGTCGGTCTCGATCAGGCGGCGGCGCAGCGCCTGCGCCTCCAGCGCGTCGAGTTTTTCGCGCGCGAAGCGGTCGAGCGTGCTTTCAGGGCTCTTCGGCATCCATCACTCCTCTCGCGGAGGAGGTATGGGCCGCGCGGGGCGCCCCGCGCAAGCCCTTTTGTCCGGGACTCAGAAGCTGCCGGTTTTCAGGGAGATGCGGGAGCTGGCGGCGAGCAGCGGACCCGGCTCGACAGGCGCCTCGCGAGGCTTCTCGACGCTCGCATAGGCCTTGCCGAAGAGTTCCTCGGCCCGAGCGATCTCTTCCGAGAGGCTCTCGTGCTCCTTGCCGAGTGCCGGCTTGAGCGCCTCGGCCCGCTTCTCGGCGACCTTCCAGAAGCCATAACCGTCGATCCAGGCGTCTTCCGAACCGTTCGGCCCGATCGCCGTGTCATATTGCTTGGCGGCGCGGTCGAACATCAGGGCCATGAGCGCCGCCTCGATTGCCGCAGCGCTCCTCTCGCTCGCGGGCGCCTTTTCGGCCGCCGCGTCGAGCGCGGCATAGACCTTGGCGGCCGCGGCCTTCACCTCGTCAACCGGTGCATCGCCAAGGGCGAGATCGACGGCCTCCGTCATCTCGTCCATGAAGAGGGCCGCCCCCTGCGCCTCGAAGACGGGTTCGAGGTCGATGTAAACTTCCGAGATCGGATGAGCGAACATCTCGCCGCCCGCCTGCCGCCCGCCTTCCACATCGAGCATCGCTTCGCCTGCGAGGTAATGCGCGCGGATGATGTCGAGCGCGGAGAGATAGAGAGCCGGGTCCTTTGCCGCGAGGGCCGGGTCGACGCCGCCTTCGCCACCCTCTCCACCTTCGCCGCCCTCGCCGCCTTCGCCCTCGCCTTCACCGGCGGCGGCCATGAGGAATGTGCCGGAGGCCGCCTTGCCCGGCGCGGTATCCGCATGCGGGCCGCTGCCTTCTCCGGCGGACGCTGCCATACCGGCGACCGCGCCCGAGGCCGCGATGAGGGCGGCGGCGCTGATGCTGGTCCAGAGTTTCGTCCGGTATTTCATGGCGGGCTTCCTTGGAGGTTTTCGGCGGTTCCTGTGGCGGCAGCGTCTTTTGGCCGCGATACTCGGCCTCGACCTTTACCGCGCGGCCGGTTAATTTGCAAACGCTTTGCATTATCATGGAACCGACATCTTGTTCATCCAGATCGCCGACGTCCTCGCCCCCGCCGACCTCCGCCTCGCCGGGACGGTCTTCAAGCAGAAGGACGGCTTCGAGGACGGGGCGCGCACGGCGGGCCGGATCGCCAGGACGGTGAAACGGAACGAACAGGCAAAGCCCACAGGGCTTGCCGGCGATTTCACCGCGCTGGTCGAGAAGCGGCTGATGAAGAACGAGGTCTTCCTCGCGGCGGCGCGGCCCCGCGACTTCATCCGCATTCTCCTCTCCCGCTACACCAAAGGCATGGAATACGGGCTCCATTCGGACGATGCCTTCATGGACGGCAAGCGCGTGGACCTGTCCTTCACGCTGTTTCTGGCCGAACCCGGCACTTATGAAGGCGGCGAACTCGTTATCGAGGAACCGGCAGGCGAGCGCCTCGTGAAACTCGCCGCAGGCTCGCTGGTGCTCTATCCCTCGACCACGCTGCACCGGGTGGCGGAGGTGACGAAGGGGGAGCGCCGCGCCGCCGTGGGCTGGGTCAGGAGCCTTGTGCGGGGCGCCGAAGAGCGCGAGACGCTGTTCGACGTGGCGCTGGCGCTGCGTCAGGCGGAGGCGGCGGGAAACCGGGCGCTGATCGACCGGCTGCTGAAGGTACAGGGCGCATTGCTCAGGCGCTGGGGAAGCGATTGAGAGCGACTGTCTGGAAGGTCGCCACCCTCAACGTCACGGCCCGATTCATTCGGGCCGTCCGGGTTTTTGCGACAAATTCGGAAGGAGAAAGACCCCGGCTTTCGCCGGGGCGAACGTGGATGGCCCGGACAAGCCGGGCCATGACGACTTTTTTCAAACCGTCTCCGGGGCGCAACCGGCAAGCCGAAAACGGTTGTCAGCAAGCTCGATAGCCAGCATGCGAATTGTTGCATTGGGGCTCAGGCTGCCTATGCTGCCGGACTTGTAGCCTTTCGTCCTTATCGCAAGAGAAGCCGTGGCCCATGAGCATCCAGACCCGTATCGAAGAGCCCAAATCCGCGCAGACCGGCCCGCAATCCGATTTTGGGCGGCGCACGGACCCCGACGAGGTGCGCCACGACTGGACGCGCGCGGAGCTGCAGGCGCTTTTCGACCTGCCCTTCAACGATCTTCTGTTCGAGGCGCAGCTTGTCCATCGCCGCTGGTTCAAGGCGCATCAAGTGCAGATGTCGACGCTGCTCTCGATCAAGACCGGCGGCTGCCCGGAAGATTGCGGCTATTGCGCCCAGAGCTCGAAGTTCGAGACGGGGCTCAAGGCCTCGAAGCTGATGGAAGTCGAGAAGGTGCTCGCCGAAGCGCGCAAGGCGAAGGAAGCGGGCGCGACGCGCTATTGCATGGGCGCGGCATGG
>PHEF01000076.1 GCA_002842875.1 Alphaproteobacteria bacterium HGW-Alphaproteobacteria-3 | reverse complement strand
GAAGCGGGCCTCGAGAAGCGCGGTGCGGATGGTGAAATCCTCGCGCGAGAGGCGGATGCAATCGGCGATGGAGCGCGTCGAATGGCCGACCTTGAGGCCGAGATCCCAGAGCGCATAAAGCATGTATTCGACGACGCTCTCGCCCCAGGGGGTCTGCTTGTAGGGCAGCAGGAAAAGGAGATCGATGTCGGAGCCGGGCGCCAGCGTGCCGCGGCCATAGCCACCGACGGCGGCGATGGCGAGGCGTTCCGCCCGGCTCGGGTTCGGCGCGGGGAAAACATGGCTCGTCGCGAAGGTATAGAGTTCGCGGATGATCGTGTCCTGCAGGTAGCAGATGCTCTCGGCGCAGGAGCGGCCGCGATGCGCGCCCTGCTCCAGCCGCTCGCGCGCCTTGGCGCGGCCGTCCATGAGCGCGGATTTGAGCACTGCGACGACGCCGCGCTTCAGCGCGAGACCGTCCGCCGCCGAGGCGCGCACGGCATCGAGCTTCTCGCGGATGGCGCCCGGATCGGCGATTTCAAGCAGGCTCGGCAATGTGCGGCCCATCAGGGCTTCTCCCGGGTTCCAATGCGGACGGACAGACGAGAAGCTTTATCACATCTCGCCGAAGGTACGGAAATCCTTGCCGCTTTCGCAAAGCCCGGGTTCAATTGCTTGACATTATTTTGCCGCGCCCGACATTGTGGCCGCGACTTTCACAGGCCCCGGCGCAACGCTTGCGGAGCCGAACAGGCGGACTGGTTTTGACGCAGAATACAGAGATCGACCGGGGCAAGATTTTCAGCCGCCTCCTGCAGGGCTGGTGGAAGGACCGGGCGCAGTTTTCGCGCCGGAAAATCCATCGCACCTGCCCGGTCTGCGGCTATCACGGGACGTTCCTCTCTGTCGGCCGGCCCTCGCGCTGGGATTCGCGCTGCCCGAATTGCGGAAGCCGCGAGCGGCACCGGCTCCTGCAGCTTTATCTGACGGATAACAGCATCGACCTTTCGAAGATGAAGATCCTGCAATTCGGCCCCGAGAAGTGGCTGATGCGGGCGATGAAGAACAATCCCGATTACGAGCCCGCCGATCTCTATGCGGAGATCGCGAAATTCCGGCTCGACATCACCAAGATCGACCGGCCGGACAATTTCTTCGATGTCGTGATCGCGAACCATGTGTTCGAGCATGTGGACGACGACAAGGCGGCGATGCGGGAAATGTTCCGTGTACTGAAGCCCGGCGGCTACGGCTTCTTCTCGGTGCCGATCAACCTGTCGCGCGCGGAGACCTACGAGAATCCCGCGATCACCGATCCGGACGAACGCTTCGTGCATTTCGGCGGCACGGACCACAAACGCTTCTATGGCCGCGACTTCGCGGAGAAGCTCGAAGCGGCGGGTTTCAAGGTGGAGGCCTACCGGCGCAAGCCCGAAGAGGAAGCGAAGTGGGGATTGCTGCGCGACGAATGTATTTACGTGGCGCGGAAGTAGGATTCCCGGATTTCCCCCTTATTCGTCATTGCCGGGCTTGACCCGGCAATCCAGAGCGAAACGTGCGGAGCAAGCGGCCCTGGATGCCCGGATCAAGTCCGGGCATGACATTCTTTTGATTTAGTGTAGGGGCCTACCCGCCGTCCTTCACCAGACCTCTCAACTTGTAGATCAGTTCCAGCGCCTCTTTCGGCGTGAGTTCGTCCGGGTTGAGATTTTTCAATTCCGTCTCGACGGCGCTTTCTTCCGTCTGCGGCGCTTCTGGCTTCGCGGTGGCGGAGAAGAGGGGCAGATCGTCGATCAGTTTCGCGCGGGCCTCGCGGGCGTTGCCTTTTTCCAGTGCGGAGAGAACGGATTGCGCGCGGGCGATGACGGCGGGCGGGAGGCCTGCGAGTTTCGCCACCTGAATGCCGTAGGAGCGGTCGGCGGCGCCCGGCCCCACCTCATGCAGGAAGACGACGTCGCCCTTCCATTCCTTGACCTTCATGGTGGCGTTGGCGAGGTGCCCAAGCTTTTCGGTCAGCACGGTGAGCTCGTGGTAATGCGTGGCGAAAAGCGCGCGCGAGCGGTTCACGTCATGCAGATGCTCGACGGCGGCCCAGGCGATCGAGAGGCCGTCGAAGGTCGCCGTGCCGCGCCCGATCTCGTCGAGGATGACGAGGGAGCGCGGGCCTGCCTGATTGAGGATCGCGGCGGTTTCGACCATCTCGACCATGAAAGTGGAGCGGCCGCGCGCGAGATCGTCGGCCGCGCCGACGCGGGAGAACAGGCGATCGACGACGCCGATATGCGCCTCGTCCGCCGGCACGAAGGCGCCCATCTGCGCCATGATGGCGATGAGCGCATTCTGGCGGAGGAAGGTCGACTTGCCCGCCATGTTGGGGCCGGTGAGCAACCACAGGTTCTTGCTCTCTCCGGACGCCGACAGGTCGCAATCGTTCGGCACGAAGGGATCGCCGGTCTTTGCCAGCGCCGCCTCGACGACGGGGTGACGGCCGGCCACGACCCGGAAGGCGAGGCTTGCATCGACAAGCGGGCGGACATGGCGCCGCTCGACGGCGAGCGCGGCGAGCGCGGCGGCGACATCGAGCGCGGCGAGCGCTTCGGCGGCACGCGACAGCACCGGCGCTTCGGCAAGCGCGGCGGCGACAAGGTCTTCGAAGAGCGCGAGTTCGATTTCGACGGCGCGGCCGGCGGCTTCGGCGATACGGCTGGCGAGGGAGGCCAGCTCCGGCGTCGTGAAGCGCATGGCGTTCGCCATGGTCTGGCGGTGGATATAGGTGCCGGAGAAGGGCGGCTGGAGGAGCTTCTCGCCATGGCGGGGCGGCACCTCGATGTAATAGCCGAGCACATTGTTGTGGCGGACCTTGAGCGCCGCGATGCCGGTTTCCTCCGCATATCTCGCCTGAAGACCGGCGATGAGCTTGCGGGCGTCGTCGCGCAGGCTCCGCGTCTCGTCGAGTTCCGCGCTCGCGCCTTTCGCGATGAAGCCGCCATCGCGGGCGAGGAGCGGCAGTTCGTCCGCCAGCATCGCGGCGAGGCGCTCCTTCAGGGGCAAGGCGGCCTTGTCCATGGCGGCGCATTCGCGCGCGATACCCTCTGGCAGGGGCAGAAGCGAGGGGGGCGCGGCGTCGAGCGCCCGCACCAGCGCATGGGCGGCGGCGAGCCCGTCGCGGATCGCGGCGAGGTCGCGCGGGCCGCCGCGACCGAGCGAGAGGCGCGACAGGGCGCGGGCGATATCGGGGGCGGATTTGAGGGCCGTGCGCAGATCGCGCCTGACATCGCGCGCCTCGACCAGCCATTCGACGGCATCGAGGCGGCGGTTGATGGCGGCGGGATCGGTCAAGGGCGCGGCGAGGCGGCTTCCGAGTTCGCGCGCGCCCGCGCCCGTCACCGTGCGGTCGATGACGGCGAGGAGCGCGCCTGCCGTTTCGCCCTGAAGGGTGCGGACGAGTTCGAGATTGGCGCGGGTGGCGGCGTCGATCGCCATGGTGTCGGCGCCGGCGACGCGGCGGGGGGCAGCCAGCGCCGGCATGCGGCCGACCTGGGTAAGCTCGATGTAATCGAGAAGCGCGCCCATGGCGCCAAGCTCGGCGCGGGAGAAGGCGCCGAAGCCGTCCAGTGCCTGCACGGCAAAACGGGATTTGAGGCGGCGCTCGGCATTGCCGCTGTCGAAGCGGACGGACGGCAGGCGCGTCAGCGTTGCGCCCGGCGTTGCAAGATTTTCGTCCGCGGCGAATCCCTCCGGGACGAGAAGTTCGCCGGGCGAGAGTCGCGCAAGCTCGGCGCCCAGAGCGGAGGGCGAAACCGAGGTGACGGCAAATTCGCCGGTCGAGACCTCCGCCCAGGCAAGGCCCAGATCGCCCTCGCTGCCGGTCTTTGCCACAGCGGCCAGATAGTTATGCGCGCGGGCATCGAGCAGCGTGTCCTCGGTGAGCGTGCCGGGGGTGACGAGGCGGCGGACGGCGCGGGCGACGACGGATTTGCCGCCGCGCTTCTTCGCCTCGGCCGGGTCTTCCGTCTGCTCGCAGACGGCGACCTTGAAGCCCTTGCGGATGAGGCGCTCCAGATAGGCCTCGTGGCTGTGGACGGGGACGCCGCACATGGGGATGTCTTCGCCCAGATGCTTGCCGCGCTTCGTCAGCGCGATGTCGAGCGCGCCCGAGGCCGCGACCGCGTCGTCGAAGAACAATTCGTAGAAATCGCCCATGCGGTAGAAGAGGAGCACCCCCGGCCAGTCACCCTTGATCTCCAGAAATTGCGCGATCATGGGGGTCGCGTCCGCCGGTATGACCGGCGGGGCGGCGGGCACCTTCTCGTGCTGGAAGGAGGGGGCTGCTTCGGAAAAGGGCTTCGACATGGGGGCGGAGAGTATCAGAATGACGGCGCGCGAAAAGACGGGGCGAGATCGCGACCGCCGCGCCCCCGCCCCAAACCGCCCGTTCATGGCCATCTTCGCGGACAGACCGGGAAGAGGGCGGTTTGACCCTCCCCGAGGGGGGAGTTGTCACTTTGACTGAACAACTCCCTTCGGGTAGGATGCGCCCCGCGTGGACAAGGATAGGGCGGGGACAAATGCACTACACAAATTCGCAGATGAAGCTTGACCAGCTTATCGGGTATTTCAACGCACGAAAAATCAATCTGATTCCTCCGTTTCAGAGAGGACACGTTTGGAAACTGTCGGCGCGACAGCGGCTGCTAGAAAACATGGTCAGCGGGCGCCCGATACCGGCAATCTTTCTTTACAAAGAACCGGTGGGTTCAACGTTCGAGTACAACATTCTCGACGGGAAGCAGCGCCTTGAGAGTTTGATCCTGTTCATCGGCAATAATAGAAAAGACATGAGCGTCACTTCCGTGAAGGATTATTTTTTTAACAAGCGCGAACGGAATCAAATCCATTTCGAGATTGATGTGGATGGGAGAAAAACGGAGTTCAAAAGCCTATCAGATGAGGTTGTTCGTGAGTTCCGCGAGTATGCTATCCCGACAATCGAAATTGACCTTGATGACGAGACGTCGCTGGATGAAATCATCAACCTGTTCGTTGATATCAACCAGCAAGGAGAGAAGGTAAAACGCTTCGATATCGTTAAGGCAATCGGACGGAAGAACAAGCTTCTGTCGAGCGTGTTTGAGCTTGTCGCTCAGCAAACGACACGAAAACAGGACAAATACTTCAAGCCGAAGAACACAGCATATTCTCGTGTGCTGGAGAAACTTCAGGCGATTGAGACGGTTTCTGATCCGAGTCAGAAAGTGGACCGGATGTGGGAGCGCCTATTCGAGATTGCGCTTATGAGCCGAACGGGGAAACACCGACAACCGAATCAAATCTTGAAGACCTTCATTAAGGCTGATGAGGGCGACGACACGGAGGCTCTTTCTGCGGGTGAAAAGGCTAAGCTTCAACGTGTTTTTGCCTTCCTCGATACTAGCTATGACCAGACCGCTCTTGGGCAAAGCCGCCTCGCTCGGGACTTGCCGCACTTTTACACGATGGTGACAACCCTTCTCACGTCTGACTTGCTAGATGCAGATAACGCACCGCCCGACTATCCCGGAGTAAGAAAAAAGCTGGTGTCATTTTCGAAGATGATTAAGGCGGGCGCAAAACCACCGAAGGATCAAGCGATGGATGAGGCGCTCAAAGAGTACATTGGAGCTGCATCGCGGCAAACCACCCACCCCGGCCGTCGTCAGACCAGAGAACAAAAATTCCTGGAAATTCTCGGAAAGATATAGTGAACGAGAAAGGTGAAAACTACAGCGACGAAGAAACCACGCGGCGCCGCGACGAGGTAATTCGCCGTATGGCGAACACCCCGCCGCAACCGAAGGTCAGTCCTCGTCCAAAAAAGAAAACGAAAGCTGCTTCGGGTCGCGCGGCTGGTAAGGGCCGCGCGACCCGTGAAGGTTAGACCGAAATTTGGTTCGTTCGTTCATCAGGATTTCGATAGGTCAGGCGCTTTCCAACGACGCCCCGTACCGCTTTTTCTGCACGTTCTGCGTCCGTTACGTTTAGCGCCTGACGTTCGTTGTACTTGAAATCGTATTCCGCGAGATAGCGCTTCAAATGCTGCTGACTGACATGATGATAAACGCCAGTAATGCCACGCTTCATAATCGAGAAGTAACCCTCGATTGTGTTGGTGTAAATGTCGCCGCGCACATACTCACCGATGCTGTGATTGACCGAGTGATGGTCAGGCTCGCCATGACGGGGACGCGAGCCGCCATCATCGCTGACCGTGCGGGTAGCGGCTGCAATCTGCTTTTCCATGATCGGACGCAGCGTCTTTGCCGTGACGTTCGGGACGTGATGCGAGCGCACCTTGCCGCCACGCTCCACAAGGGAGAACACAGCCTCTTTGCCAGCGCCGCCAATGTTCCGCTTGTTGCGCTTGCGGGCGTGCTTGTTCTTCTCCTTGCCGCCCACAAAGGTTTCGTCAAATTCAACCGTCTTGCCTTCGCCGCCGAGCGGGCTAGTCGGGTTCAGGTCGCGCATACCCTCACGGATACGGTGGGCCATGAACCACGCAGTCTTGTACGGCAGGCCGATCATGCGATGAAGCTGGTGAGCCGAAATGCCCTTCTTGCTGGCGCACATCAGATGCGTCGCCAGAAGCCATTTCGTCATGGGAATGTGCGACCGCTCGTAAATCGTGCCGACAGCCGCCGTGAACTTGCGACGGCAATCCCTGCAGTGATACCAGCCCGGCCCCATCGACTTGCCGCCAAGCGGCTTTACCGTCTCGGACTGACCGCAGAACGGGCAATAGGCCCCGTCCGGCCAGCGGATCGCTTCGAAGTGCGCGCGGGCGGCGTCAGGGTCAGTGAAAATCGGGTTGGTCAGGTCAACGGTGGCGGTCATGGCTAATCTCCTTGACCACAAATATGGGGTGTCCGGAGTGTTCAGTCAAGGTGATAATTCCCCCCGAGGGGGGGGGTGGGAATTCTCCCCCTTGCCCGTTTCAAGGGGCGGCCAAAAGCAAGGCGCCTCGAAGGAAAATCAACGGAGTTCGCTTGTTATTGGCCTCTCGCCCGCCTAAAAAGCGGGCTCCGGGGACGGAGCCTCCGCTCCGCCTCCCCCGCCCGACCATGCCGGATCCAGGACCATGAGCAAAAAGCGCCGCCAGATCACCGATGAGGAAGCGCTCCTCTTCCATTCCCAGGGCAAGCCCGGGAAAATCGAAATCAACGCCACCAAGCCGATGGCGACGCAGCGCGACCTCTCGCTCGCCTACAGCCCCGGCGTCGCGGTGCCGGTGCGCGCGATCGCGGAAAATCCGGACGCGGCCTATGACTACACTTCGAAGGGGAACCTTGTCGCCGTGATCTCGAACGGCACGGCGATCCTCGGGCTCGGCGATCTCGGCGCGCTGGCCTCGAAGCCCGTCATGGAAGGCAAGGCCGTTCTCTTCAAGCGCTTCGCCGATGTCGATGCGATCGACCTTGAGGTCGACACGCGCGATGTCGATGCCTTCATCAATTCGGTGCGCTATCTCGGCCCCTCCTTCGGCGGCATCAACCTGGAAGATATCTGCGCGCCGGACTGCTTCGTGATCGAAAGCCGGTTGCGCGAGCTGATGGACATTCCCGTCTTCCACGACGACCAGCACGGCACCGCGATCATCACGGCGGCAGGGCTCATGAACGCGCTCTACCTGACCGGGCGCGACATCAAGGACGTCAAACTCGTCGTCAACGGCGCGGGCTCGGCGGGCATCGCCTGCCTCGAACTCATCAAGGCGATAGGCCTGCCGCACGACAATGCGATCCTCTGCGACACCAAGGGCGTGATCTACAAGGGCCGCGAGGCCGGCATGAACCAGTGGAAGTCGGCGCATGCCGCGACCACCGATGCGCGCACGCTCGAAGAAGCGATGAAGGGCGCGGACGTCTTTCTCGGGCTTTCGGCGAAAGGCGCGATCAACCAGCAGATGGTCGCCTCGATGGCGGCCAAGCCCATCATCTTCGCGATGGCCAATCCCGATCCCGAGATCACGCCGGAAGAAGTGGCGCAGGTGCGCGACGACGCCATCATGGCGACGGGGCGCAGCGACTATCCGAACCAGGTCAACAACGTCCTCGGCTTTCCCTACATCTTCCGCGGCGCGCTCGACGTGCGCGCAAGCGCGATCAACGAAGAAATGAAGATCGCCTGCGCGCAGGCGCTTGCGAAGCTCGCGCGCGAGGACGTGCCGGACGAAGTGGCCGCCGCCTATCACGGCGAGCGCCCGCGCTTCGGCCCGCAATACATCATTCCCGTGCCGTTCGATCCGAGACTGATCCGCGAGATTCCGCCCGCCGTCGCCAAGGCGGCGATGGACAGCGGCGTGGCGCGCGCGCCCATCGTCGACATGGACGCCTACAGGAACCGGCTGCAGGCGCGGCTCAATCCGACCGCCGGCACGCTGCAGGTCATCATGGACAAGGTGCGGCGCGACCCCAAGCGCGTCGTCTTCTCCGAAGGCGAGGAAGAGCGCGTGATCCGCGCGGCGCTTTCCTTCCGCGACAGCGGGCTCGGCCACCCGATCCTTGTCGGCCGCGAAGACCAGATCCGCGACACGCTGAAGCAGATGGGTCTCGATCCCAACACCGATCTCGACATCCGCAATGCGCGCAGCTCGGAGAAGGTGGGCGAATACACCGACTTCCTCTACGAGAAGCAGCAGCGCAACGGCTATCTCTATCGCGACTGCCACCGGCTGGTGAGCAACGACCGCAACATCTTCTCCGCCGTGATGCTGGAGCGGGGCGATGCGGACGCGATGGTGACGGGCGTGACGCGGACCTATTCCGTGGCGCTGGAGGAAGTGCGACGCGTGATCGACGCGGTGGACGACAAGCGGCCGATCGGCGTCACGCTCGTCGTCGCGGGCGGGCGCACCGTGCTCGTCGCCGACACGAACGTCCACGAGATGCCGACGCCGGAAGAACTCGCCGATATCGCCACGCAGGCGGCGGAAGTCGCGCGGCGCCTCGGCTACGAGCCGCGCGTCGCGATGCTCGCCAATTCGAGCTTCGGCACGCATACGCATGAACGGCCCTCGACGGTGCGCGACGCGGTGCGCATTCTCGACGAGCGGAAAGTCGATTTCGAATATGACGGCGAGATGGCCGCCGACGTCGCGCTCAACCGCGAGACGATGGCGCTCTATCCGTTCTGCCGGCTGACCGATACGGCAAACGTGCTCATCATGCCGGCGATCCATGCGGCGTCGATTTCGACGAAGCTGCTGCGCGTGCTCGGCGGTTCGACGCTGATCGGACCGTTGCTCGTCGGCCTCAAGCGGCCGGTGCAGATCGTGCCGATGACGGCGACGGTGTCCGACCTCGTGAACATGGCGGCGCTGGCGGCGTATAATCTGTACCGGTGAGCGAACGATACCCGGCCCATCCAACCGCGTCATGACCCGCTTCATGCGGGTCATCCACGTCTTTCATCTTTCCATGCCGCCAAGACGTGGATGGCCCGGACGAGCCGGGCCATGACGATTTATGTAAGATGAATTTCGCAGTCCGCGCCCGTCAGCGCTTCCCGTCCGGCGTGCCGAATTTCGCGCCGAATTTCGAAAGGTAGCGGTCGGAAATCTGCGCGACGGGGAAGAGGATCAGCACGTCGGTGGTGCCGAACTGGTGGTCGATCACCGCGCCTTCGCCGATATAGCAGCCCGC
>PHEF01000006.1 GCA_002842875.1 Alphaproteobacteria bacterium HGW-Alphaproteobacteria-3 | reverse complement strand
TGAGGCCACGGTCGAGGATGTCGCCGCCCGCCTGCAGGCCTATGACAAGGTGCTGAAGCCAGGGACAGAGCGGGGCATCCACGCGCATCACAATCTGAGCCTTGGCGTCGCGAACTCGATTGCCGCGGTACAGAACGGCGCCGTCCGTGTCGATGCGTCGCTCACCGGCATGGGGGCCGGCGCGGGGAACGCGCCGCTGGAGGTCTTCATCGCGGCCGCCAGCCGCTATGGCTGGGAACATGGTTGCGACCTGCTGGCGCTCATGGACGCGGCGGAAGACCTTGTGCGGCCCCTGCAGGACCGCCCGGTGCGCGTCGACCGGGAGACGCTGAGCCTCGGCTATGCGGGCGTTTATTCAAGCTTCCTCAGGCACGCGGAAGCGGCCTCCGAGAAATATGGCGTCGATGTTCGCAGGATACTGCTGGAAGCCGGGAAACGCGCTATGGTCGGCGGTCAGGAAGATATGATCGTGGACATAGCCCTCGATCTCGCGCGGCAAGAAGACGTGAACGCACACTGATCAACCCCGTCGAGAACATACTCGCGCATGGCCGATAAAACAGAGGCCGGGTCAAACGGCTTCCGATCGCTCAGGAATCTGGATGCCAGAAACGTCCGCGCCGACGTGCGGATGGACGGCGTCTACTTTTTCCGCTCGTCGGTCTCCTATCCGTTCAACAAGAGGCTCGAGCCGGGCGATTTTTCCTATTGCGTCATGGTGCGTCGCGGCCGGGCGCGTCTGACCATCGACTTTCCGGAGCCGAGGGTCATCGACCTTTCCACCGGCGCCATCGTCGGCGTCAGCGGGCTTGCGCCGCATCGGTTGCATTCGGTTCCGGATATTGCGCCCGGTCCACCGGACGCCTTTGAAAGAGTGCCCATATCCGAGCAGATCGGGCCGGACGGCGACGTGGAGCTTCTCGTGGGCGTTGCACCGTCGGAAAACATCGCGCTTTCCAATCTGATTATCGGCCCTTTGTATCTAAGCCGGGAATCGTCGCCGGAATGTGCCCGGCGCATCTGGAGGGCCGCCGAACTTCTGGACGAGGAATTCATCGATGCGGGGCAGGAGTATGGGCAGGCGATTATCGTGCGGCGTATCGCGGAGATCATCCTCATCAACATGACGCGCTCGATCCTGGCCGGACCTGCGCCGGATCGTGCGGCCGAATCCGGTCCCATCAAGAGCAGGGGGGTGATCATGGCCCTCCGCGCCTTCCTCGATTCGCCTCTTGAGAACTGGAACATCGACCGGCTGGCCCGCACGGCCGGCATGTCGCGAACGAAGTTCACCGAGGAATTTCGGCATATCGTCGGGCGCGCGCCGATGCAGACGGTCGCGCGCATGCGCCTGACGCTGATGGCGCGCAAGATGCTGATGGAGGACTTATCCGTGGAGGAGGCAGCCGATATGTCGGGGTACAGCTCCGCCGCCGCCTTCATCCGCGCATTCAGCCGGGAATTCGGCGCAACGCCACTGCGCTGGCGCAAGTTGCAATCGGCCGATGACGGAATCGAGAAAGACCGGAACCCTCACCTCCAGAGTCCGTAGCGAGGCGCGGGGCCCGTCAATGCAGGCTGACCGGGAATGGCGCCGGTTCTCATCGTCGCGAGTGCGGGCCGGCTTGCGCCGGCTGGCGCGGCCTTGTTCTGTGCAAAGCGCAGCTTCTTGAGGGTTTCCAACCCGAAAGCGGAGTCTTTGGGTACCCTTACCGATGACATATTCGTGTAGCTATCGGTAAAGGTTCTTGTGTTAGCTTGACCCCATGACACATCGCCACGGTCGCACTCGAAGCATGCGTCTCGCCCGCAGCCACCGCTGGTTTGCGGCGGCGCTGGCGGTTGCGTTGCTGTTGACGGCGGTTGCGGCGCCGGTGACCCACCTCGGTATGATGGCATCGGCACACGCAATGGCCGATGAAGGCGCCTCGCCGCATCGGGCACATCCCATGGGCGAGATGGCGGAATCGTGCTGCGACGATTGCCAGGAGACCGGCGCGGCAACCTGCGACAAATCGGCCCTCTGCATGACCGCCTGCGGCAAGCTGCCGCTTCAGCTCGCCGTTGCATTCGGGTTTGTCCCGGCCGAACGTGCCATCGAAGCGGTTCACGTGCCGGATACTGGCCGGACCGACCTTTCCCCCTCTCCTTTGCGGCGGCCTCCCAAAGCAGTGTGACGCACCGGCGCGCCGCCTTTCCGGTTGCGCGCCGACTGTTACATCAGCTTCAGGAGAGACTTGAATGGTTCGCTTATCCAAGGCGTTCGCGATTGCCGTGCTTGCGGCGGCGGCCGCCGCCGCCGCCGGCATAGGGAGCATCGCTTCCGATCCCGTCGAAGGCGCGGTTATCTATGCGGCGGCAGAGGCGACGGACGATGCCGCGCCCGCCGCATCTGATGAACGGAAAGTCCGTTATTACCGCAACCCGATGGGCCTGCCCGACATATCGCCGGTGCCGAAGAAGGATTCGATGGGGATGGATTACATCCCCGTCTATGAGGAGGATGTGGCGGCGCCCGCCGGAACCGTCCGTATCGGCCCGGAAAAAACGCAACGCGCTGGCGTCAGGACGGCGCCGGTCGAACGCCGCGACCTCGTCCGCACGATTCGCGGCGCCGGTACCGTAACCGTAGACGAAGCGCGCGTGGCTCTGGTGACGGCGCGGTTCGACGGATTTGTCGAACGTCTCGATGTCCGCACCACTGGCGGCACGGTGGCGGCCGGCGAACCGCTGCTGACAACCTGGATCGAAAGCGACGAATTGCTGCGCAAACAGGCCGATTATCTTTCGGCATTGTCGCGCGGCGGCCGCGATGTCGAGCGTGCCGCGAGCAATCTCCGCCTCTTCGGCATTTCCAATGCCGTCATCGCGGAAATGGCACGCACGCGCACACCGGCGCGGGTGGTGACCTTCGAGGCGCCGGTCGGCGGCACTGTGCTCGAGAAACCCTCGCTCGACGGCATGCGCTTTGCGGCCGGTGACACGCTCTTCCGGATCGCCGATCTGTCGAGCCTCTGGGTGATCGCCGAAATCGCCGAACAGGACCTCGCGCTCGTCCGCCCCGGCCAGACCGCACAATTGTCGATGCCGGCCATGCCCGGCGAACCGCGTGCGGCGATTGTCGACTTCGTCTATCCCGATATCGCGATGACGACCCGTTCGGGCCGGGTCCGGCTCGTCGTTCCGAACCCGGACGGGGACCTCAAGCCCGGCCATTTCGTGCGCGTCGATATCGGTGCGCCGGTCGGCGACGAACCGGCGCTTGCGGTGCCGGCGGCCTCGGTCATCGATGACGGCACTCGTCAGGTCGTCTTCGTCGCGCGCGGCAACGGGCTCTTCGAACCGCGTGACGTTCGCCTCGGTGCTCGCGCCGGCGCCGACGTCGAGATCAGGGAGGGGCTTGCCGCTGGCGAAGAGATCGTTACATCCGGCATCTTCCTGATCGACGCCGAGAGCAATCTCCAGGCGGCGCTCTCGGCATTTACCGCCGAACAGGTGGCGCCATGATCGCGGGTATCATCGGCTGGTCGGCGCGCAACAGCGTTCTGGTGCTGATCGGTACGCTCTTTGCGATCGTTGCCGGTGTTTATTCGATCGCGCGCATCCCGCTCGACGCGATACCGGACCTGTCGGACACGCAGGTCATTATCGTCACCGACTATCCCGGCCAGGCGCCGCAGGTCGTCGAGGACCAGGTGACCTTCCCGCTCGCGACCGCGATGCTCAACGTGCCGCGGTCGCGCGTCGTGCGCGGCTTTTCCTTCTTCGGCGTTTCCTTCGTCTATGTCGTCTTCGAAGATGGCGCCGACCTCTATTGGGCACGAAGCCGCGTCCTCGAATATCTGAGTGCGGCGGTGGAACGTCTGCCGGACGGCGTGACGCCGTCGCTCGGGCCGGATGCAACCGGCGTCGGCTGGGTCTATCAGTATGCGCTGAAATCCTCCGAGCTGAACCTTGCCGAACTCCGCTCGATTCAGGACTGGCAAGTCCGCTTCGCCGTCTCGCGTGCCGAGGGCGTCGCCGAGGTGGCAACGGTCGGCGGCTTCGTCCGGCAATATGCCATCATCGTCGATCCGCTCCTGCTGAAGGAAACCGGGCTGACGCTTGCGGGCATCGCCGCAGCGGTCCGCGCCAGCAACATGGATGTCGGCGGCCGTACCATCGAGCTTGCCGAAACCGAATTCATGATCCGCGGCCGTGGTTATCTTGACGGCATCGCCGACATCGAAAAGATCGTACTCCGGGCCGAGAGCGGCACGCCGCTCCTGCTGCGCGACGTGGCGCGCGTCGAGCTTGCGCCGGACGAACGGCGCGGTGTTGCGGAACTGGGGGGCGAGGGCGAGGTGGTCTCCGGCATCGCCTTGCAACGTCATGGCGCCAATGCGCTCGATGTCATCGAAAACGTCAAACGCGAGCTCGCGGCCGTTGCGCCAAGCCTGCCCGGCAACACAGAAATCGTCGAGGTCTATGACCGCTCGGCGCTGATCGGCCGCGCCATCGACACGCTGGTGCGCACCCTGGCCGAAGAAAGTGTCGTCGTGACGTTGGTCTGCCTTCTGTTCCTCTGGCATGCGCGAAGCGCCTTTGTCGCAATCGTCACGCTGCCGGTCGGCATTCTGATGGCGCTTGCCGCAACTCATTTGCTTGGTATCCCTTCCAACATCATGAGTCTTGGCGGCATCGCCATTGCGATCGGTGCCATGGTCGATGCGGCAATCGTGATGATCGAAAATGCCCACAAGCGGCTCGAGCATGCGCCACCGGGCGCTTCGCGCACCGCCGTCGTCATCGAGGCAGCGCAGGAAGTGGGCCCGGCGCTCTTTTTCAGCCTGCTGATCATCACCGTCTCCTTTCTGCCGATCTTTACGCTTGAGGCACAGGAAGGCCGCCTCTTCAAGCCGCTCGCCGCGACCAAGACCTTCGCGATGGCGGCTGCCGCCTTTCTTTCAATCACGCTGGTTCCGGTGCTGATGACGATCTTCATTCGCGGCCGGATCGTGCCGGAGGCCAGGAATCCGCTCAACAAGGCACTGATCTGGGTCTACAGGCCCCTGATCGGCCTGGTGCTGCGCGCCCGGGGCGTCACCATCCTTGCGGCGGTTCTCGTGCTTGCCGTCACGGTTGTGCCGCTCGGTCGCATCGGCTCGGAGTTCATGCCGAACCTCAACGAGGGGACGCTTCTCTACATGCCGACCACGCTGCCGGGCCTCTCGGTAACGAAGGCCGCCGAACTGCTGCAGACGCAGAACCGGATCATCGCCGGCTTTCCCGAGGTCGCCTCGGTCTGGGGCAAGGCAGGCCGCGCCGACAGTGCGACGGATCCCGCGCCGCTGGAGATGTTCGAGACGATCGTCAATCTGAAACCCGAAGACGAATGGCGGCCGGGCATGAACCTGGACAAGCTGATCGCCGAAATGGACACCGCGCTCCAGTTTCCCGGCGTCTCCAATGCCTGGACGATGCCCATCAAGGCCCGCATCGACATGCTCTCGACCGGCATCCGCACGCCGGTCGGCGTCAAGATATTCGGGCCCGACCTCGTCGAACTCGAACGGATCGCCCGCGAGGTCGAAACCGTCTTGCGCGCCGTTCCCGGCACTTCGTCGGCTTATGCCGAACGCGTCAATGGCGGCTATTTTCTCGACATCAGGCCCGACCGTGACCGCATCGCCCGGCTCGGGCTTTCGATGGAGACGGTGCAGGAGACGATTGCGATGGCGCTGGGCGCGAAAGCCCTCACCACGACGGTTGAAGGGCGCGAGCGCTACGACGTGGTGCTGCGTTATCCGCAGGCCTCCCGCGCCAGTCCGGACGCGATCGCGCGCGAAGTTTTCGTCGCAACGCCCGCCGGTGCCGCCGTTCCGCTCGGCGAGATCGCCGACATCACGCGCGCGCGCGGGCCCACCATGATACGCACCGAAAGCGGCCAGCCGGTCGTCTATGTCTTTGTCGATATTCGCGACCGCGATCTCGGTGGTTATGTCGGCGAGGCGCGGCGCGCGGTCTCCGGCGAAGTCGTGCTGCCGCCCGGCTACACGGTCGCCTGGAGCGGTCAGTTCGAATACCTGGCTCGTGCGGAGCAGCGCCTTGCGCTCGTCATCCCGGTCACGTTGCTGGTGATCTTCCTGCTCCTCTATCTCAACTTCAAAGGCCTTACCGAAACCTTCATCGTGATGTTGTCGTTGCCCTTCGCACTGGTAGGCGGGCTCTGGCTGATGGCGGCGCTCGATTTCAACATGAGCGTCGCTGCCGCCGTCGGTTTCATCGCGCTGGCGGGGGTGGCCGCCGAAACCGGCGTCGTGATGCTTCTCTATCTCGACCACGCGCTTCGCGATGCGAAGGCCGCGGCCGAGGCCGACAGCCGCGCCTTCACGCGCGCCGACCTCCACGGCGCGATCATGGAGGGCGCCGTCGGGCGCGTGCGGCCGAAAATGATGACGGTCATCACCATCATGGCCGGTCTCCTGCCGATCCTGTGGGCCACCGGGACCGGCGCCGAAGTGATGCAGCGCATCGCCGTGCCGATGATTGGCGGCATGGTGTCGTCCACCGTCCTCACGCTTCTGGTGATCCCGGCGATCTACGCGATCGTTCACGGCATGAAATTGTCGAAGGACAGCGTTGGAACCGACGGGCGAACGCCAATGTGAGCGGCGGAGATGGCCTTGTGCGCCAGATACATGCGCAACGCTTTGGGGAGACCCACCGCTCGTGCCGGGATCATTGTCCGCTTGCCAGCCGGTCGAGCGCGCTTTGGATTGCGGTGCGCGCGACCGGACGCCCGAACTCGCTCCTGCCGAGCGACAGGGCGCCATGGGCAAGTGCAAGCAGGGTCCTCGCCGTCTCCGCCGTTGCGACGCCGGAAGCCACTTCGCCTCGCGACCTGGCTTCGTCCACCGCGCGTCTCAGGCTTCGCTCCACGAGGCGGAAATGCGTATCGGCGATCCGGCTTACATCGGCATCCCGTCCCGAAATCTCGACAAGCGAATTCATCATGAAGCAGCCGCGGCGCCGGGCCGCGGGTGAACCTTCCACCATTCTCGTCAGGAATTTCCCGATGCCGTCGAGCCCGCCCGGATCCCGCAACAAGGCGAGATTGCCGGCCTTCATGTCCTGCGAATAAGTCTCAAGACACTGAAGGAACAACGCCTTCTTGCCACCGAAGGTCTCGTAGATGCTGAACCGGTTGATGCCCATCCGCTTCTCGAGCGCGGATATGGACGTCGCGGCATAACCCATCTCCCAGAAGAGGGACTGAGCTTTTTGCAGGGCGATTTCCGGTTCGAATGACTTTCGGCGTGGCACGATGCTTGTTCCTAAACGGTCGGTAAGATATTAGTTTCTGCGGGGAAGAGAGGGCAAGAGGTTCCGGAAAACCGGCGATTGCCCGAAACAAGCGGAGCCGCGCAAGCTCCGGGCGGAGTCATGGAAACCGGGACTGAAGACATTTCCCTTGAAAGGCTGATGCAGGCTGCGCAGGCCGGCGATGGAGCTGCCTATGAGCATCTCCTGAGATCGGTCGTGCCCGTGCTTCGGCGTCAGGCGAGAGCGAAATGGATAGGCTCCATAGAACCGGAGGATCTGGTCCAGGACGTGCTCCTCTCGCTGCATTCCGTCAGACACACCTACGACCCGGCGCGGCCTTTTCTTCCGTGGCTGGGCGCCATTTTTCGCAGGCGGCTTGTCGATCTTCAGCGGCGGCACATCCGAAAAGCAAAAAACGAAGTCACAACGGACACACTGCCTGAAACATTTTCCGGCGATGAAACGAACTGGCTTGAGGACGGGCAGGGAGACCCGGATCTGCTCAAGAGCGCCATCGCCTCCCTGCCGGCAGGGCAGCGAAAGGCAATCGAGCTCCTGAAGATTCAGGAATTGTCCCTGAAGGAAGCGGCGGAGAGGACCGGAATGTCCATATCCGCCCTCAAGGTAGCGGTTCACCGGGGCATGAAGTCCCTGAAGCAAGCCCTGGGAGCCTGAACCGGATGAACGGAACTGGAAAATGCGCGGAGTGAGGTCGTGAGAACGGAAGAGTTGGTTGGTTCTCTGGCGGGCGACGTCACGCCTGTCCGGCGCCTTCTTTGGCCCTGGGTTCGCCTGCTTGTGTGGCTCGCTTTCTCCTTGCCCTGGATTGCCTTTATCGTCTGGTACAGGGGCCCGAGAGCGGACATCGCCTTGAAGATCGGTGAAGGCGGCTGGCTGTTCGAGCAATCGCTGGCGCTGACGACGGCGCTTGCGGCCGGTCTCGCCGCGCTGTGCGCCAGCATTCCCGGCCGCCCTGTCTGGGAACGTGTTCTTCCGCTGCTGCCGCTGGGACTCTGGATCGCGATCGTTGTTGGCGGCAGCGTCCGGAGCGTCATGGCCGGCGGCGCCTGGAGTCCGCTTCTGGAAGTCGACTGGATCTGCCTTCCCAATATCGCCTCGCTCGCCGTGGTTCCCGCCATTGCGATGATCGCGCTCATACGCCGGGGAGCGCCGGTCTCGCCCTATACGACGATCGGCTATGCCGCGCTTGCCGCCACCGCGCTTGCCGAATTCGGGCTCAGGTTCTTTCACGCGCAGGACGCAAGCCTGATGGTCCTGGTTTGGCAGATGGGGTCCGTCGCGCTCCTGACGGCGATCTTCATCGTTTTCGCGCGGCACCTTTTTCCCTGGCGGCTCGGCATCCCGACCGTGGCCGGGTAGCCGCGCCGTTCTCGACCAACTCACGACCCAGCGAAATGAAGGAAATGCCGATGTCGCTCAAATCCCGAGTCACCGTTCCCAATCTCGACCTGCCGCTTGCGGGAGGAGGCAGGTTCAACCTTGCAGAACAGAAGCCGGCGGCCTTCACGATGCTGGTCGTCTATCGCGGCCTCCATTGCCCCATCTGCAAAGGCTACCTCAATGACCTCAACCGCAAGATAGGTGACTTCGAGCAAGCGGGCGTGATCGCGGTTGCCGCCACATCCGACAATGCCGAGCGTGCCGAGAAGGCAAAGCTCGACTGGAAACTCGACAGGCTCCCGCTTGCCTACGACATGCCGATCGACATTGGCCGCGAATGGGGACTGAGCGTCTCGAAGGCGATCGCGGACGCCGAGCCGGAAGTCTTCCTCGAGCCTGGCCTCTTCCTCGTCGATCCCGACCGGAAGCTTTATGCGGCTTCCGTTCAGACCATGCCGTTTGCCCGGCCGAACTTCGCCGAAGTTCTCCAGGCGGTTCAGTATGTGGTGAAGAACGGCTACCCGGCCCGCGGCGAAGCGTAATCCGGCAGGGTATACCGGGCGCCGCTCACGCGACTGTGACCGGTAATTGTGCAACCTGATGATTGTTTGTGCCGAATAGCACTGCACCGGACGAACGCCGAACGGCGGTCCGTCCGGTGTGCTGCGGCACAAACATAATCAGAGGAACACACAATGCGTACGCTCAAGAAGTCCATGCTGGTTCTCGGCTCCGCCGTTGCGCTCGGAAGCATCGCCATGGTCGCGGCTCCGGCCCCCTCGCAGGCCGCCAATCCCTGCTCGGCGGCTGCCAGCTCTTGCTCGGCCAGCTCTTGCGCAGCGAGCTCCTGCTCGTCGTCGGCCAAGCCCAAGTTCTCGCGCTACGGCAAGCGGTAATCCACCCGCACCGTAACTCGAAAGCGTCAAACCGGTTTTGGCGGGTGTCTCTTGCGGCACCCGCCAGTTCCGGTTTGCACGCCGGTTTTCCTTATTCGAGCCGGTCTGCCTTATTCGAGATCGAGCGCCTCGCGTATTTCCGTCAGCCGGGCCTCGAGGTCGATCTTCTTCCAGGAAACGACCTCCAGCCGGCGATCCTCGAAAACGTCGCGCTCCGGATGCTCTTTTCGCCATGCCTCGATCGCGACATCGCGCTCCCGGATCAGCGCTTCGATGTCGGCCCTGTAAACGACGGGTACGGCCGACACCCACAGGTTGACCTCAGGCGCGGGAACCGGCCCCTCGATCTGAAACCGGTCGAGCATCGCGATGGTGTCCTCGGCCGTGTAAAAGGCTTCGTCGGTGACCCACCTGTTCGTCGTGAAAAGTCCCACCGGAAATCCCCGCTCATCGACGGAAATGCCGGCAAGGTGACAGATCGTCTTGTCGTCGCGGCTTCGAGAAAGGCCGTCCACGCCGCCGGTCTTTTCCGGCCGCAGGAAGAGATGGAAATGCCCGAAGTCGCTGTAGCTCGGTCTGGCCGGCGGGTGGGCATGGAAATAATACTGACTGCCATTCTCCGGATCGCAGATGTCGCCGGGGGGATAGTGTTCGAGTTCAACGAACGGCGCGCCCTGCAACACCTCAAGGACGATATTCGATCCAGCCTCCGCAAATGACTGCATGGCGGCGACGATGTCGGCGGCCGCGTTGGCGACCCGCTCAAGCGTTTCAGTGTTCATTTCGGTTGTCGCCGCTATAGGCTCCGTATGCGCCATAGGACGCGACGAAGAAGGGCACCATGTAGGTCAGCGCGCCGCGCAATATATCCATCTCGCCGGTGGCGAGAACGGATGCACCCTGATTGATGACATTCAGGATGGTGCCGACAACCAGCGCCACGCGAAGAGCCCGCAAGGACTCTCGTCGGGAGAAGGTTCTCTTCAGTGCTTCCGCGTCTATCGCGACCATGATTCGGTGTCCATTTGTCGTTGTCGTTCGCCGGCTATCGGCGAGTTCGGATGTCCGGTACGAAGGGCCGGTCATGGCAGCGTAAGCCGGAACCGTTCAAAGTCGGACGATTTTGCCAGGAGCCGTTTCGGCAGCGCCTTCAACGCATCGACTTCGTTTTCTTCCAGCGAAAGCGAAGTCGGGATGGCATTGAACCATTCCCTCTCCGCGGCGTCCTCGATGTCTTCAAGTGTGAGGCTCACAAAATGGACGCGCACTTTCGCTTCGCGCGGCGCCCGGCGATTGTTGACCATCCTCTCCCAGTCCTGAAAGCTTCGCCGCGCCTCCGCCACCGTATTGGTATTCAGAAGGTTGAGCGCTGCATCGAAGGAGGCAATCGTCGTGGAAACGATTCCGGGTTCCCGCCCCTCGGTCGACCATTCATAAGGCTTGTAGCTTTGCGCGTTCGAAATGATGACCAGGACTTGCGTCACCTGGTCGAGGGACGATTTCGTGAACGCACCCTGCATGCTGGGCACATCTCCGCGGTGCAGAACGGGACTCATGATGGAGCCTCGAATGCCGAGGTTGTCCGTCACGCCGCCATCGACAAGACGAACGACCGGCATGCGATCCGGGTCGAGGTAACGCTCGAGCTGCCGCGCCACATGATACGCACCCGATTCCCGGTTCCGCCGTTTCAGAGCCTCCTCGACCCAGGGTTTGTGCCGCTGGGCGCAATCCTGAGCGTAATTTCGCAACGGGATCGGCGCGAAGAACACGGGCACGGCAGACGACGCAAGCACAGCGTTCGCGACCGGATAGCGGTCGAGATCCGAGCAGAGGAAGTCGAATTGCTGCTGAACGAATGAGAAGGTCAGGCCGGTGTTCAGGTCGCTGGCGTTGATGATGGTGCAGGGCAGATCCAGCCCGCGCATCGACGAAAAGGTCTTTCCCTCGAAAATCTCGGAGTCGAGCCAGTCCGCCGCAAGGTCGCTGCGATTGAGGTTTTCGGAGGTCAGAGCGCCAAGCGACAGGGGGTTCGCGAGCCGCGCAAGCATTTCCCCCTGGACGTCGCGCTTGAGGAAGCGTGTTTCGTAGTCCTCGAATATCCGCTCCCCGAAAAGTCCGTAATAGGCAGCCGTGAAGCTGCCGCCGGACACGGATGTCACGACGTCGATCTCGTCGATCAGTTTGTGTTCCGTTCCGCCAATGGAGATTGTCGTGTCGCGCAGGGTTTCGAGAAGCCCGTAGGACATCGCCGCCGAGCGCATCCCGCCGCCCGAAAAGGCGAGGATGACGTAGAGTTCGTTCGCCTTGCCCCGGGGCGAGCAGTGCCGCACCGGTTCGCTGCCATGTGCTTCCGAAATCTCTGCCGGGGCATTCCAGTTGCGCGTGGTGCAGCCGGCCAGGGCAAGGAGGGAAACGAGCACCCCTGCCAGCCGGGTCATACTGCGATGTGTCTTTTTGTTCACTGTCCCTGGCCGGTAGGGTGGAGCGCAAAAGGGCGATTTCGATGTCGAGACTAGTGGATGCGAGAGAAAGGGGAACCTCACACCTTCGTGAAAGGCAGGAGGTAACTTCCACCGCCGTGCAGGCGAATTTGTTGTCATGCCAGCCTGCGAAAGTCACCCCCTATCGCAGATTGTCCTGGCTACCTCGTTCGCCTCGCTCCTCGGAAAAGCATGGAGGCGAACGAACCCGCGACATGCCGCCGCTCGTGCCCCCACCGGACCCTCCGCTGTCCGGACGAGCGGCGGCAGATCGCACCCGGCGCGCCCTTGTCGAAGTCCTGGTTCCCCCCTTCCTGGAGAAAAGAAATGATCGACATGTCTCGCCGGCTTGCGATTTTACAGGTCGCGCTGACACTTTTCGCCGCCATGCAGATGCCGGCAACGGCCGCGTCCGCGACGGAAATCGAAGACGAATGCGCGACCTTCTCGGACGTGGACTTCGATGGCAGTTTCTCGGAGGCGCTCGGCGAGCGGCTCTATCATCGGGGCTTTTATCCCGAAGCGATGACGGCGTGGCATTGCGCCTTCCTGGAGGAAGCCGATTCGGGCGCCGTCTACAGGATGGCTGTCGAATACATCGACGCGAAAGTGGTCGAATACGATTCCGCCCGGGCGCTGGAGCTACTGACCGCGAGCGCCGTGCGGGGAGAAGCACGGGCGCAGTTCGAACTGGGCGCGATCTATGAGGATGGAACGCTCGACGAGGCGGATCCGGTTCGGGCGATGCTCTGGTACATGGCTGCGGCCCAGCAGGGGCATGCCGCCGCGGAATACAGCCTCGGCAGGATCCACGAAACCGGATCGGCTGCGGGAAGCGACAAGTTACTGGCGTATTCATACTACGAACTGGCGGACCGCCACGGCTTCCCGCTTGTTGCGAAGGAAGCGAAGGAGCGCCTGGGCGTGGAGCTGTCCGACCGGGATATGGAAGTGGCGCTTGTTACAGCCCGCCGTCTGGAGCTATCTCAGGGCAACAACCCACCCCTGCGCTGACCGCGCTGGCCGCTCCGTCGCACCGGCCGGAGCTCGCCGGGGGGTCAGACCGAGGTGGTCAGCCGAATAAGCCATGATGGCATGGCGTCGAGCAGCACCGCCTCCAGCACCTTGTCGTACCCCGTGACGATCATACCGCCCACGATGACAAGCAGCGCGCCGAAAACGGGCTTTGCCCAGTTCGAGAAGCGCTGCAATCCCTGCTTGCGTTTTGCAAGGGTCGCGCGGGAGGCATAGGCGAAGACAAGCAAGGCCGCCGAAACGCCGATACCGAAAAAGCCGAAAATGACGAAAGACGAGGTGAGGTCGCGGGCCTGACTGGCGCTTGCGATGGCGGCGCCGAGCGTCGGGCCGGCGCAGGGCGCCCAGACAATGCCGAGAAGCGCCCCGATGGTGAACTGACCGGCAAGACCGGGTGCGGCGATCTTCGCGGCCATGCCGCCGGCACCCGAGACCAGCGGCGCGAGCTTTGCCGCCAGGACGGCCTGGAATGCCGGGACCGCGAGAACGATCCCGAAAGCGATCAGCAGATATGCGCCAAGCTGTCTCACCGTTTCGGTGTCGATGCCAAGCGAGAAACCGAAGGCTAGAACGGGAATGCCGATAAGGGTGAACGACGCGGTAAGACCCGCGGCGAGCGCAACCGGTCCCCAGCGGTTTTCCTGAAACGCCGTTCCCACCACGATGGGAAGCAGCGGAAGAACGCACGGGTTGAGGAGCGTGAGCGCTCCGGCAAGAAAGGCGAGGAAGACGGGTGTCATCCGGCTGACCGGCCCATGCTCACTCGACGGTCCCGGTATCTTCGACCAGACCGCGAAGGACGGCGGCGCGCAGTCTTTCGCGATTGGTCTCCGCTATGCTGCGGGAAACCTCCTCGCCGCCGGTGAAGACGACAACCGTCGATTGGCGGGGAATGCGATGTTCCGCGAGAAAGTCTTTCTCGATGTCGAAGTCGACGCGCAAAAGCAGCGCCTCCTCCAACAGCGGGTTGCTTGCGAGCTCCTCAAGGATCGGCTCCTGCACCTTGCAGGTCGGGCACCAGTCCGCATAGACATCCACGACAATGGTTTGTCCCTGCGCCTGCGCCCGGTCGAACGCCTGCTGCGAGAAGGCGGTCCATGTAGCGGACAGGGCGGGGACGGCGGATGCAAGGAGCAGCAGAGAAGCGGCAAGAGCGGAGCGAAGGGCGGTGTGCATGTGAATATCTCGCTGAGTCCGTGGATTTCTCAAGGCTGCTTTTCGTTGCGCCGCCGAAGAATGTTACCCCGAAAAGCCAACAACCGCCGATGGTTGCCGAATACGAAGCGGTCCGCCCCGTCCCGCTTTACGTGGCTGTCCCGGCGGGATCGTGCTTGCCGGCGCTCCAGTCTTTCGCGGCCAGCGTCTCCTTCGCATAAGCGAGCGGCTCAGCCTCGAGCGGCGTTCCCAGCGTGTCGTTCCAGCGGTTGAGAAAGCCGAACAGAGAGATGACGGCAACGATCTGAAGTATCTGCTTTTCCGAATAGAACTTCCGCAGGTCCTCGAAATCCGCATCGGTCACCGCGTTCGGCGTTTGCCCGGCCGCCTGCGCAAAGCGCAACGCGGCGCGTTCGGCCTCGCTGAACGAGGGATGGGTCTCGTATTCCCATATGGCCTCGAGTTTCTCCGTGTCGAGGCCGGCGCGATGCGCCGAGTGATGCGTATGCGCCTGACAGTACCGGCAGCCCGCGGCGTAGCTGCACATGTAGGAGACCATCCCGTTGAGACCGGGGGGCAGGTCGGAATTCAGGTTCACCGCCGCGGCAAGTCCGGCAAATGCCTGAACCAGCTCCGGCCGTCTGGCCATGATCAGAAGGCTGTTTGGAAGAAACCCCATCGCGGATTCGATCATCGTGAAAATCGGGTCGAGCTCCCGGGGAGCCGAAGCACGGTCGATGGGGGGCAGTCTGGACATGGGGTATGCCTGTGTTGTTGCGGGCCGAGCGGTTATAGCGGGTATTTCTTGATATCGATCCTCGCCGCGGTGCCGGAAATCACGCTTTTGTGAACGGAAAGCCGTGGGCGGAATTGCCGTTCGGCATGCCCGGTGAGTCACGAACAGGTGAACATCCGTCTCCGGATGGTGAACGCGCCGCGGAGCATTGCGGCTGTAGGGTTATCCTCCGGTTCGCTTGGCCGGAGATGAAAATTTCAAGAGTCAGTGTAGCATGATCCGGTTGCGACGTATTTTTCTGATTGGCCTTTCCGCCGTGCTTGTCATGTCCGGCACTGTTGCGGCATCGCTCGCGCAGGATGCGCCGAAGTCGCCTTACGCATCGGATTTCAAGGGGCGTTTTTCCAACGCCTGGCCAAACACCGACTTCTCCTCGGTCGAGATTTCGGCGGACGAAATTTTGTCCGGCGGACCTCCCAGGGACGGCATTCCCTCGATAGACGATCCCCGGTTTGTGCGCCTGAAGAACGGGCGGGCGGGCGAATGGGCATCCCGATTGCGCGACAGGGAGCCGGTGATATCGATCGAAATCGCCGGCGATGCGCGCGCTTATCCGTTGCGCATTCTGATGTGGCACGAGATCGTCAATGACGAGGTCGGCTCCGTGCCGGTCGCGGTCACTTATTGCCCGCTGTGCAACATGTCGATCGTGTTCGACCGGCGCATGGCCGGTCAGGTGCTCGAGTTCGGCACGACCGGACTTCTGCGGCACTCCGACCTGATCATGTATGACCGCCAGACGGAGACCTGGTGGCAGCAGTTCACTGGCGGTGCGATTGCAGGATCGTTGCAGGGGCGCAAACTCGAAATGGTGCCCTCCCGTCTCGAAAGCTTTGCCGTATTCAAGCAGCGCCATCCCTCCGGTTTGGTCCTGGTGCCCGAGGATCCGGATTCGCGGCAATACGGGGTCAATCCCTATGGCGGATACGACAGCGCCGCGGCGCCGGGGTTCATGACCGGGGAGGTGAATACATATCCTCTCGCCGCCATGGATCGCGTCGTGGTGTTCGAGCTGGATGGCGCGCCCGCCGGTGTCGCGCTGGACTATCTGCGCACCGCAAAACGCCTCGACGTGAATGGCGTGGTGCTCGAATGGGAGCCGGGACAGGCATCGGCACTCGACGCGCGGAACGTTGCAGACGGGAGAGACGTCGGAAATGTCGTCGTTCAACAGCGCGTCCGAAACGCGATGATCGACATTCCCCATCAGGTGACGTTCGCGTTTGCCTATCGTTCCTTCTTCCCCGCCGGCGCCATTATCGGCATGCAGTTCAATCATGACGAAGCAGAGTAACTTCCGGCCGCGATGGCATTGCGGCCGACCCGGTCGCGCCTCCCGCGTTACGTAACATTTTCCGCAGTGCGCGCGAATAACACGGCAACGCTCACCGAATGGCGCAGTTCGCGGCCCACAAGCACAAGATGTGAAACTTGACGTCAGCATCACGCACCGCGCGAGCTCCCGTCGCGCCTTCTCCGGCCAATCGGCCCGACATTCGAGCGTCCGTCGGCGGCATGCTGGTGCGCTGCCGCCTGTGCTGGCGCATTACCGCAATGGTCTTCCTCGCCATCCTGATGGCCGAAGCGGTCATTCTCATTCCTTCATACCGGAATTACGAACGGGACCGGCTCGTTTCGATGTTCGATTCCGCCGCCGCCGCCGTGGAAGCCGGATATGAAGTTGCCGGCCGCCCCGGCGTCGGCAGCGAGGAAATGCGGCTTGCCGTATCGGCGCTCATGGGAACAGCGGACTTGAAAGGTCTTGCAATCGTCGATCCGGAAGGCGGGTTCGCCTTCGCGGCAGGGCGCTTGTCCGGCGCACCTGCGGAGCCGGCTCCCGGCTGGGGCGACGGGATCAGGCAGGACGATCGTTCTTCCGCGACGGCCACGCGCTCCTTCGCCGCGATGCCCGGTTACCGGCTTGTACTCGACGTCGATACACCTTTCCTGGCCGAAGAGCTGAAGGCGTTCCTGGTACGGATCGGTGGCCTGATTGCGATTATCTCTCTTGTTGTCACGGTGGCGACGATGTTCGTGCTTCGAGGCGTTGTGCTCGAACGCCTCGTGCAGCTCGCCCACAATATTTCGCTCGCTACCCGCAAGCCCGAAAGGGCCGCGGAACATCAGACCCCTCCGGGGCGGCCGGACGAACTTGGCATTCTCACATCGAATGCGAATTCGCTGCTCATCTCCACTTCGGTTGCGCTGGCGGCGGTTCGGGAGCGGGAGGACCGGCTTGTCGGCCTGAACCGGACCCTGGAACAGCGCGTCGAAGAACGCACGGCGGAACTGAGCGATGCGAAAGTCGCCGCCGAGGCGGCAAGCAATGCAAAATCCGCATTCCTGGCGAACATGAGCCACGAGCTCCGGACACCGCTCAACGCGATTATCGGGTTCTCCCAGCTGCTGAGCGTCGACGGAAGAGACGTGTTCAAGGACGATCGCTACCACGAATATGTGCTCGATATCGGGAAAAGCGGCGAACACCTTCTCTCGCTCATCAACGACCTTCTCGATATTTCGCGCATCGAGGCGGGCCGCTTTGAACTCAGCGAGGATGAAGTCGACATCGGCCACATCGTGACGGAAGCCGTGAACCTCATTTCGCTTCAGGCGAGAGAGAAGGGCATTGCGCTGACCGCACCGGTTTTGGGCGCTGAAGCCATCGTTCTTGCGGATTCTCGCGTTCTGAAGCAGGTCGTTCTCAATCTCGTGGCCAACGCGGTCAAGTTCACGCCGGAAGGCGGGCAGATACGCGTCGAACTCCGGACATCGGCGACCGGTGACATCGGTGTCGATGTCGTCGACACGGGGATCGGCATTGCCGGCGACAAGATGGAAATGGTCTTCGAGCCCTTCGGGCAGGTCGCCAGCCATCTCGCACGGACGCATCAGGGGGCCGGTCTCGGAATCCCGCTGAGCAAGCGCCTGCTGGAGCTGCATGGCGGCACGCTTGAAATCAGGAGCAGGCTGGGAAAGGGAACGCGGGCGACCGCATGGCTGCCCGCCGGCCGCAGGCTGAAGAAAGCCCGCATCTCATAGTCCGACGGCCCTCGCGGGCAAGTCCGCCGCCGGTTGGAGCGGGACTTTGCCAGGGGCGCGGATGTCGAGAATGTGCTGTTCGCCGGATCCGGCCGTGTTCGGCACGTTACCTTGAAGGCCGTTCCGAAAACCTCACATCCTCGACGCCGCTGGAATCAGAACGGTACCTTGCCATCCAGGATGACGGCTTCGCGCTGTGCGCCTTCGGCATTGGTGAAGCTGAACTTCTGGCCTACACCGACATCGCCGCCCTGCAGTGCCACGCACTGTTCGCCGCCGCCCGACTGCCAGGACACGCAGAGCTGGCCGTTGTTCTCTTTCCACGTGCCGACATCGGCCTCGCCCGTCGAGGTTGCGAGGGAAGCAGAGCCGTTGTCGTTGAAGTAGTAGCGCGTTTCCTTGCCGTCGACAGATACCGAGACCGTATTGCCGACTGCGCTATCGAGCGCCGTCGCCGCCATCGAAGCGGACGCCGCGGTGAGAGCGAAGAGAACCGTACCGGTAGCGAGAATGGCCTTCATGTGTTTCTCCCTTTTGTTGGTTTGGATGTTCACGTCTCTGCGGCGAAACGAACGCGACAGCGAGGCCGCGTTCGTTTCGCCGATCTCACTCAGACTTACTTGCTTTGGCCCAGCGTTCGCGCGATCGCCGTGTCCGCCGACAGCAGGCCGCCGCCCTTCGAAACGAGGTAAAGCAGCATCGCCGCCCAGCTCATGTGAACGACATAGGCCTCGGGATAGACAAAGATCTGGATGACCAGAGTCATGGCGAGAAGCGCGAGGGCGCTCAGCCGCGTGGCAAGACCCACCAGCACGAGAACCGAGAAGAGGTGCTCGGCATAGGTCGCCATATAGGCGGCCCAGGCGGAAGGAATGAGGGGCAGCGCGTATTCGTGCTGGAAGAGATAGAAGGTGCTGCTCTTCAGCGTCATGAATCCGTCGACCTTGGTTCTCGCCGACAGGAAGAAGACAAAGAACACCGCGACCCGCATCAATGAGGCGTAGGTCCAGTCCGGAATGCGCGCAAGGGTGGAATGTGCCAGGAGAGTAAGGCGGCTGGCCTTCTGAAAGAGCTCGCCCATTTTGAGCCTCCGTGATGGACAATGATTTTGCCGGAAAGCCCGGGGATTGCAGTGCAATGACCTCGGCCGCCGGGTTCGGCACAAGGACAGAAAGGCGCGGCGGCAGAAATCCGATTCCGGCGATTGCCGGAATCGGACCTGGTCTGCGCGATCGGTATTACGACGGGAGCTGCGTCGACTTCTCGCTCAGGCTGCCGTTGCCATGGGGCGTTTCGATGCTGGCGCAGGTACCGGCCGGCACGAGGCTCCAGGCATTGCCCTGATAGTCGAGCGTGGACGTGCCCGCACAGGTCGTGCCGGGGCCCGCGGCGCAGTCATTCTTGCCGGCCAGCGCAACGCCGTAGCACTTTTCCATCGACGCGTCCTCGGCCTGCGCCGGGGCAGAGAAACTCGCAAGCGTCAGCGCCGTTGCAATGGCGCCGGCCGCGGCAAGCGAGTTCGTGAAGGTGACTTTAGACATATTCGGTCTCCGATTTGACTTTGATGATTGGGATTGACGCCACAAAACAATGCGGCCATCGGGAACCGGGTAGGGGGGGGCCCGCGGATATCCCGTAGCTCACGAGGATGAACATGACGGATATGGAGGTCTTTGGAAAATCACTTGGTTTCACGATATTCAACGGCGCGCGCACGGCCAATCACGGCCGCGTGATCGCAGGCCTCGAACGGTGCTGCGCCCTGGAGGGCGGTGATCCCGGCTGCCTCCGGCGGACTGATTTTGGAGCGGCTTTCACCCGGTTCTCAGTGAAGCCACTGAACCCTTTGCAGCTTGAACCTGGCGCGTCATTTCGCGATTATCCCGCTTTGCGAGACATCGGCAGTCCTTTAGATTCAATGGCATGAAGAGTTCAGCCGTCTATACCACGCCGCTTGTGGAACCCACGCAGAAGCGGGCGAAGGAGACTTATCGCAGTCTGCTTCGGGCGGCACAGGAGATCATCGCCGAAGATGGGTTTGAGGCGCTCAACTCGAACGCGATTGTCGACCGCGCCGGTCTTACACCGCCTGCTTTCTACCGCTACTTCGAGAACAAGCACAGCATCCTTGCGGTTCTGGGGCGCCAGCTTATGGATGCGCAGAATGCCATTGTGGGAGAACTGCTCTCGCGTGAGGGATGGACGGGCGAACGTGCGTTGGAGGAAACGCGATCCCTGGTGCGCGGAACGCTGAAAGTGACCGAAGGTTTCAAAGGCGGTTATGCGCTCATGGTTTCGCTGCGGGCAATTCCCGCATTGAGGGAAATCCGCCTTTCCTCCCATAGCCACGTTGCGGCACAGATGACCGAACGCTACCTCGAGATCGACCGCAACGCCGACCGGGCGGAAATCTACGACCGGTTCCGGCTGGCGAGCGAAATTGGCTATGCCAGCGTCGAAATGCTCCTGGAAACGGACGAATGCGATCGCGAGCGCATCATCGGCCGCACGGCGGAAGCAATTCGCGCCGTTCTGACCCCATAGGCAGATGCGTTAGTCCGGCTTCACCGGTTTTTGGCCATAGGAAAGAAAGGCGCCAACCACGGCTTCCATCTGTTCGCTGGACAGAAGGGTGGGACCGCCTATGGCGAGAGTGCCGTAGTAGAACGACGCCTGCACTTCCACCTCGCGCGCGATCATCAGGGCTTCGGGCAGCGAGCGCCCCAGGGCGATCTGTCCGTGATTGGCCATGAGGCAGGCGCGGCGGCCCTTGAGTGTTGCAATGACCGCATCCGCAAGTTCCGCCGAGCCGAAGAGAGCATAAGGCGCCACGAGGATTTCGGCGCCGCCGCTCACCGCCGTCATGTAATGCAGCGGCGGAATGGGCTTGTTGGCGCAGGCAAGCGTAGTCGCATATTGCGAGTGGCAATGCACCACGGCGTTGACATCCGGCCGTCCGGCCAGCAGCCCGGCGTGCATGCGCCATTCGCTGGTCGGTCTGAAGCTGCCTTCATACTTGCCCGAAAGATCGATCTCAACAATGGAGTCGGGCGTGAGCTGGCCAGCGGGAATACCCGATGGCGTAACAAGGAAATGTTCGCCGAGCCGCGCGGAGGCATTGCCCGCCGTTCCATGGTTGAGGCCGGAGGCGTCCATCTCCCGCATCACAGTCACAAGGCCTTGACGAAGTGTTTCTTCATTCATGGTCATTTCACGCCACCCTTTTTTCCAGCTTGCCGAGCGTTCCCAGTCCTTGCGCGACCTGGGCTGCGGTTTCCGTCGCCGTCGCCATGGAATCGAGGAATGAGGAACCTCGCAAGAGGCCGCTGATGAACCCCGCGCAATAAGAGTCGCCGCAGCTCGTCGTGTCGACCGGGGTAATCGTTTTCGCCGCGACCTCGTGGATTTCGCCGTCGTGCCATCCGATGCTGCCGGCGCTGCCGCGCTTGATGATGCAGGAAGCGGCGCCCATGCCGATGAACGTCTCAAGCGCCTGTTCGGGCATTGCATCGCCGAGCAGAACGCGCACCTCCGCCTCGCTCGGCATGAAGCAATCGACATGGGGCAGCAGAACACGCAGCGTTTCAATCGTCTGCGGTTGGGGGGCAATGAGATCGCAAGTGATATAGGTACCGCCCGCGCGAATCTCCGCGACCGCGGCGAAAGCTTCCGGCGATGACAGGTTCGGAAATCCCACACCGCCGAAATGGAAGAAGCGCGAACGCCGGGCCACCTCGATGGCGGCGGGGCTGAGCGCGGTCAATATGCTCGCCCCCAGCATGTGAAAGACGGGCCGCTCCCCGTCGGAGCGGATGGTCAGAACGCTGGTCGATGTCGGCAGTTCGCCAAGGCGCGCAACCTGCCCGCAGTCGATGCCGGTCTGCTCCAGTAGCTGCAGTACGATATCGCCGTTCACATCCTTGCCGACGGCGGAAATCACCGCCACGTCGAGCCCGAGCGTTGCCGCGACCATGGCGGTTCCCGAAGCCGTGCCCGCGGGTGCGAGCGCAATTTCATCGACCAGCATTGGCTGCTGAGCATCGGGCAGGGCGTCCACCGGGCGGACGAGTATGTCGAGCGTGGTCAGTCCCGCGCAGGTCAGGTCGCGCATCTTCCCCTCCATCGGTTCGCATAAAAAGAAGCCTTGCATCTGGCTTCGGATCAATATAGTAGTAAATACTATCATTTAGCAAGCGGAGATGGAAATGGCCGGAAAAATCGATGGCGAGCTGAGGGTGCGGGCTGCCAGGGTCATCCCGGGGGGAATGTATGGCCACCAGTCGGTCGCGCTTTTGCCGCCGCATGCGCCGCAATTCTTCATGCGTGCGGAAGGCGCTTATCTCTGGGACGCAGACGGAAATCGCTACATCGATTTCATGTGCGGCTACGGCCCCAATCTGTTCGGTTACTGCAATCCCGAAATCGATGCGGCCTACGCAAGGCAGATGGCCGAAATCGACGTGGCGACGGGCCCCACGCCGCGCATGGTGGAGCTTGCCGAAGCCTTCACCGGCATGGTGACACACGCCGACTGGGCGATGTTCTGCAAGAACGGCACGGACGCCTCCAGCATGGCGCTGCTGACGGCACGCGCCTACCGAGGCCGCAAGAAGGTGCTGATGGCGAGTGGCGCCTATCATGGCGCGGCGCCCTGGTGCACGCCCATTCCCGCAGGCACGGTGGAGGACGATCGCGCCCACTTCATCTATTATCAGTACAATGATGTAAAGAGCCTGGAGCACGCGGTGGCGCTCGCAGGAGACGATCTCGCCGCGATCTTCGCTTCGCCCTTCAAGCATGACGTCTTCGTCGATCAGGAGCTTCCCGATCCCGCTTATGCCCGCCGCGCGCGTGAGTTGTGCGATGAGAAAGACGCGCTCCTTCTGGTCGACGACATCCGGGCCGGCTTCCGCATCGAACGGAATTGCAGTTGGGCGCATCTCGGCGTCGAGCCGGACCTTTCGACCTGGGGAAAGGCGATCGCGAATGGCCATCCGATTTCGGCGCTTCTCGGCAATGACCGGGCGAGGGAAGCCGCGTCGAAAATCTATGTGACCGGCTCCTTCTGGTTTGCGGGCGCCGCAATGGCCGCATCGCTGGAAACGCTGCGCCTCATCCGCGAGACGGATTATCTGGAACGCACGATTGCACTGGGGGACCGGCTGCGCATCGGGCTTGCCGCAATCGCCCGGGCGCGCGGCATCAATCTCAGCCAGACCGGACCGTCGCAGATGCCGCTGATCATGATCGTCGACGACGAGGGTCATTGCGATTTCGAAAACAGCTCCGCCTTTGCGGACGGGATGATCGCTGGCGGCGTCTATTTCCACCCCTTCCACAACATGTTCATCGGCGCCGCCATGAGCGAAGCCGATATCGACCGGGCGCTTGAGATCGCGGATGGCGCCGCCAAACGGATTTCCACATCCACAGTTGTCTGAGCCATTTCAAAACCCGGGAACCCAGCCATGCCGCGACAGGGGCAGCCGCCACAGCAGACTTTCGTCCAGGTCTTCATCGCTCTTCTGATCGGTTCATTGGCGCTCTTGGTGCTTGGGCTTCAGCCGATCCTGCTCGGCGGTCTGGTTAATGCAAACAGAATTACGCTGCCGGGTCTCGGTCTCGTCGCCATGGGCGAAATCGTGGCGATAGGCATTGGCGTGGTGGTCAGCGACACCATGCTGTCGGTGTCCGCACATCGCTTGGTCGCCATTGTGGCTGCATTCGCCGTGGCGGGGCTCGATGTCGCCACGCTGGCCGTCACGGGCGACGGCGCCATATTGGTTTTGCGTGCGGCGGCGGGGCTGTTGGAAGGGGCACTGATCTGGGTTGCCACCACAACGATTATCCGAACGCGCGAACCGGATCGCACCGCTGCAAATTTTGCTGTGATGCAGACCGTGGCCCAGGCGGTTGTTGCCGCCTCGATGGCAAAGATCGTCGTCCCTGCGCTGGGGTGGCAAGGGGCCTTCATGCTGCTGGCGATATTGCTGGGAGCAGGGGCCTTGCTTGCTGTGGGGCTTGCGCCAAAGCTGGCGCCAATCGAGAAGGAAGAGGGTGGGGCGATTGTCTGGCAATGGAGTCACTTCATGGTGCTCGCAATTGCATTCCTCCAAATGGCGGCACTGGGGGCTTTCTGGTCTTATCTTGAGCCTGTTGCGCAGGACGTCGGGCTCGAACCGCAAAGCATACAGATGCTCATATCCGGTACACTCCTGATCCAGGTGTGTGGTGGCATTGCCGCGACCCTGCTCATCAGGCGTCTCAATGTTGCGGTCACGCTTTGTGCCGGCGGCGTTGCGATAGCGCTGGCAACCGGCACGGTTTATTTTTTGCCCTAGGGCGCAACGAGTGAGTTTGCTCTCCTCTGCGCCGTCTTCGGCTTTGCGTGGCTGTTTCTCAATCCGTTCCAGTTTGCTCTGGCGTTCCGCGCGGACGAGACCGGCCGGCTCGCGCTTCTTGTGCCCGCGGTTCTGCTGTTGGGTCTGGCATTCGGAGCGCTGACTTCATCTTTCATCGTCAGCGACGATGATGTGCGGTCCGTGGCGCTGCTGAGTCCGGTGCTGGCTTTGGCTTCCGCCATCATGGTCTGGCTGGGCAAGGGGCTTTGGGGTGAAGCCCGGCCCCTTGCTGCAGAACGCTATGAGGAGGGGCATTGCGATTTCGAGCGCAGCTCTCGGCCTTTGCCGACGGAATGACGGCAGGCGGCGCCAGTTTCCATCCGTCTCACAAGATCTTTATCGGTGCCGCCATGACCGAGGCGGACATCGATCGCGCATTCGAACCTGCGGGTGGCGTTGTAAGCAGGTTTTTCCAACCGGTCATAATCTGAAAGGCAGCCAATGACACATAAGCAAAGTTACAAGAACAAGACCGTTCTGATCGCCGGAGCTTCTTCGGGCATCGGCAGGGTTATGGCGTTGAAGTTGGCGGAGGAGGGCGCCAATCTGATCGTGACCGCACGCCGGCGCGAGAAGCTGGAGACGCTGGCTGAAGAAGTTGAAAGGCGCGGCGGCCAATGTCTCGCACTCGCCGCCGATGCCGAAGATCCGGATGCCGCGGCGCAGGTGATCGCGCGGGCCGTCGAAACATTCGGCCGCATCGATCTTGCGGTCCTCAATGTCGGCGGCGCTCCCGCGCTCGACATGCGCGAAATGAATGCGCGTGAGGTCACGGCTTATATGCGATCGAACTACGATACGGTCGTGAACTATCTCTTTCCGGTCATCGGGCAGATGGTCGCGCAGAAGGGCGGTGTCATCGCACACACGAATTCGCTGGCGGGGCTGCTCGGCGTTCCGTTGCAGGGGCCGTATTCGGCCGCCAAGGGTGCGCTACGGCTTCTCGTCGATACATGCCGCGTCGAGTTCGCAGACGACGGGATAGAATTCGTTTCGATCTATCCGGGCTTCATCGCGACGGATGCGACAGTAGGGGACGGCATGCCTGCGCCGTTTGAACTTTCGGAGGAGGAGGCGGCCGCGCGTATACTCAGGGCAATACGCGCCGGACGTTGGGATTACTCGTTCCCGTTTCCGACGAGCTTCCTGGCGAAACTTGGAACCGTCCTTCCGAAGCGGCTCGTCGTCGCAATTCTGGGAAAGGATTTTCGCGAACAGAGAGCGAAGCTGATGTCGATGAGAAACGCCGGAACCGCTCACGGGAACTGAGTAGACGACATGAAAAAGGCTTTGGTCACAGGCGGCAGCGGTTATGTTGCCGGTCATCTCGTCGAATTGCTGCTGAGGGAAGGCTACAGCGTCCATACCACTGTCCGCAGTCTGTCGAGCGCCGCGAAACTCGTTAGTCTGAACGCGCTAGAGGCACGCTATCCGGACCGGCTCCGGCTTTTTCAGGCCGATCTGATGAAACAGGGATCGTTCGACGCCGCTGTCGAGGGCTGCGATGTCGTGTTTCACGTAGCCTCGCCATTTCTCTTCCCTGAACAGATCGGGGATGGGCGCCGCGATCTGCTGGAGCCGGCGCTGGAGGGCACGCGCAATGTGCTTGCTGCCGTCAACGCCTGCGAAACGGTGCGCAAGGTCGTGCTCACATCTACGGTCGGCGCGATTTTCGGCGATTATATCGACGTTCCGGCCTTGCAAGGCGGCGTCGTGCAGGAGCGCTTCTTCAATACGACCAGCACGGTGGAGAACAATCCCTATCACTACTCGAAAGTGATGGCGGAGCGAGAGGCCTGGGCGATCTGCGAACGTCAGAGCCGATGGAAAATGGTGGCCATCAATCCAGGCCTGATCCTCGGACCATCGCTCACGCCTTCATCCGATTCAGGGAGCCTCTTTCTGCTCGATGAGTTGCTGAGCGGCTATTTCTTCTACGGCGCCCCCGATTTTGCCTTCACCTATGTGGACGTTCGCGACGTCGCGCTCGCGCATCTGCGCGCCGCAATCAACGAAAACGCGAAGGGGCGCTACATCCTTGCCGAAAGGGAAATGATCTCGCTTGGGGACATGGCCAGGATCGTTCGTCCGCATCACCGGCGTCCATGGTTGCTGCCGCGGCGCCGGGTTCCGAACTGGACGATACGTATTCTCGGGCCCTTCTTCGGTCTGACCCAGGCGTATATTCGCAACCATCTCGGCATTCGCTTCACGGCAGATAATCGCCGCAGCATCGAGGAGCTGGGTATCGGTTACAGGCCGGTCGAGGAAACGCTGCGCGATCATTACCTGTCCTGGCAGGCTTGGCGCGACAAGGCGTTATTGTGAGTCTGTGCGGATGACGGGCCCTTTCATGCCGGTCGCTCAAGAATATCGCCTGCCGGCGATACCCCTCCGCCCCGGAATTCTTTGTATGCTTGCGAGCGAATTGCAGGGTACAACGGCGTAAACTTGGCCGCTTGAATACTCCCGAGGTCCGGGCCAGCCGTTGAACACGCAGACAAAAACAATCGCCGTCGCCCCTATGATGGATTTGAGCGATTCATCTTTTTCTTCAATGGCATAAAAGCTGTCGTGTGCTCTGCGTGTGCGGAAACCGGTCGAGAAAATTCCGGTAAGTCGAAGCCGATTGGCAAAGTGAATGCAATATCCGCCAATCTTTCGTCAGAGAACTCTATCCGATCGGGACGCGCAGCTTGACGATTGGGTGTCGCAGATGCGGGCCTGTGACGCATCGGCCCTCACCTGCTATGCTGCCGGAGTTGGAACGGGGGCAGCATCGGCATGGCACAGGACGCCGGCGCAGACTATCTGCGCTATCAGAGCGACGCGTTGATATTGTGGCTAGGACGGTTCGTCTGGCCGATGCACATCCTTTCCGCCGCGCTCCTGTCCTTTTCGCTTCGAGTTCACTTTCCGGCACCGCTGATTGCGGCCTGGGCCTTGTGGATGGTCCTCTTCGCCCTCTGGCAGGGAGCGATCTGCTTTCGCGGCTCGGCGCTTGCCGCCGCCGACGCGCCGCTCGGTCATCTGCCGCTTGCCTTTGATATATCGGCAATTCTTCTGGCGATGAGCTGGGGGTTCCTCGGCTTTTTCTTCTTTCCGGCCGGCGATCCCGACCTGCAATTGTTCATCGGTTTCATCATCGGCGGTGCGGTGCTGACGGGTGTTGGCACGCACAACATGCATTTTCCGATGCTTGCCGCCACGTTATCGATCATCGTGCTGGCCCAGGTCGCGCGGTTGCTGGCCGAGAATGCCGATGAGAAAGGCGCAATCCCGGGTGCAATGCTTCTCGTCTTCATGATGTTGATGCTGGCGCTTGGCTGGGTGCTACGCTCTTTCACGCGCCGCGGTTTCCGGCTGCAATGGGAAAAATTGGAACTGGCGCATCAGCTTGAAGCGCAGGCGGAACTGCTGAAAGACGCCCGCGCGGAGGCCGACGCGGCAAACGAAGCCAAGTCGCTCTTTTTCGCCCAGGCCAGTCACGATCTACGCCAGCCGGTTCATTCGATGGGTCTTTTTCTGGCGGCTCTGTCGAAGGACACGCTGCCGGCGCGCGCGCGCGAAATCGTGACGCGCATCGAACAATCGGTCGACGCCCTGTCGAAGCTTTTCAGTTCTCTTCTGGATGTCACCTTGCTCGACACCGGGCAGACGAGACCGGAAATTTCCCGGTTTGCCGCCGCATATCCGGTCGAGGACATATGCGCGGAGTTCTCGCTCGCGGCGCGTGTGGCCGGTGTCCGGTTGTCGTACGAACCCGCCGACACAATCATTCGCACCGATCCCTTGATCGTCCGGCGGATTCTGCAGAACCTAGTCTCCAATGCGATCAAGCACGCGCAGGGAACCGATGTTCATGTTCGGGTGCGCGACGAAGAGCAAGGTATTTACTTCGACGTCAGCGATACAGGCCGCGGCATCGCGCCGTCGGAACAGGCGCGCATATTCGAGGAGTTCGCACGCAGCGCCGCCGCAGTCGATACGGTCGACGGGCTCGGTCTCGGGCTGGCGATCGTCCGGCGCATGTCGGAGGTGCTGGGGGTCGATGTCGCGCTGCATTCGCGGCCGGGTGGCGGCACGACCTTTTCGGTCGGTCCTTTCGAGCGGGCGGTCTCCGCCGATACCGGGAAACCTGCAGGAGAAGTCGAACCCGCCGTGATCGCGCCCGGCCGTGCGCTGGTGGTCGACGACGACCGCGCCGTCTGCGAGGCAGTGGCGGCGCTTCTCGGCAAATGGGGGTGGCAAGTCGAAACATGCGCCGGCATTGAGGCCATGAAGCTGGAGGAGCTCCGGCCGCCCGATCTCATCGTGTCGGACTACGATCTTGGCGGCGGCCGCTCCGGCCTCGACACGATCGCCGAGCTGCGCGCGGCACACGGCCCCGTGCCCGCCCTGGTCATTTCGGGAAGCTCGACCCCGGAAATGCGCGCGCGCGTCTTGCGGGAACATCTCGTGCTGCTTCACAAGCCGGTGCGGCCGGCCCAGCTTCGTTCAGCCATTCTCAGCGTGCTCGGTTGACGCAAGCACGCCCTGCGCCACGCCATAGCTGGCCGCGGAAGCGCGATTGGCGACTTTGAGTTTCTGCAGCAGCGCCGATACGTGGTGGCGCACGGTGGAAACGGAAAGATTCAGTTCTGCGGCGATCTCCTTGTTGGAAAGCCCGAGGCAAATAAGACGCAATATCTGAATCTGACGGGGCGGCAGCGCCGCGACGGGATTGTCGGCGGACGCAATCCGCCGCCCCCGACCGGGGCGCGGCAGGTAAACCGGACGGTCTCCCGCCATCACTTCATTCAGCCCTTTGGCAAGACTGTCCGGTTCCGACGACTTTCCGACGAAGCCGTTTGCGCCGGCCCGCAACAGGCGTTCGATGGCGCCTTTTTCCGTCAGCATCGAAACAATAAGGATTGCCATCAGCGGATGGTCGCGCCGCAGCTGTTTGACATCGGCCTCGGGCTCGAGCCCCGGAAAGAATACATCCAGAACGAGAAGGTCGGCGCTTGCGTCGGCGAGATGTTTCCGCAACGCGACCATATCTCCGGCCTCGCGCAGTGCCACCTCGCCGAATATGTCGGCTACCGTCGTCCGGATACCTGCCCGGAAAATCGGATGGTCGTCGGCGATGATGACATTGAGCATGGGTCCCCCCCGCAGGCACCGCTTCAGTCCGTTGCCGAAGATGCTTGAAATTCGGCAATGGCGGCATCATACCGCTCGGCCGCAATGGGTTTGATCGCGACGACACGTGTCACGAAGAGGCGTTTGTCATAGCGGCCGGCATGACCGTAGCCACCGCCCGTCTGCAGGTCGCCTTCGACCGTCATGCGCAGTGTCACGGTAGTTCCCCGGCCCGGCGCGGGCACCATGTGCGCCATAAAGGTGTCCCATTCGATCTCGCCGGTATCGACCCACCACGGGCCATCGCCCTCGAGCGTGTAGAAATCGCTCTGCTCGAAGCCTTGCCGGTAATAGCCCGAATAGATCCCGGTGCCGTTCTCGTCCCTACACCCCGCGACGGTTGCCGTCATCGCAATGCCGGCCGCGCACAGAACCGTCGTCAACAAGGCGCGCATTGAGTTATCTGCCCCCTCGAAAAATGCCGCGCGGCGTTCCGCGCTTTGCATTTTACCAAGAATAGTCACATCCCGCGCCGGCAATTAACTAGGCCATGTGACCGGGTTGAGAGACTTTTCCGGGAAGGCCACCTTTCGGCAGCAACGCTGAGGGGGAAGATTCACATGAAAATCAGGCATTTTGCCACGCTTATGCTGATGGCCGGCAGTTTGGCATTGGCGGGCTGCGGCGACAGCGGCGGCACGCAGGCCGAGACCTTTGTCGACGAGATGAACCGTATTGCGGATGCGGTCGAACAGGTGAACAGCGAGGAAGACGCCCGCGGGGTCGCGCATCTGATCGCCGACGCGCAGAAAAACATGGAAGAGGCAAGCAAGTCGCTGGAAGGCATGAGCGAGGCGAAGAAGGCGATGGCCCTGGCCGCGCACGCGCAGGATATGCAAAAGGCACAGATGCGTCTGGCGACCGCGATGAGCAAACTCGCCACGCGCGACCAGGACGCGCTGCGGATCATCAGCGATGAAATGGGCAAGATGCCGCGCCTCGATTAGGCGGCATCGGAGAACGGCATGTCTTCATCGCTTCGCATTTTCGCGCTCCTGGCCTTCGGGTTGTCCTGCATGGCGCATTTCAATGCCCCAGCCCTCGCGCAGGCAGGCGACCCGGAGGCCATGATCCGTCAGATGATGGAAGAGGCCGGCGCGGGCGGCGCGATGCCGCCGGTTGCCGGGATGGGTGGCCTGCAGGTCCAGAAGGGCACCTGGGTTTACCCGGTGCGGGCCTCCACGCTTCAGCTCGACGCCATCGGCGACCGTGACTTCGGCGTGTCGAAGGGTGTCGACGCGGATTTCATGGCGCGCGCCTCCGTGTTTCTGACCAGGGTGGTTCCTGGCCCGGACCTCTGCAATCCCAACGAATACGGCATGTCGGATTTCCGTCAGGTCGCGATGCAGGTCTGGACGGGCAACGGTCCGTTCATGGCGGGCGAACAACTGAGTCGATTGGTCGTCAATCAGGAAACCGCGCAAGCCGCGCTCTATCTGCACGGCGATGTGCGCGAATGGGCGCCGGGCGAAACCTTCTGCGCCGACGGCGGCATGGCCGAGATCAGCAGCGGTAAGGGCATGCTGCGGATGGAATACACCACGGCGGGCCACATCGCGCCGCTCCACTTCGTTGCCTATCCGCGCGCCTCGGACATCGACCCCTCGGACTTCGAGAATGCCTGTGCCCAATTCGAGAATGCCGCCAGCGAGATGTACCGCGAAATGAACCGGAACTGGGGAATGATCGTGCATGGCGACAGCGGCCCCGTCGACTGGAGTACATTCGGTCCCCCGCCCGTGCCTGAGGGTTTCAACAATGGCAGCGAAGCAAGTTTCGGCGATGGCACCTTCAACATGCGTCAGGCGGTCGACGCCGTCGGCAACATGAATTCCGGAACCGGCCTGCTGAACGCCGTTCTCGCACCGATCTTCCAGCATGCACCGCGAATTGCGGCCGGTGTCGGAGGCGTTGTCTCCTGGGCCGTCGTCGAAGCAGTTAATCGCGCCGCCGGTCAGAGCTTCGACAGTTCGATTGCGACCATGATCGAAATGGTCACGTTTGCCGGGCAGGCATTTCATGGCGGCGACCCGGCGACGCGCAAGGTTGCCGAACACGCTCAACAGCGCGTATCGGACAATACCGGTACATACGAAGGGCTGAATGTCGACTACATGGTCTCTGTGGTTCTTGATGCCTGTTCGAATATCGAGGAAGTCGAAATACCGTCCGGATACGCTGCCGGGCACATGAGCTGGCCGCGGCGCTCGGTCCATCTGATCGGGCGGGGACCCGTATCTCAGGCGCCCGCCGCGCATGCCAACGGACCTGTTAGTTCGATGTCCATTGCCGATGCGCTCGCGATGGCGCGCGCCATGTCGGGCGGCAGCGACGTGCCGGACGCCGAACAATTGCAGGCAATGATGCCGGCAGGCATCTCGCTCGACGCTCTGCCCATCGCGATGAACGGGCAGGCGCATGCCGGCGACATTGTCGCACGCGGCCTCCGGGAATGGTCGCTCACCTACAACGTCGAACTTGTAGACGAGGGCGAGAAGATCGCCGCGTTGTGGTTCGATCCGCGCCGCTGACAGATATCTTTGCCACAAGTCGCGCACATCGCGCGGGTTCGGAACATCCGGGGGAAAACCAATGAGAAGATTTGCTGTATCGATCGCCGCCGCGGTCTTGTATCTCGCAGGGTTGAGCGTGCCGGCTGTCGCGCTCGATTTCACCGACAGTCTTCTCGGCACGGCGCAGCGGGCGGTTGAAAGCGAACTGCAGCGCAAGGTGGATCAGGAATCTCGCCGCGCCGTCCGCTGTGCGATGGGCGATGCGGCCTGCGTCAAGGCCGCCGAGGCGCGCGGAGAGACGGTCGAACTGGTTGAAAGTCCCGGCCGGCCGGCGGCAGGCGTGTCGCAGCCAGGCGACACAGCCGGCGCGCAGGATCACCCGGCGGTGTCGCGCTATCCGGGCTCTCTCATCAAGTGGCACGACACCCAGGCATTCAATCCCTACGCGATCGCGACGGGCCCGATCACCGGCTACCGGCAGATCGACGAATGGACCGAAGCCGAAGGCCGCCTGACGCGCATCTATTACGAACTGGAAGGCGAGAAGACGCACACCGAAGTCTACGCCAACTACAAGAGAGCGTTGGAAGAACAAGGCTTCGAGTTCATTGCGCAAGGCCTCTTTCCACAATCCAGCCGCGCGCCGGCAATCGGCAGTCGTTCCTGGTTGGAGGTGCAATATCGCCGAAACGAACTTCCGCCTGGCACAACGCGGTTGCTCGCGGGCTCGTCGACGAGCGGTGGCTCGGGCTTCATGGCGGCACGCCGGGAGCGCGCCGCCGGGGTCATCTATGTCGCGATTGCGGTTGCGCAGTATTCGAAGGACATCGCGGCTATCATGGTGGACGTGATCGAAGTCAACGAGGTGAAAACCGGACTTGTCACGGTGAATGCCGAAGCGATGGGCAACGATATTGACGAGTTCGGCCGTGTAACGCTGGACGGACTGTTCTTCGACCACGACAAGGCGACACTCACGCCTGCGTCGAAGCCGGCTCTCGAAGAAATCGCCAAATTCCTGAAGGCCCGCGCCTCGATGAACTTCTATGTCGTCGGCCACACTGACGCGACCGGCGCCTTCGCCTACAACAAATCGCTTTCCGAGCGCCGCGCGGCGGCGGTTGCCCGGGAGCTTGTCGATCGGTACGGCATAAAATCGTCGCGTCTCGAAGGCCACGGCGTCGGGCCGCTGGTGCCGGTGTTCTCGAATTCGTCCGAGGGGGGGCGAACGAAGAACCGCCGTGTCGAGCTGGTCGAACGGCCATAGCGGGGGAGAGGACATGCATGCGATCCTCACCGCGGCAATCGTTCTCTGTGCCGCCCTTCTGGGACTGGTCATGGGAACGGCCTTCGCCGCCGCCTTTCTCGTTCCCGAGAGTTCGGGTCTGGCGGGCCCCGCTGAGGCGCTCGGATACGGCCTTCTGGTGGCGGCGGTTTTCGCTGTCGCTTCCGGCATCCTCGTCTGGCGTCTCGATACGCGGGCAATGGCGAAGGTGTTTCTGGTCTTTCTCGGTGTGACGGGCGCTATGGGCGGCGCTTTGTACCTTCGCTACGACCAGCTCAGCACCATGCGCGCCGCCGAGGCGGAGCCGGCAGGCAAGGCCGGTCTCGCCCTGACCGCGCCGGTCGGGGAATGAATTGAGATTTGCGTTCTGCATCCTGTCCGTTGCCTGTTGCATGGCCTTTGCACCCGGTACCGGCGAAGCGAGTGCTCTCCTCTGCGAGGGGACGCAGACGCAGCGGGCGGAAAGTTTCGATGGAGAGGTCTCGGGCGACCGCTCTTTCACGCTCGAAACGGATCGCGGCTGGACGTTCATGCTGGCGCGCGAACGGAGCGGCTGGCGGCTGCATTTGCTCGACAAGGAAGGACACGACCTTGCGGGTGAAACGCCGCCCGCGCGGGGAAGGATCAACCCGCGGCATCTCTATGGCTGGCATTTCAGGAACGCAGACAACAGCGGTCCCAATCGTGGCGACGTGAACGCGCCTCAGCGCGAAAGACTTTTCACCATCGCTCTGAACGACGGGGAGGGCAGCGGCTTCGGCTGGCTGAAGCTGCTGGATTTCGGTCTGGCCGATCTGGAGCCCGGCAGCCTTGCCCGCATGGTCTATCTGCGTTTCGTGGTTTGCCTCGTCTATCCGATGACGCCCGACGAAATCGAGGCGGAGGCCTTCGCGGCCGCTTCCGTCTATCTGCCCGAGGAGGAAGAGAGGATGCGGGCCTGCGGTCTGCCGGCTGTCTGGCGTCTCGAAGCCTGGCTTCTGCCGCGATGGCTTGAGGGCGACATGGACGAAGATGGCGCGATCGACTTCATGGTACCTGTTTCCGATGTCGGCGGCGAAGCGCGCGCACTCGCGATCTGCCGGGCCGGTACGTGGCTGTCAATTCTCGACGAGGATCGCGTGGCCCAAACATTGGGCATACCTGCTTCCTATCTGCGGCAGGTCGAGGCATGGCGGCTTGAGCCATTTTCCGAAACCCCGATCTACGCCGGCAAGGAAGCGCATCCGGACGCCGACGGCGATGTCCTGTTGCTCGAGCGGGTCGAGAAATCGGCCTATGCCCTCTTCTGGCGCAACAACGGTCTCCAGGCGCATCGACTCTACCCCTGAGATACGAGCCGTGTGCGGCTACATGGGTATTGCCGTTCCGCCGCCCCATGTCTTTCCGGCACCTCACTTCTGCGAACGGGCAGACGTCTTGTTCCGGGAAAAGGTCTTTCGAAAATTGCCAGAGCTGGCCCGGAAATTTTCCGTGTGCCACCGGGCGCATCGGGAGGTACAACAGCGTAAACTAGGCCTCTTGAAGCCCAATCAGAGCCCGATAAACTGTTGAATACGCTGAAAAACAAAATCGCCGTCGCCCCCATGATGGACTGGACGGACCGGCATGACCGGTACTTCCTGCGTCTCATCACGCGCCGCGCGCTTCTCTACACGGAGATGGTGACGACCGGTGCAGTGCTGCATGGGGATCGCGCTCGGCTGCTCGGTTTCGATGCGTCGGAACATCCCGTTGCCGTCCAGCTTGGCGGCTCCGAGCCCGCCGATCTTGCCGAGGCGGCCCGCATCGCGGCGGGTTTCGGTTACGACGAAGTGAACCTCAATGTCGGCTGTCCCTCGGACCGCGTTCAGTCCGGCCGCTTCGGCGCCTGCCTCATGCTCGAGCCTGCCCTTGTCGCACGCTGCGTCGGGGCGATGCGCGGTGCGGTCGCGATCCCCGTCACCGTGAAATGCCGCATCGGCGTCGACGACCAGGACCCCGAAGAGGCGCTTCCCGCCATGGCGCGGGCGGTTCGCGAGGCCGGTTGCGAAACGCTCATCGTCCATGCCCGCAAGGCCTGGCTCGAAGGTCTGTCGCCGAAGGAAAACCGCGACGTGCCGCCGCTCGACTATCCGCTGGTCTACCGGCTGAAAGAGGCGATGCCCGACACCGAAATCCTCGTCAATGGCGGCATCGCGACGCTCGATGAGGCGGAGGCGCATCTCACTCATGTCGATGGTGTCATGCTCGGCCGCGCCGCCTATCAGCACCCGTATATCCTTGCCGAAGCCGACCGCCGCTTCTACGGCGATGACCGCGAGATACCCAGCCGCCACGAGGTGCTTGAAGCCTTCCTGCCTTATGTGCAAAGAGAATTGGCGCAGGGAACGCATCTCCATGCCATGACGCGGCATATACTGGGCCTCTTCCAGGGATGCCCCGGCGCGCGCGCCTTCCGCCGCCACATCTCCGAGAACGCGCCGCGTCCCGGCGCAAACGAAAATGTCGTCCGCGAAGCCATGGACATGGTCTCGCGATCCGGACCCGCCCCCGAATCCAGAAAAGACCCGGCACTCGCCGCGGCTCAATAGATAAAGAACCGACGCATGAACATCGAAGCCATGTCGCTCATGGAACTCGCGCCTTTCGCGGCCGGGCTCGTCGTCACCGGCCTTGTCGCGGGCGTCCTCGCGGGCCTTCTCGGCGTCGGCGGCGGCATCGTCATCGTGCCGGTCCTCTATCATGTCTTCACGTTGCTCGGCATCGACGAGGCCGTGCGCATGCATCTCGCCGTCGGCACCTCGCTCGGCACCATCGTGCTGACCTCGATCCGCTCCGTTCGCGCCCACGCGAAAAAAGGCGCGGTCGACTGGCCGATGCTGAAAAGCTGGGCGCTCCCCATTCTTCTGGGCGTCGCGGCCGGAACGGTCGTCGCGGCCTATGTGAGCGGCGATGCCCTGACCGGCGTCTTTGCCTCCATCGCGCTGCTCGTCGCCGCCAATCTCGCCTTCGGCAAGGAGAGCTGGCGCCTCGGCACGCAATTGCCGGGCAGGCCCGTGCAATATTCCGTTGCCGGCATCATCGGCACGCTCTCCGCGCTCATGGGCATCGGCGGCGGCACCTTCGCGGTCAGCTTCATGACGCTTTACGGCAAGAACCCGCGCGAAGCGGTCGCGACGTCGTCGGGTCTCGGCGTGCTGATCGCCGTTCCCGCCGTCATCGGCTTCGTGCTTGCGGGCTGGAACGATCCGCTCCTGCCGCCTTTCAGCTTCGGTTACGTGAACCTGATCGGGATCGCGCTCATCGCGCCGCTCTCGGTGTTGGCCGCGCCCTGGGGCGCCGCCATCGCGCATGCGATCAGCCACAAGGCGCTCATCCGCGCCTTCGCGGCCTTCCTCGCGCTCACCTCGGTCCAGATGTTCTACCGGCTCTTCCTCGGCTGACCCTCAGGCGAGGAACCAGTCCATGATGCGGGCGTTTTCTTCCACCGGATAGGTGTGGGAGAGGTCGGCGATCTCGCGATAAGTCACATTCGCGCCCGCCGCCGAAAGCTCAGAATAGGCGAGCCGCGCCATGTCGGCGGCGAACATCCAGTCGAGCGCGCCATGCGTGATGTAGACGGGAAGGCCCTGAAGCCGGGCCGGGTCCGCCATGCCGAGAAGCATCGGATGCCACGCGGACGAGACAGGCGCGAGATGCGTGAAGGGTCCGCCCGCAAGCCCCGCAAGATAGGTGAAGGTGCCGCCGTCGCTCATGCCGGTGAGCAAGATGCGGCCGGTATCGATGTTCCAGCGCTCGCCCGCATGCGCCATCATCCGCGCAAGCGAGGCCCGGTCCTGCTCCGGCTCCATGAGAGACCATGTCGCGTCGAGCGATGTCGGGCTCATCAGGATCGCGCCGCGAGAGCGCGCGGCCCTGAGCCATGTCCACAGAAAACCGCGCCCGTGCCCGCTGCCGCCATGACAGGCGACAATCAGCGGGTGAGGGCGGTCGGCGTCATATGTCTCCGGCACATAGAGCGAGAAGCCGCCGCGCTGTCCCTTCTCGTTGCCGAAATGATGGATGCCGGTCCCTTCCCTCGCCACGCCCGCCGCCAGATGTTCGACAAGCGCCGCGTCGTTCTGTGCGCCGTCCTCGAGGAAGAAGCGGCTCACCGGCGGCAGCATCGCGCTCACCGGATAAAGCGCCTCCATCGCGCGCGGCCCGTGCCGCATCGCGCGATAGGCCGCGAAGACCGGCCCGCCCGGCGCCGTCCCGTCATCCGCCGCCGCGCGCAATCCTTCGAATGTCGCTTCGGTCTCGTCCGCCGCCTCGCGCACATGGTCGCGAAACGCGCACAGATGCTCCGGCCATTGCGCTGCATCGAACGCGGCCCGCGAAGCCTTCAGCTTCGCCGCCACCGGTTCCATCTGCTCGACAAGGTTCGCCAGAAGCGGCGGATGCATATGCCGCGCAATGAACGACACGGCATCCATTCCCTGCAACAGCGCGGGCAGAAGCGCATCGACGGCGTCGATCAGGTTTTCGTTGGGCGTTTCCATCGTTTCCGGTTTCGGCAATGGGAGGGCAGGGGAGTAAAGCCTTCTTCCGGTCCGGACGAAAGCCGGACTTGAAATCCATGCCCAATTAAACTAAGTTTAATAAACTAAACTAATTTGGATGTAGGCGATGCGTACCTTCAATATCCATGAAGCGAAGACGCACCTTTCCCGCCTGATCGAAAAGGCGGCGAAAGGCGAGAGCTTCATCATCGCGAAAGCGGGAAAGCCGCTCGTCAAGGTGACGGCGCTTGAGGCACCTGCGCCGGGTGAGGTGCGCCGCACCGGATTTCTGGCGGGCGCGCTCAAGGTGCCAGCCGATTTCGACAAGATGGGCAAGGCCGAGATCGAGGCACTGTTCGGGGAGGACGCGTGAAGCTCCTTCTAGACACGCATATTCTTCTCTGGGCCGCCGGTCTGCCGGGGAAGCTGCCGCGCACAGCGCGCACGCTCATCGAGGACACGGAGAACCTTCTTCTCTTCAGCCCGGCGAACCTGTGGGAAATCGCCATCAAGCGTTCGCTGGGGCGGGACGATTTTCAGGCCGATCCGCGTCTCCTGCACCGTGGCCTCATTGACAACGGATATGAGGAATTGCCGATCGCAAGCGGTCATGCGCTTGCGGCGGGCGATTTGCCGCCGCTTCACAAGGACCCCTTCGACCGGATGCTGGTCGCGCAGGCGCTGGAGGAGGGCATCGTGTTGCTGACGGCCGACCCCCTCGTGGCGCAGTACCCCGGACCGATCCGGAAAGTTTGAGCGGCAGCCCTCTCAAATCTTCTGGTCGTACTCGCCCACTTCGGGCTGCGCCGAAAGGTGCTTGTCCACTTCCGCGAACATGGCCCGCATGTTCGCTTCCGATGCCGGGCTTTCCACCACGACCACGAGCCCCGGCTTGTTCGATGAGGCGCGCACAAGGCCCCAGGTCCCGTCCGCCACCGTCACGCGCACGCCGTTCACCGTCACGATGTCGCGGATCTTCTGGCCGATAAGCGTCTCGCCCTTCGTCTCCATCTCCTCGAAGAGCCGCACGATCCGCTCCACGACTTCGTATTTCTTCTCGTCCGGGCAATAGGGCGACATGGTGGGCGAGCCCCATGTCTTCGGCAGCGCCTCGCGCAGATCGGACATCTTCTTGTCCGAATTGCGGTCCAGCATGTCGCAGATCGCGATGGCCGAGACGAGCCCGTCGTCATAGCCGCGCCCGATCGGCGGATTGAAGAAGTAGTGGCCGGACTTCTCGAAGCCGACCAGCGCGTTCAGTTCATGCGCGCGCCGCTTGATATAGGAGTGCCCGGTCTTCCAGTAGTCGGTCTTCGCACCGTTCGCGATCAGCACGGGATCGGTGAGGAAGAGCCCGGTCGATTTCACGTCCACCACGAATTGCGCATTCGCGTGCCGCGAGGACAAGTCCCGCGCCAGCATCACGCCCACCTTGTCGGCGAAGATTTCTTCGCCCGTATCGTCCACCACGCCGCAGCGGTCGCCGTCGCCGTCGAAGCCGAGGCCCACATCGGCGCCCGTTTCCAGCACCTTGTCGCGCAGCGCATGGAGCATTTCCATGTCTTCGGGGTTCGGGTTGTAGCGCGGGAAGGTCCAGTCGAGTTCGCAATCGAGCGGGATCACCTCCACGCCGATGCCTTCGAGAACCTTCGGCGCGAAGGCGCCCGCCGTGCCGTTGCCGCAGGCCGCGACCACGCGGAGCTTGCGCTTGATCTTCGGCCGGCCGGTGAGGTCGGCGATATAGCGCTCCGCCATGTCGCCCACGCGGATATAACGTCCGCCGTCGCGCGCCTTGCCTTCGCCGCCGAGCACGATCTCTTTGAGGCGCCCCATCTCGTCCGGCCCGAAAGTCAGCGGCCGTTGCGCGCCCATCTTCACGCCGGTCCAGCCGTTCTCGTTGTGGCTCGCCGTCACCATGGCAACGCAGGGCACGTCGAGCGCGAACTGCGCGAAATAGGCGACGGGTGAAAGCGCGAGGCCGATATCGTGCACCTCGCAGCCCGCTTCCATCAGGCCGATGATCAGCGCCTGCTTGATCGAGGCGGAATAGGAGCGGAAGTCGTGACCGACAGCGATCTTGGGCGGCACGCCGAATTCGTGGATCGCCGTGCCGAGCCCCAGCCCCAGCGCCTGCACGCCGACGAGATTGATCTCCTTCTCGAACAGCCAGCGCGCGTCATATTCGCGGAACCCGTTGGGCGAGACGAGCGGCAGGTTCTCGAATTCAGGCGTATTCGGCTTCAGGTCGGTACGCGGCTTCAGCGTCATGTTATCTCCGGGGAGGGCGGGGTGGTCTCGATGACTTGTTATAGCGAAATTTCGGCGTGAACGGATGACAAGCCCGATCCGCTATAGAAATCCTGAATGAGGCGGGAGAATGGCGGTGTGTGTCTAGTAGCGCAGCACCAGCCGCTCGCCCCTGACCTCGACGGAACCGAGCCGTCCCAGAAAGCTCATGCCGAGCAGTGAGCTGTCGAGCCCGCCCTGCGACACCGAGGCATCGACATCGCGCAGCGTGACGCCGCCCACCGTCACCTCGTCGAGCCTGACCCGCGCGGCGTAGATGATGCCGTTCGCCGTGCTATAGGGGATGGTGAAGCTGAGCCTGGAAAAGTCGATGCCGATACGGCGCGCATCCGCGTCGCTCAGCGCCACGTCGCTCGCGCCCGTATCCACCAGGAAACGCACATGCGTCCCGTTGACGAGCGCGTCCGCATGGAAATGCCCCGTCATGTCGCGCGACAGATAGGCCGTGCCCGGCTCGCCCGTCACCGGAACGGAGGGGGCGACTTCGGAGCGCAACCGGCTGCCGATGTCCGAGAAAACGTCGCGGTAGGAATAGCCGATCACCAGCACAAGCCCGATAGCGATCCATGCCAGCGCCTGTTTCAGCGCCACGCCCGCCCGTTCCCGCCACCCCATGACGACGCCGGAGCCGACCAGCGTCAGCAGGAGTACGCCGTAGACGAAGCGCATCTGCGCGTTCTCGCCGTCCAGCGCGCCCGGAAAGCGGTTCAGCAGGAGAAGCAGCAGCGCCGCGGCGCCGAGAAGGACCAGGGCGGCCCATGTCCAGTTGTTCTGTCTCATGGAGGCGAGTCTAGCGCGGGAGGGTGATAAAAGCGTAATAGCGATATGAAACCTCAGCCCCTTTTTCGTCATGGCCCGCTTTATGCGGGCCATCCACGCCTGCCCTCTTTGCCGCACGGTTAAAAAGGAAGACATGGATGACCCGGAAAGCCGGGTCATGACGGTTTATGAATTGGGTTCTTGCATACGGCTCTTGGAACGCACGCGACAGCCCCCTATTTACATGCTAAGATTGATCTAGTGAATAATTCACTTTTGTGATGAGTGAAATGTCGAAAGACAAGGTCATATCGCTGACAGGCGGCCGTAAGGCATCGCCGGTGCCGGAAGGTGTCGCCGATGCTGCCTCGGCGCTCGGCCTGCCCGGTTTCGAGCCGGGCTGGGTCTGGCTCGTCGGCGCGGGCCCTGGCGATCCGGGCCTTCTGACCCTCCACGCCTTGAATGCGCTCCGCCAGGCCGACGTCGTCGTCTATGACGCGCTGGTCGACGAGACGGTGCTCCAGTTCGTGCGCCCCGGCGCAAAGCTCGAATATTCCGGCAAGCGCGGCGGCAAGCCGAGCCCGAAGCAGCGCGACATTTCCGCAAGGCTTGTCGAACTCGCCCGCAAGGGGCACCGCGTGCTCCGCCTGAAGGGGGGCGACCCCTTCGTCTTCGGCCGTGGCGGCGAGGAAGCGCTCGCCCTTGTCGACGCGGGCATTCCCTTCCGCATCGTGCCCGGCGTCACGGCGGGCATCGGCGGCCTCGGCTATGCCGGCATCCCGGTCACACATCGCGATGTGAACCACGCCGTCACCTTCATCACCGGCCACATGGCAGGCGGCGACGTGCCGGAAAATCTCGACTGGCCGTCGATTGCCAAGGGCTCGCCCGTCATCGTCCTCTACATGGCGATTTCGCATCTCGGCGCGATCTCGACCTTGTTGATCGAAAATGGCCGCCGCGCCGATGAGCCCGTAGCCCTCGTGCGCAATGCGACGCTGAAGGATCAGGCGGTGCTTGAAACAACGCTGGGCACGGCGGCGGCGGATGTCGCCCGTGAGGGCTTCAAGGCCCCCGCCATCATCGTCATCGGCGATGTCGTGAAGCTCCGCGAAGGCCTCGACTGGCTCGGCGCGCTCGACGGCCGCATCCTCAAGCGCGACCCGCTGAACCTCCGTGCCAGGAAGGATGCCATCTAGGCATTTTCCGTTGCGGCGGCGATGCGCGAGGCTTAAAGAGGGCCATCGACCCTCGATCCCAGGCGGACCCCATGAGCGATGTAGTGAAGGACAGCAACGGCAACACGCTTGCCGATGGCGATAGCGTGATGGTCATCAAGGACCTGAAGGTGAAGGGCACCTCCGTCACCCTGAAGCGCGGCACCGTCGTGAAAAACATCCGCCTCACCGGCGACACCGGCCACATCGAGTGCAACGCCGAAAAGGTGAAGGGCCTCGTCCTCAAGACCGAGTTCCTGAAGAAGGTCTGAGAAGCGCGCGCCTTGGAGCACGAGCGGACGTAGTTGAGGGTATCCACAGAAAACCCGTCATGGCCCGGCTCGTCCGGGCCATCCCCGTCTTTCGCACAAACCAGCATGTCATTGCCGGGCTTGACCCGGCATATGTGGACGGCCCCCTGTTTTGCAAGGACTGGATTTGATCATGCGTCGGATCGCTTGCGGTCATATGTCCGG
>PHEF01000075.1 GCA_002842875.1 Alphaproteobacteria bacterium HGW-Alphaproteobacteria-3 | reverse complement strand
GGCTCGACTGTTGCGTCATCACCGACGGTGGCGGCGGCATTGTGATGGTGAGCCCGGAAGTGGCGAAGTCGCTGAAGCGCACCCGCGTCAAGGTTCTCGGCGCCGGCGAGGCGCCCAAGCATCTCGCGGCGGGCCAGGTCGATCTGACCTATTCCGGCGCGTGTTGGAGTGGGCCCAAAGCTTTCGCTGAAGCCGGCGTCACGCCCACCGACATTAAATACGCCTCTATCTACGATTCCTTCACCATTACAGTGCTGGAAACGCTCGAAGATCTGGGTTTTTGCAAAAAAGGTGAGGGCGGGAAGTTCGTCTCGGACGGCAACTTGATTTCTGGCGTCGGCAAGTTGCCCTTCAACACGGATGGCGGAGGATTGTGCAACAACCACCCGGGCAATCGCGGTGGCATGACCAAGGTTCTTGAAGCAGTCCGCCAAGTTCGCGGTGAGGCTCATCCGAAGGTTCAGGTTCGCAATTGCGATATTGCGCTGGCGCATGGAACCGGCGGGCTTCTGGGATCGCGTATGGGCAGCGCAACCGTTATTCTCGGGAGTGAAGACGCATGAGCACCGACCAGAAAAGCAAGATTAACCTTGTAGTCAATTCCGAGAGCAAGCCCTACTGGGAAGGCGCTGCCAAGGGGCAGCTCCTGATCCGGACCTGCAACGCCTGCGGCAAGGCGCACCACTATCCGCGGACTATTTGCCCGCATTGCTTCTCGGATGACACGGCGTTTGTAGAGGCATCGGGCAATGGCGTGATCTACAGCTATTCGGTTACGCGGCAAGCCAAGCCGCCTTATGTCATCGCCTACGTAACGCTTGATGAAGGGGTCACGATGCTCACGAATATCGTCGACTGCGAAATCGACAGGATTCGGATTGGACAAAAAGTCAGGGTCAAATTCTCCGAGGCCGGTGACGGATACGCACTGCCGGTGTTCACGTCCGCATGATGCGGCGTTTTCGTTGACCGGCATTCCGGCGGGCTTGATCCCTCGCCGGAACGTTCGGCAACGGGCCGGTTGAGACAGGGACGGTTAAGGACGAAACGGCTCGATTGCAAGAAGGCCGACCCGCGAGGAGTGGATTTTTCAGGGAGGATTATATGACGTGGAATTTCGGTGATATTCTCGACAGTATCTCGTCGGCTTTGCCGCCGGATGCGCCCGCCCTTATTCATGGCGATCGGGTGATTACATGGGGAGAAACGACTCGGAGATCCAACAATCTCGGGCGTGCGCTGATCGCGCGCGGTGCCAGGCCCGGCGACAAGGTCGCGTTCTACATGCGAAACCGGCCCGAATATGTCGAGACCATGGCGGCCTGCTTCAAGAGCCGTCTTGTCCATGTCAACATCAACTACCGCTACAAGGCGGACGAAGTTTTTTACATCTTCAATGACTCCGACGCGCAAACGGTCGTGTACGGTTCCGAGTTCCGGGACATCATCGTCGAACTGAAAGACCGGCTGACGAAAGTCGCCACTTTCATCGAGGTGAACGAAGACGGATCCGCTGCCCCCTTCGCGGAAAATTACGAAAAGGTCGTCACCGGCGGAGATGGCGCGCCGCTTGACATCGAGCGTTCGCCGGACGATCTGCTGTTCATCTATACGGGCGGCACGACGGGCATGCCCAAAGGCGTGATGTGGCGTCACGACGACATGCGGGAGGCTCAGCTCACCACGCTTCGCGCATTGGGTCCGATCCCGGAGACGCTCCCCGAACTGGTCGAATTTATCAAGACTTCCGGTCCTGGCCCCAAGTCTATGCCTGCCTGCCCGCTGATGCACGGCACCGGCTTCATTACGGCTATCGGTAATATGATGAGCGGCGGCTGCATCGTCACGCTGGAGAGCCCCACTCTCGACGCGCATGAACTCTGGTCCGCGGTTTCGCGCCGTGGCGTCAATTCGCTGGCGATCGTCGGTGACGCTTTCGCCCGGCCGATGCTGGCGGCGCTCGACGAGGCGCCCGGCAAATACAACCTGGCCAGCGTCGTCTCGATCGTTTCTTCCGGCGTTATGTGGAGCACGGAAGTGAAGCGCGGTCTGCTCAGACATTTACCCAATGTCATTCTGATGGATTCCTTCGGCGCCTCGGAGGGGCTCGGTTTCGGCAGTTCGATCATGACCAGCGCCGGCGAGGTCAAGACCGCCAAGTTCCAGATCGGCGGCCGGTGCCGCGTGTTCGATGAAAACGATCAGCCGGTCGAACCCGGCAGCGGCAAGCCGGGCATCATCGCCATGGGGGGCCCGATTCCCGTTGGCTATTACAAGGACCCGGAAAAGACCGCCAAGACCTTCAAGAGCATCGCCGGGGCCCGTTATTCCATTCCCGGCGATTGGTGCGTTGTGGAAAAGGACGGGAGCCTGACATTGCTGGGACGCGGCAGCGTCTGCATCAACACGGCGGGCGAGAAGGTCTACCCGGAGGAGATCGAGGAAGTTCTGAAGACGCATCCCGCCGTCGAGGATGCGCTTGTCGTCGGCGTGCCCGATCAGAAATGGGGTCAGGCCGTCACAGGCATCGTTATGCTGGCGAAGGGCGCGAAGTTTGACGAAGAGGACTTGCGCAAGCACGTCCGCTCGCACCTCGCCGGCTACAAAACGCCCAAGCGCATTCTGGTGGGCGTCGCACCTCTTCGCGCGCCGAACGGCAAGGCCGACTACAAGGGCGTTACCGATTTCGCGAAACGCGAGCTTGGGGTTGCCTAGACGGCGATTTGAGTGACGGCGCCGGAGACGGCGCGCGGCATCCGCAACGGGAGGACTACATGGGACGGGTAGACGGGAAAATCGCCTTTGTGACGGGCGGCGCCAATGGCATGGGGCGTTCCCACGCCTTGCTGCTTGCGCGCGAAGGCGCAACGCTGATCGTGACCGACATGGACGAGAAGGGCGGCAACGCCGTGGTCGAGGAGATCAACGATCATGGTGGGCAGGCACGATTCTTCAGGCACGATGTGTCGAGCGTGTCGGATTGGGAGCGGATTTCACAGCAGGCGATGTCCACTTTCGGACGCGTCGACATCCTCGTGAACAATGCCGGCATCCTCGTTTTTTCTGCTGTGCAGGATACCTCGAATGAAGACTTCGCACGTGTTCTCGACGTCAATGTTAAAAGCGTATTCTATGGCACAAAATACATATTGCCCGCGATGAAGGCGGCCGGTGGCGGCTCGATCGTCAATATTTCCTCGATCTACGGACTGATCGGTGGGCGGCGTATCAGGCATCGAAGGGCGCCGTTCGCTTGCTGACGAAATCGACGGCTGTGGATTATGCGCCTTTCAAGATTCGCGTGAATTCCGTGCACCCAGGAATCATTCGCACGAATATGACAAAGGATCTTCTCGGCGATGCGGATGTCGCCAAACAGGTCTTGAGCGCCACGCTTATTGGTCGGCCCGCCGAACCCGTCGAGGTTTCCTATGCGGTCCTGTTTTTGGCATCCGACGAGTCGTCCTACATGACCGGCTCCGAGGTTGTCGTCGACGGCGGCTACACGACCATGTGATGCATAGCGAAGCGATGGAGACTGAATTCACTGAAGGTCGAGGGGGGTGTCGCTGAAACGGGGAGGGGATTTTCCGAAGAACGCTGACGGGCCGGATGCCGGATTTTATGTTCGGGAGGCGTCGGACCGGCCAGCTATCATTCGCAAGGGCGTATATTCGATCACCGTTTCGTTCCGTTGGGTCACGATCCGGTTGCTGGTGCGCACCAGACCGCGCCCCTTGGATGTCGCCCGCGCTTGAAGCACTTCGCATTCTACATGAATTGTGTCGCCGACAAAGGTAGGTCCCTTGACGTTGAATTCCATGTGCAGAAAGGCGAGGCCCGTCTCCTGCATCATCGACTGGACGAGTAAACCTTCGGCCATGCAATAGACCAGCGCGCCGGGCACCACGCGACCGTTCATGGGGCCGTGGGCCTTGAGATATTCGACATCGGTGAAGAGCACTTCCACCATGCCCGTGGTATTGATGAAATTGACCAGGTCGGTTTCGGTGATCGTCCGGCCGATGGTGCGGAATTCCTCGCCGACCGTGAGATCGTTCCAGCACATGCCGAGGCCAATTTTTCGCATACCCTCTCCTTGCAGGTAACGGCGGTGACACGGTCCCGGCCGCGAAATCCTGTGACTGATGCCGGAAAATGCCTTCCGATGTTTTGCTTCAGCCTGGAATTCTGACCGGCATGCTCGAGTAGCCATTGATCAGATTTGAAAAAACCCTCTCGGGTTCGCCGATCACTTCAATCGGCTTGTCGGGCCAGCGTTTCAGGATTTCTTCCCAGACGACGCGGAGTTGCATTTCTGCCAGCCGGTTACCGACACAGCGATGGATACCGAAGCCGAAGGACAGGTGCTGGCGGGGACGCTTGCGGTCGATGATGAAACTGTTGGCGTTTTCGATTGCCTCTTCGTCCCGGTTGCCAGAGACGTACCACATGACGACTTTGTCGCCCTTCTTGATCTGCTTGCCGCCAAGCTCTGTATCCTGAAGCGCGGTACGACGCATATGTGACAAGGGTGTCTGCCAACGGATGATTTCGGGAACCATGGATTCGACGAGCGCCGGGTTGTCCCGCAGCTTCTTGTATTGATCCGGGTTCCGGTTCAGTGCCAGCAAGCCGCCGGTGATCGAGTTGCGGGTCGTATCGTTGCCGCCGACGATCAGGAGAAGAATATTCCCCAGATACTCCATCGGCCCCATGTTTTTCGTCGCTTCGCCCTGGGCCAGCATGGTGATGAGATCGTTGCCTGGCTCGGTCGCGTTGACGCGCTGATTCCACAACTCGGTGAAGTAGGCGGCGCAATCGCGCAATTCATTCCTGCGGGCCTTCTCGGCCTCCTCGTCGCCGAAGGCGGTGCCGGCGGTGGCGACATCCGACCAGCGGGTGAGCTTCCGGCGCTCCTCCCAAGGGAAATCGAAAAGAGTAGCGAGCATCTGCGTTGTCAGCTCGATCGACACGCGGTCCACCCAGTTAAACGTTTCATTGATCGGCAGCGAATCGAGAATCTTGCCGGCGCGCTCGCGGATCGTGCTCTCAAGTTTCGTCAGATTGCCGGGTGCGACGATGGGGCTTACGACCTTGCGCTGCGCGTCATGCTTCGGTGGGTCCATCATGATGAACATGGGCAGGAAGAAACCTTCTTCCTGATTCCGAAGGGCGACGCCGCCCAGGGTCGCTTCGGACGAATAGATGCCGTGGTTGGTGTCGACATGCATGATGTCTTTGTATTTTGTCACCGACCAGAACGAGCCGTATTCGCTGTCCTTGCAGTAATGGACCGGATCTTCGCGGCGCAGCCGCTCGAAATACGGCCAGATCGCATTCGCCCTGAAGAGTTCCGGATTGCTGACATCGATCTTTTCAAGCGGGATGGCATAGGCATCTGCGATCGACTTGTCTCGATCGGCAACCAGGGTTTCACTCATGACGGCGTCTCCATTGCGTTTCCAGAAGCCTGCGAATGCGTGACATATGGGATGCCGGTTGGCCGACCTTGCTCCTGTCAATTCATTATAAGTATATTCTCGCGGCTTGTCAGGTTGCATTCTTCGGGCGCCGATGCGGGGACGGCAGGAACTTTCCGAACAGTCCGTCACACGCTTGTTGCCGGCCTTCCGCCATCGGCTGCCTGTGGAATGTCAGGCAGGCAGGGCGACGGCGATCTCGCGCAGTTTGAACTTCTGGACCTTGCCGCTCGGCACCATGGCGTTCGCCGACGTTTCCGCCCGTTTCGGCAGATTTCCACGGTGAACTCTGCGAGGCCGATGGCGACGCGATCGAGGGTCTTTCCGAAGTCGCGATAGTTGAGGCGGGATTCCTTGGCTGTCGTTGAATTAAAATCGGCGACCGCTGTCTTGTCCGGCATTTCAGCGGTACAGATAATCGGCGAGTTTGGCTGGCCAGAATCCGCCGATATTCATCGCCTTCACCTGCTCCTTGGGCAAGCCCGTTAGGAAGCTTTAAGTGCTTTTCGGCCGGAAATAATCTGGCCGCCCGGGAGGCCACGGATCGCCCCAAAGCTGTTCGCCGCCATCGACTGTAAGTACCTCGCCGGTGATGAATTTACCGCTGGGCGCTGCGAGGTAAGCGACCGCCTCTGCGATATCATGAGCGTCCCCAACGCGCAGCATGGGGTTCGATTCCGGATATGTCTTCAGGCCTTCGGGAGTATATTGTTTGAAGCCGCTCGTCTCGCAGACGCCAGGCGCGACGCAGTTGACGCGGATGCGATAGGGCGCCCATTCGACTGCAACCGATTTGGAGAGGTAGATAACGCCAGCGCGCGCCGCGCAGGTGTGCGCGATGCCGGGCATTCCGCGCCATATGTCGGCGACGATATTCACGATCGAGCCGGTTTTTTTTCTTTCGACCCATTGCCGCGCGGCGCTTTGCATCATGTACCACGAACCGTTGAGGTTCGTGTCGATGACGGCATTCCAGCCCTTGACCTTGAAGTCGAGGGCCATTTGCGGAAACTGGCCGCCGGCATTGTTTATGAGAACGTCAAGTGCGCCGAACTTGTTCCAGACATCGTCGATGAAATGGTTGACCTGATCAGGATCCCGTATGGTCAGCGAGGCGCTGAAAACGCGAGCACCCATTCTTTCCAGAAGCGCAACCGTCTCGGCAAGCCTTTCTTCGTTGCGTCCGCATATAGCGACGTTCGCGCCCAGCCGTGCAAAGAGGCAGGCTATGGCCTTGCCGAAGCCGCTTCCGCCACCGGAAATCACTACCGTTTTTCCGGAGAAGAGATCTGCGCGATAGACCGTAGGCAGAGCCTTCAGTTCATCATCGGAAAAACCGAAATAGGTGTCTTGGGCTTCCATGTGCGTCGTCCCTCGAAAACTTCCGTCACGCAATAGTTTCGTCTTCACTGCTTCGCGCGGGTTCGTCTATTCCGATTCCGCTGAACAGCATTAGGCACATATGGTCTGCCATCGTCTGTATGGACGTCCTGCCTGGCTGGTACCATTCAACCGACCAGTTGAGCGCACCCATGAGCAGCATGCGCACGAGACCAAGGTCGATGTCGCTGCGTAGTGCCCTCGACTTTTGAGCTTTGGCAAGTATGCGCCGCCAGAGTTCGGCGTAGGCGTCACGCAGTTTGATGTGGCGTCGCCGCACGTCTTCGGGGATCTGTCCGAAGATGCGAATATTCGCGGATGTATAGTCGTCGAGTTTCAGCAGCGTGGTGAGATGCGCTTCGACGGCAGCGCGAATTCGGTCGCGGTGCGATGAGCCTGGAGGTAGGTGTTCTTGGCTTTCCTCGACAGCTTCGTGAACCCGCCTCATGCCAATGTCCAGAACTTCTTCAAGGAGCTCGTCCTTCGAACCGAAATGGTAATAGAGGCTTCCAGCCTGCATATCGGCGGCTCTGGCGATTTCGATCAAGGTCGTCGCCGCATAGCCTTTTTGACGAAACGTCTTTGCGGCGGCGTCCAGTATTCTCGCGCGGCTTATGTCGGATTTACTTTGCTCGGTCGTCACGAATGCTCCATCAAGGCTTGTTTGGCGGCAATGGTCTAAAATCTAACATGCGTTCGAAAAATATTGCACCCCATTTAAAATCGAACTAGTGTTAGAAAAATGCACTGCCGTTGCCATGACATAATAAATTTATGTCTGAAGCGTCGCAGGGACGGAGGAGGGAAACATGCGAGGACTCGATCTGAAACCGGTCATCGTCACCGGCGGCGCGAGCGGTATCGGAAAATCAATTGCGCTCAGGCTTGGCGAGGAGGGTGCCAAAGTCGCCATCTTCGACATGAACGAGAAGGGTGCCGAGGCCACCGCTGAAGCAATTCGTAAAAAGGGCGGCGCAGCCTGGGCTTATAAGGTCGATATCATCGACTATGCGACCGTGGCGCGGGCAGTCGACGCGTTTGAAGAAGCTGCTGGCCCGGTTTATGGGCTGGTGAACAATGCCGGATGGGACGAGGCAAGACCCTTTATCCAGACAGAGCCCGATTTCTGGAAAAAAGTGATCGACATCAATCTGTACGGGCCGCTTAACCTCACTCATGTCGTTGCACGCAAGCTTGCGGAGCAAGGTGCCGGTCGGATCGTCAGCATCTCATCGGATGCGGGCCGTGTTGGCTCGTCTGGCGAGGCGGTTTATTCCGCGGCCAAGGGCGGCATCATCGCCTTCATGAAGACGATGGCGCGAGAATTCGCCAGGAAGGGTATCACGTTCAACACGATATGTCCGGGTCCGACGGACACGCCGCTGCTCGCATCCGTGGACGCATCGGGCGGCGGACGTCTGACCGAGGCGCTCACCAAGGCGATCCCGATGCGCCGGTTGGCGCAGCCGGACGATTATCCGGGCATGGTCGCGTTTTTTCTGAGCGACGATGCGAGTTTCATCACTGGCCAGACGATCAGCGTCTCGGGCGGTCTCTCCATGCACGGCTAACGGGGATTTCCATGGACTACGAAGACATTCTTTACGAAGAAAAAAATGGCGTCGCGACCATTACGATAAACCGTCCGAAGGTCTATAACGCGTTCCGCCCCCGCACCTGCGTTGAACTGATCGATGCTTTCCTGAAAGCGGGCTGGAACGAAGAAATCGGCGCGATTGTATTGACCGGGGCGGGCAACAAGGCGTTTTGCACCGGCGGCGATCAATCGGATCACGATGGCGCCTATGGCGACGGCGAGACGCGCGGAACCATCGGCATGCCGGTCGAGGAACTGCATACGGTCATACGCGACGTGCCGAAACCAGTGATCGCCAAGGTACGCGGTTATGCCATCGGTGGCGGCAATGTGCTGGCGACATTGTGCGACATGACGATTGCGGGCGAGAGCGCAGTCTTCGGACAGGTGGGCCCCAAGATGGGCTCCGTCGATCCGGGCTTTGGTACCGCCTATCTCGCCCGCGTGGTCGGGGAGAAGAAGGCGCGCGAAATCTGGTACATGTGCCGGCGTTACCCGGCGCGCGAGGCGCTGGCGATGGGTCTCGTCAATGCGGTCGTTCCCGACGACAAGCTGGATGAGGAAGTGGACGCCTGGTGCGCCGAGCTTGTGGAGCGCAGCCCGACGGCGATTGCGATCGCCAAGAAATCGTTCAACGCCGACAGCGACAATATTCGCGGCATTGGCGGTCTCGGCATGCAGGCGCTCCGCCTCTACTACAACTCGGCGGAGTCGAAAGAGGGCGTCAAGGCGCTTAATGAAAAGCGCAAGCCGGAATTCCGCAAGCATATGAAATAGGTGGCATCTTGGACTTTGCATTCACGTCCGACCAGGAAGCCATTCGCGGCACCGCGGCACGATTTGCGCGTGAGCGGCTTGCGCCCGGCTACAGGGCGCGCGAGATCGACGGAAAGATCGACCGCGCGCTCATCCGGGAGATGGGCGAACTGGGTCTGATCGGCGCCGACCTGCCCGAAGAGCTTGGTGCGCCCGGTCTCGATAGCGTCACGACCGGCATTATTATCGAGGAAATATCGCGCGGCGACATTAGCGTCGGTTATGTCCAGCTTCTCGGTTCCTTGATGGGATCGATCGTCGCAGCGCACGCAAGACCTGAAGTCGCCGATGAAATCGTTCCGCGGATTTGCTTGGGCGAGGCGATCGTCGCGCTCGGTCTGACGGAGCCGCGAGGCGGCTCCGACGCGGCGCATCTGCAGATGAAAGCGCGCGCCGACGGCGACGGCTACGTCCTGTCGGGGGAAAAAACCTCGATTTCGATGGCCGAACAGGCCGATCACATTCTTGTGCTCGCGCGCACGGATGAAAACAATCCCGGTGCCGGCGGCGTGTCGGCCTTTCTCGCGCCGCTCGACGCGCCCGGCATCACGTGTTCGAGTTTCGACGATGTGGGTTCGAAGGCCGTTGGCCGCGGCTCGGTATTCTTCGACAATGTGAAGGTGCCGGCGCGGCTTATGGTCGGCACGAAGGGAGAGGGCTTCCGGCAGGTGATGCAGGGGTTCGACTATTCCCGTGCGCTGATCGGCCTGCAATGTCTGGCTCCCGCTTTCGCGTCGCTGGAGGAGACCTGGAAATATGTGACCGAGCGCGTAGCCTTCGGCAATCCGCTGGCTAAATATCAGGGCGTCACGGAACCGTTGGCCGAAGCTCAGACGTTGCTCGAGGCGGCGCGTCTGCTTTGCTACAAGACGCTCTGGCTTCGCGACAATGATTTGCCGCACACCGCCGAAGCCGCGATGTGCAAATGGTGGGCGCCCAAGACGGCTTTCCAGGTCATCCACCGTTGCCTGCTCACGCACGGACATGGCGGTTACAGCACTGATCTGCCCCATCAGCAGAGATTACGCGATGTGATGGGGCTGCAGATCGGCGATGGTACCGAGCAAATCCAGAAGATGATCATTTCGCGCGAGAAAGTCGGTCGGGTGGCCGTGCCTTATGCGTGAGGGAGGCTACATGACCAGCGCCACGGAAGCCCCGGTTCAGACCGGGATACAAGACGGCATCGGAATCGTGGCGCTCAACAGGCCCGACAGGTTCAATTGCCTCTCATCGGCCGTCATGGCCGGTCTCGACGAGGCTCTCGCAAGGTTCGAGGGCGACAGGAAGGTTCGTGCCGTTCTGTTGCTCGCGCGTGGAAAGCATTTCTGCACCGGCGCCGATCTCGACGAGGTGCTCGACGCCCGCAAGGAGCGGGGTCGGCTGGGCGCGTTTATCACGAGCGGTCATCTCCTCCTGCGCCGATTTGAAGTCTCGCCTCTGCCGATTGTTGCCGCGGTGAACGGTTTGTGTCTTGCGGGCGGGCTTGAATTGATGATGGCATGTGACGTGGTTTTTGCTGGTCAGTCAGCGCAGGTGGGATGCCAGCATGCTCGTTACGGTCTCGTACCGGGTTGGGGCGGCACGCAGCGTCTCGCGCGCATCGTCGGTTCGCGGCGTGCCCTTGACCTGATGTTCAGCGGCCGATGGCTCAAGGCGGATGAGGCGCTGGCTTGGGGGCTTGTGAACAATGTCGTTGACGACGGCGCGCTTGTCGGAGAGGCGGAAGCCTATTGCGCCGATCTCGTCAAAAAGAATCCGGAAGGCCTTGCCGCCATGAAGCAGCTTTGCAGGAACGGGCTCGATGGATCACTCCAGGAAGGTCTGGATATGGAACGGAGCGTGGTCGTAGACGCGCTGATGAGCGAAAATGTTTCGGAAGGTCTGGCGGCGTTCCGGGAGCGCCGGGAACCATTATTCCGCTGACGGATAATCAAGTGGACATCGTCGGGAGACGCGCGATCGTGAAACACGAAGCCCAGGTCGAACAGTTACGGAAGATTTTCGGCTATCTCGACGCGGGTGAGACCGCGATGGGCGATGCCGTGTATCATCATCATGTCAGCGACTACATCAGTCCGGACCAGGCTGACCGAGAACGGGAGGTGCTGTTCCGGGATGAGCCGCTTCTGATCGGGTTGAGCTGCGAATTGCCCAGTCCCGGCGACTATGTAACCGACGATTTTTCAGGCGTGCCGATCCTGGCGGTGCGGGATGAAGCGGGGCAGGTCAATGCTTTCATCAATGTCTGCCGCCACCGCGGCGCGCGCGTCGCGTCGGGCTGCGGCAGCGGCAAGGCCGTGTTCAGGTGTCCCTATCATGCATGGACCTACGACCGGAGCGGCAGGCTGAGGTCGATACCGTTCGAGCGGGGCTTCGAGAGCGTCGACAAAACGAGCAACGGCTTGAGGTCTCTGCCGGTGGTGGAGAAATACGGCATGATCTGGGTCATGCCGACGCCCGGCGGGTCGATCGACATCGACAGCCACCTAGCGGGCATGGCGGACGATCTCGCCGCGTTTGGTCTTGTGTGCTACAGCCACTACGAGACGCGCGTTCTCCGGGCCCGCCTTAACTGGAAGCTCGTGATCGACACGTTTCTCGAAACCTACCATCTGAGCACGCTGCACAAGAACACGATCGCGCCGATCCTGCACTCGAACCTCGGCACGTTCGACGGCATGGCGCGAAATCTGCGCATGATTGGCGCCCGCAAGACGATCGATGCGTTGCGCCAGAGACCGGAAAGCGAGTGGGATCTGATTCGCCACTCCGCCCTCGTATACGTGCTCTTTCCGAATACGGTCTTCATCATGCAGGGCGATCATCTGGAGACGTGGCGGGTTTATCCGGGCGACAGCGTGGATGAATCGAAAATGCACGTCTCTCTCTATACGCCCGAACCCGCCGTCACCGACAAGGCCAGAAAGTACTGGACCAAAAACATGGACTTGCTGATGGCGACGGTGCAGCAGGAGGATTTTCCGCTGGCGGAAAATATCCAGCGTGATTTTCACTCGGGCGCACAAGATTTTGTGACTTTCGGCGCCAACGAGCCGGCTCTCGCGCATTTCCACAAATCGGTCAAGAAAACGCTTGGTATTGACGCCGTGTGAGGCCGGCAATCAGATCAAGAAGGGCGACAGGGTTACCATGTGGTACGTCTCTGGCAATCGGGACGAGGAGGCGATCGACGAGCCGAACCGCTTCATCATCGATCGTCTAAGGCCGCGTCAACATCTCTCCTTCGGCTTCGGCATCCATCGCTGCGTCGGCAACCGGCTGGCGGAAATGTAACTCCGCATCGTCCGGGAAGAAATGCTGAAGCGCTGGCCCGACAGGCCGATCGAAATGGTTGGCGAACCAAAGCGGGTCTTTTCCAACTTCATCAAGGGCTATGAAGCCTTGCCGGTAAGAATCCCGGGCTGAACCTGGAGACGGGTGGGGAACTCCCACCCGTTGACCTGATTGCTGTAGGTCGAATTGGCGGCGATACGCTGAGCAAGGTCGTTTGTCGCCTGTTCCAGTTCGGCATCGTCGACACAAATGTCGACCAGTCCCATGCGCTCCGCCGTCTCCGCCGCGAAAATATCGGAGGTAAACATCATCTGCTTGGCCTTCGACAGCCCGACGCGACGCGGCAGTCTTTGCGTCATGCCCCAGAGCGGGCTCAGCCCCCACTTGCTATGCGTGTCGCCGAATTTGGCGGAGCGCGCGGCGATGATGATGTCGGCCGCGAGCGCAAGTTCGAGTCCGCCGGTGTAGCAATGCCCGCGGACGCAGGCGACGACCGGTTGCGGCAGTTCAGCCAGCGCCTGAATGGTCTTCGCCTGGAAATGCGGCTCCGGCGGGCGCTCGCCTTTCTGGATGTCCTTCAGATCGTGGCCGGCTGAAAAAGCCTTGCCCGCGCCCGTGATGATGACGCATGCCACCTCGTGAACCTGTCCGCGAAGCGTATCGACATGCCCGCGCAATTCTTCGAACAGAGGGACATTGAGCGCGTTCAAGGTTTCCGGACGGTTGAGTGTCAGCGTGCAAATGCGCCCGCTGTCCTTGCGAAGAACCAGATTCGACATAGGCTTTCTCCCTTCCTCTTCTCGATTTTTTATGGCGTCTTCATCTGTCGAAGACGCACACGCGTGCATGAGTCCGCCTGGGTTGGCTACGATGCGCTCGCGGCGGGTGCCATTCGCGTCAGAAAATCCAGAACGGCGCTTGTAAATATGTCGTTCTTGTCGCCCGCGACCATATGGCCCGCATTTGCGACATCGACAAACTCGGAATGAGGAACAATTTCGGCGAATTGCCGCGCTGCTTCGACCGTCACCAGATCGCTGTCGCGGCCCCGGACGAGGAGCGTCGGTATTTTCAGGGAACGCGCCGCTATTTCGAGGCGTTCGGGTTCTCGGCTGCCTTGCGGCTTTTGCGTGCCGGTGATGAAACGCGGGTCCCAATGCCAGTAGTAGCGGCCGTTTTCCCTGCGGCGAAGGTTCTTCGCCAGTCCGCTCAGGTCTTTGGGGCGAGTCCGGCCGGGCATGTAGCGCGAGATCGTATCGGCTGCTTCCTCAAGCGAGGCGAAGCCTTCTTCCAGATTCTCCGACATGAATCCGATAATTTTTTGAACCCCTTCCATGTTCATCTGAGGGGTGATGTCGACGAGGATCAGCGCCGCAAACCCGCGCCGCCCGGCTTTCGCATATTCTCCCTGCGCGATCATGCCCGCGATGCCGCCGAGAGACGCGCCGACCAGGATGGGAGGCACACGGAAACTGTCCGCGATGTCGAGGATATCTTCCGCGAAACGCTCCATTCTGTAGTCTCCATCCGGAGACCAGTCGCTTTCGCCGTGCCCGCGCAAATCGACGGCGAGGGCGTAATAACCGTTTTTTCCCAATGTTTTGCCGCAGGCTTGCCATGCATGGCGTGTCTGCCCGCCGCCATGGGCGAGCAGAACCGGACGCCCCTGGTCGGGACCGAATGCCTCCGCCGCGATTTTGAGATTCTGAACAAGGATGAACAAGGTCCGGTTTGCGGACGTCATATGCTTTGATTCCAATGGGTTCGCATGTGTACTAAGGGTCGAAATCCATTATGATGAATTGATGGCGTGTTGCAAACACGGACGATGGTGTTGTAGGCGGGTTCTCCCAGCCGGTCCTCGATCGGAGGCGATTGTCCTTGAAAATGAAGATTGTGGGTATCTGAAATGAAAGCGACCTTGCCCGTTTCACGAACCAGCCGGTTTCCGAAAGGGTCCGGCAAGCGTGCCCTCGCAGTTGCGCGGCGGATCGTCGAAGACATCGAGCAGCAAGGCGCCGAGGTCGGAGATCGCTTGCTGCCCGAACAGGAGATGCTCGTGCGCTATGGAGTGGCCCGCGCGACCTTGCGGGAGGCGCTCAGGTTTCTCGAATTGCAGGGAATCATTTTCCTGCGGCCCGGTCCCGGCGGCGGGCCGATCGTTCAGGAGCCGCGGCCGAAAGATTTTGCCAGCACGATGGCGTTGCTGCTCCAGTTTCTCGGCACCACGTTCCGTTCACTGATTGAAGTGAGGCAGGCGGTGGGCCCGACCATGGCGTCGCTTGCGGCAGAGCGTGCGTCCGATGAGGATATCGACAAGCTGAATACGTCATTGGCCACATTGAAGACGTTGTCTGTTTCTTGTGACTCCTATGTGGAGGAGAACAGGCGTTTTCACGACCTGCTTGCCTGGGCGTCCGGCAACCCCTTGATCGGATTCTTGATCGGTTCGCTTCACAACATCACGAATGCGTCGGAAGTCGGCATAACTTATACGGAGGGTGAGCGCGACTATCAGATCAAGGCGTACGGGCGGCTTCTCAAGGCGATTGAGGATCGCAATCCAGACCTCGCTTTCATCGAAATGTCCCGATTCATAAGCCGATCCGACAAGTATCTTGAGGCTCGTCATCCCGACATCATGTCCAAAATCGTGCGTTGGCAGGATGCTGACGACCTGAGTATGCCGCGGGTTCCCCGACGGAAATGCTAGGCGAGTGTTCGCGATGCCAACGTCGTTTTTGCGACACTTGCGCCGCTCCCCGGACATCGATAATTTATGATCATAAATTAACGCGGCCAATAGAAGCCGCCGGATGGGAGGATAGCTATGACCCTGCATAGCCGAGTGTGTGATATTTTGGGCATCAAATACCCGATCTTGCTGGCCGGTATGGGCGGCGCGAGCGTTCCACGGCTTGCGGCGGCGGTATCGAATGCGGGTGGCCTTGGTGTGCTCGGCGCGGCTGCTTGCTCTCCCGATCAACTGCGTGAATGGATTCGGGAAACGCGGTCGCTTACGGACAAGCCGTTTGGTGTGGACACCCTGCTGCCAGCCTCCGTGCGCAGGGAAGCCTATAAGGGCAAGGCTGGTCCGTCTCCGATGGATTTGCTGCCTGAGTACCAGAAATTCGCGCAAGATTTCATGAAGACGGAAAACATACCGCCGCTGAAATCCAGGGCGCGGGAATCCGAGGAAGCTCACCGTTCGTCCAAATCGAATGCGCCGCTGTTTTCGAAAGAATTCTTCGAAGCGCAAATGGAAGTTGTGGTTGAGGAGCGGGTTCCTGTCTATGCGGCTGGTCTCGGCAATCCGGGGCCTTGGCTTGATCGGCTCCACGCCAACGGCACCAAGGTGATGGCGGTCGTCGGCGCGGTGAAGCATGCCCTGCAGGTGGTCAATTCCGGCATCGATCTGATCGTCGCGCAGGGCCATGACGGGGGCGGGCACAATTCACCCATCGGAACGATGGCGCTCATCCCGCAGGTTGTCGATGCGATTGCGGGTCGCATTCCCGTACTCGGCGCGGGCGGCATTTCCGACGGGCGCGGCATCGCGGCGGCCATGATGCTCGGCGCCGAAGGCGCCTGGATCGGTACGGCGTTTCTCGCGACCGATGAGGCCGGCATCGAGGATTTCCAGAAGGACGCGATTGTCGAGTCGGGTGACGGCGATACGCTTGTTTCCCGGACCGTCACCGGAAAGCCGGCCCGCATCATTCGCAACAAATGGTCCGAGGCTTTTGCCGAGGCAGGTCTGGAGCCGCTGCCCATGCCCTTCCAGCCCATGGTTGCGATGCCGGTGCTGGCGGCGGCGGCGGCGGTAAAGCGGAAAGATATCGCTCCCGGTTTCGCGGGGCAGGGCATGGGGCTCATTCACAAGGTGAGGCCGGCTGCGGAAGTCATGGCCGATCTCGTGAAAAGCGCCGAAAGCTCACTGGGCAGGGCAAATATCTATCTGTAAGACTCGGCTGCGCGCGCCTTGGGTACCATTGAAGGTTTCGGAGAAAACGAGATGACAATTGTTGCAAAGCTGCCGGAGTTCAACCAGGAAATCGCACAGGGTTTCATAAACGCCAGCAATTCGATGAAAGGGTTGCCCGAGTTTCTGGGAGTTCGCATCACACATATCGAGCCGGGCAAGCTCACTGCCGAGATGGAAGTCTCTGATCGGCTGTTGACGCCGATCGGAAACATGCATGGCGGGGTGCTGGCTGCGATGTGCGACCATGTTCTCGGCTGCGTTTGCTATCCGCATATGCGGAAAGGACAATGGGCGGCGACGACGGAATTCAAGCTCAATCTGCTGGCGCCGGTATCCTCGGGCAAGGTGACAGCGGTGGCCGAGTTGATCGCGATGACAAAATCGACTGCGGTGGTTCGTATCGATGTGACGAACGAGGGCCGCGCCTGTTGTGCGGCGCAGGGGACTGTTCTCATTCGCGATCCAAGGCCCGCATAGGCAACGCAGCCCTGGTCCCGGCGCTGCGAGGAAGATTGCTCGGCGACTGAACGATGGTTTCGACAAGGTGAATTCTGGAGCGACCCTCGCCTCATCGTGGTGGTGGGAATGTAGCCAGTCAAGGCGGCTGCGGTGGATATGAAGGGAAACGGTCTCGATGAATTGGGTGCAATCCGGCCAGACGCAAGAAAGAGACGACGCTGAAGTATTGGATGCACTCATTGTTGGAGCGGGATTCAACGGCATCTATCAGCTTCACCGCTTACGCCAGGAAGGCTTCAATGTGCGCCTGTTCGAGGCTGGTGCCGATCTGGGCGGTTGCTGGTATTGGAACTGCTATCCCGGCGCGCGGGTCGATTCCCATGTTCCGATTTACGAGTTCTCGATTGAGGAATTATGGCGCGACTGGAACTGGACTGAAAGATTTCCGGCCTGGGACGAGCTGCGCCGCTATTTCCATTACGTTGACAAAAAACTCGACCTGAGCCGGGACATAAGGTTCAGCACGCGCGTCAGCGCGGCGGAATTCGACGAGGCGCGGGATGAATGGGTTATCGGCACGACCGACGGCGCTACCGTGCGCGCCCGGTTCTTCATCCTTTGCGCGGGTTTTGCGTCCAAGCCCTATACCCCGAACTACAAGGGTCTTGAAAGTTTTGCCGGTGAGTGCCATCACACGGCGCTGTGGCCCCAGGAGGGCGCCAGCTTTGCGGGTAAGCGGGTTGGCGTCGTGGGAACCGGAGCGAGTGGCGTTCAGGTGGTGCAGGAAGCCAGCAAGGACGCGGCGCATCTGACGGTGTTCCAGCGCACACCGATCCTTGCCCTGCCGATGCAGCAGCGCAAGCTCGACGTCGAGACGCAACAGCGGATGAAGGCCGATTATCCGGAGATATTCCGTATACGGCGCGAAACGTTCGGCGGATTCGACATTCTCAGGGACGAAAGGTCAGCACTGGAAGTGCCGCCAGAAGAGCGCCGCGCGCTTTATGAAAAGCTCTGGCAAATAGGCGGCTTCCACTATTGGATCGGCGGATTTGCCGACATCCTGACGAACGAGGAAGCAAACCGTACCATGTACGATTTCTGGCGCGACAAGACCCGCGCCCGGATCAAGGATACGGCATTAGCCGACAAACTCGCGCCGATGGAGCCGCCGCATCCCTTCGGCGTCAAGCGCCCCTCGCTGGAGCAGTGGTATTACGAAGTGTTCAATCAGGACAATGTCAGCCTGATCGATGTGCGCGAGACGCCGATCGAGGAAGTGGTTCCCGAAGGCGTGCGCACGAAGGGTGGCCTGGTTGAACTCGACATGCTCGTCCTGGCGACGGGGTTCGACGCCGTGACCGGCGGGTTGACCCAGATCGATATACGCGGGACGGGCGGCGTGACACTCAAGGAAAAATGGACCGAAGGCGCGCGCACTTATCTCGGTTTTGCGACGTCGGGATTCCCGAACATGCTGTTGCTTTACGGTCCGCAGAGTCCTTCCGGCTTCTGCAACGGCCCGACATGCGCCGAATTGCAGGGCGAATGGGTTGTCGATTGCCTCAAGTATATGCGCGAGAACAATAAGCGGCGGATGGAGGCGACCGTTCAGGCCGAGGAAGAATGGACACAGCTCCTGAACACCATAGCCGACATGACGCTCTTTCCCCGTGCCGATTCCTGGTACATGGGCGCCAACATTCCGGGTAAGCCGCGGCAGCTTTTGAATTTCCCCGGCGTGCCCATTTATATGGACCAATGCAATGCAGCCGCGGCCAGGGGGTATGAGGGATTCGTCCTGGGTTAACGGAACCGCAGCGGCCTCGCTGCTGGTGTGGGCGCGAGCCTGTGGGGACGCGAGCGTTTGACACCGAATTGTCCATTATCTATTATAATGAATTCGTATGAAGGCATTGCATGCGCCGTGATGGGTGGATGCCGCACAGGCGCCAACCGGGAGGACAGGGAGATGACGACTGACACATTGGTGCGCGATCCGGTTTCGAGGATCCCGCTGTCTCAGATGGACGTCAGCGATCCGAAGCTCTTTCAAAACGACACGATCGGGAGCTACTTCGCGCGGCTGCGGCGGGAGGACCCTGTCCATTATTGCCCCGAGAGCGCCTATGGCCCCTACTGGTCGATAACAAAATTCAACGACATCATGCAGGTCGAGGTGAACCACCAGACGTTCTCCTCCGAAGCCAAGATAGGCGGCATCGCCATCCAGGACATGCAAACAGGTGAGAGCGCACTTGAACTCGAAATGTTCATTGCGATGGATCCACCCAAGCACGATGCGCAGCGCAAGGCGGTGAGCCCGGCGGTCGCGCCGTCCAATCTTGTTCTGCTGGAGCCCATTATCCGCGAGCGCGCGGGGCTTATTCTCGACTCGCTTCCCATCGGCGAAGAGATCGATTGGGTCGACACGGTGTCCGTCGAGCTGACGACGATGACGCTGGCGACGTTGTTCGACTTTCCCTGGGAGGAACGGCGCAGGCTCACCCGCTGGTCGGACGTGGCAACGGCCACGCCCGAAACAGGCGTGGTTTCGTCTTTTGAACAGCGCCGCGAGGAACTTCTCGAATGCGCGTACTATTTCAAGGATCTGTGGGACAAACGCATCAACGAGCCGCCAAAGTCCGATCTGATCTCGATGATGGCGCATTCGCCGGCGACGCGAGACATGCCGTTCCTGGAGTTTCTCGGGAACTTGATGCTCCTGATCGTCGGCGGCAACGACACCACGCGCAATTCGATTAGCGGCGGGGTGCTCGCACTCAATCAAAACCCGGCGGAATATCGCAAGCTCATGGCCGATCCGGGCCTCATCCCGAAAATGATCCCCGAGATCATCCGCTGGCAGACGCCGCTGACGCATATGCGTCGGACGGCGCTCATGGACGCCGAAATCGGCGGCAAGAAGGTCAGAAAGGGCGACAAGGTCGTCATGTGGTACATATCGGGAAACCGGGACGAAGAGGTGATCGACCGTCCTGACGAGTTTATCATCGACCGCCAGAATTCCCGTCACCATCTTTCCTTCGGTTTCGGCGTGCATCGCTGCATGGGGAACCGCGTGGCGGAACTGCAACTGCGGATCGTCTGGGAAGAAATCCTGAAGCGCTTCAGCAAGGTGGAAGTCGTCGGCGCGCCCGAGAGGACGCTGTCCAACTTCATTCACGGGTTCACCCGTTTGCCGGTGAAGCTGTACGCGCATTAGACCGGGCCCGGTCTCGCGCGTTATTTCGCGATGAAACGGCGCCTAAGTTTCGTCACGGAAAGGATCCACCCGCTGTTTCATCCAGCATGATCGACAAGAGCAAAAAATGCCCACAGTCATTTTCATCGAGCCGGACGGCACCGAATTTCCCATCGCGGTCAAGAGCGGCACGACCGCGAGGGATGCGGCGGTCAACAACGGTGTGCCGGGCATCGACGGCGATTGCGGGGGCGAGTGCGCCTGCGCGACCTGCCATGTGCATGTCGATGCCGCGTGGATCGACCGGACCGGCATGGCCGAGCCCGGCGGCATGGAAGACAACCTGTTGCAGTTTGCCGAAGGTTCGACGGAAAACAGCCGCCTTGCCTGTCAGATTGCCATGACCGACGATCTCGACGGTCTCACGTTGAGAATACCTGACGGTCAGCATTAGTCGCAGTCGGCGCGCGGGTTTCGAGGTTTCTCCCCCGATCCTCCCCTTGAAAGACGGGCGTCGACTGCACCTTGGGTCGAGAAAGGTCCTCCGAACCAAACCTCGTCTTCGCGCTGATCCCGAAAGTCGGCAGAATTGGAACGCTGAATCCGCCAAATTCATTCGCCTTCGGCGGTGCTGGTTTTCCCGAGTTAACAGCGTCGGTACGACGAGCCTGTTCTCATCTTTTCCCGTCCGCGCCGCTCGTTTATTTCGCGAGGGTTCCATGCCCTAGACTCATAAGCACGCAGCCAGATGCGGATTGAAGCGAGCTTGATTATGGCCATGAAGGTCGATCCGAGCTTGTCGAAGCGTGTGGCGATGCGGCGGAAGAACTTCAGCTTGTTGAAGAACCGTTCGACGAGATTGCGGTCCTTGTAGAGCACGGCGCTGAAGCAGGCCTTCCACTTGCGGTTTGCTTTGCTGGGGATATTCGGCGTCGCCCCCTGATCCTCGATCTGTTGCCTGATCCAGTCGGCGTCATAGGCTTTGTCGGCGAGGATCAACTGCCCGTTTTGCAGGCCGGACAGCAGCTCTTTTGCCGGAACCGTATCGTGCGTTTCGCCGGAAGTGATGGCGAGGCGGATGGGAAGCCCGTTGGCGTCGGTGACCGCATGGATCTTGGTTGTCAGTCCGCCTCGGCTTCGGCCCATATATCGATCCGGGTGGCTTTTTTTAAAGTGGCGGCAGAGTGATGAACGCGCACGCTTGTGCCGTCGATCATCTGGACGTCGCCATCGTGAGCGGCGGTCACCGCATCCATGATCCGGTCCCAGATGTCGGCCTTCGTCCAGCGGCGGAAGCGATTGTAGCAGGTGGTGTAAGGTCCATAGCGTTCCGGCAGATCGGCCCAGGGAGCCCCGCTTCGCAAGACCCAGAAGATGCCGTTCAGCACTCGCATGTCGTCTACCCGGCGAACCCCGCGTGACTTGCGCGGCAGCACCGCAGCGATGACAGACCACTCGAAATCGCTCATATCGTAACGCGCCATGACAAACTCCCTTCAAGAAGTTTGAATCACAGCCCTGCTGATTTGGGAATCCCGTTTATGAGTTTACGGCCTAATTTGCGTATGACGCCTACGGACATTCCGTCGATCACGAACTTCAGAAGTACACGTATGTTTTGCTTGAAGGCGCTGTGGCTGTGACCGGCCTCTTTGAGTGGTCCAAGTCTGATGTTAGTTCAAGCTCTGCTTGAACTTGCCCCCAACCTTGGACCGGCTGGGCTGGTAAATTCCGGCTTCATCTGACGGCAGGCTGGCCGGGGTTGCCGGCCGGAAGATGAAGCCTGAT
>PHEF01000074.1 GCA_002842875.1 Alphaproteobacteria bacterium HGW-Alphaproteobacteria-3 | reverse complement strand
GCCGATATGCGCATGGTTGTAGACGGTCGGGCCGCACACATACATCGTCACGCGGTTCGGGTCCGCCGGCTCGAAGATTTCCTTCTTGCGCGTCAGCGTATTGTAGAGCGTGAGCTTGTGGCGTTTGAGCTGGGTATTCATCGGGATGGCCTTGATGTCGGTCGGCGGGTTGTTCCGGTCGGACGGCCCGCTTCCTGACGGGCCTTCAGACGGTGGTGTGGCCGGTGGTCGCGCAACGGGCCGCACATCCGCCGCTGGGGCGGATCGAAGTTCGGCAACATGTCCTCCGGCGCGTCATGACCGTCAAACCTTTCGAGACCGATCGAAGCGGCATGGGCCGCTTCCGCCCGTTTTGATAGCGAAACCGATCATCCCCGGCAAGGTTTAAGAATTAACCAAAGCCGCGCTCATCCGCTGATCCGTCCTCTTCGATCCGGCGTAGAAAGGCTCGATACACCGGCATGCAGGGCCCGCGCCGGCGCCCGGTTTGCGCGGGATCGCGGTTCCCCTGCCCTTGATAGCCGGTTTCCGCAAGGCTATATGCAAGGTTGAGACGATGTCACATCAGCTACAGCATGGCATAAGACCCCGTGCTTGATGGGCAAAACGGGACTTCCCGCAACGGAAAGCCCGTGACTTGAACCGGACGGGACGCCCTGTAAAAAGCGGCGGCGCGGCCGGGAAACCCCTGGACGAGATTGGTCGAATGGACATGAATTCTGTAGTTGATGGGCTTCGCGCCCAGACGAATAACGAGCGCCTGGTGGAAGTGACAAAACCCTCCCGCGAAGAAGCCGAAGCCGCCGTGCGGACATTGATCGCCTGGGCAGGCGACAATCCGGATCGCGAGGGCCTGATCGACACGCCCGGTCGCGTCGTCCGCGCCTATGAGGAATTCTTCGAGGGCTACAACGTCGATCCCTACAAGGAACTCACCCGCACCTTCGAGGAGGTCGAGGGGTATAACGACATGGTTATGCTCCGCGACATCAACATCGAGTCGCATTGCGAGCACCACATGGTGGCGATCCTCGGCCGCGCGCATATCGCCTATGTGCCGACCAGAAAGGTCGTCGGCATCTCGAAGCTCGCCCGCGTGATCGAGATTTACGCGCGCCGCCTCCAGACGCAGGAAACCATGACGGCGCAGATCTCGGACACGATCAATGCCGCGCTCCAGCCGCAGGGTGTTGCCATCCTGATCGAGGCGAAGCATCAGTGCATGACGACGCGCGGCATCAAGAAGCCCGATGTCGCCACCATCACCACGCAGTTCACCGGCGTCTTCCGCGACGATCCCCGCATGGAAGCCCGGTTCATGCAGATGATCCGCGGATACTGATCCCTGGAAGCCAGGTACGTTGACAAGAGGCCCCGCCTTCATCTGAAGGACGGGGCCTTTTCGTTTGAAACTGCCTCCCGAGCCCGGTCGAGCGCGCGGCCGCATATTCCGCCACGCGGAATTTCCGAAATGATACTTGGTGCAGCCGCCGGGTCGCCGGTCATATGCTCGCTCATCGAAGCAGGAGGACGAGCCATGACCAAAGCCGCAACCATTCCGCCCCTTTCGGCTGAGTTGACGCAAGAGATCGCGATCGACGCGTATATCTTCGCCTTCCCGATCGTCGTGATGGAAATCACAAGGCGGGTATTGACGAACGTTCCGCCTGCCAGCGGCGCGAACAGCCTGCGCATCCAGGCGCCGATGAACCGCTTTACCCACATGCCGCGCTTTCCCGACGACAACTTCAACGCCGTCGTGCGCCCCAATGCGGACACGCTCTATTCCGCCCTCTGGTTCGATGTAAGCGCGGAGCCGCTGGTCATCTCGGTGCCGGACTCGGGCGGACGTTATTATCTGCTGCCCATGATGGACATGTGGACCCATGTCTTCGCCGCGCCCGGCTCGCGGACCACCGGCACCCATGCGCAGACCATCGCCATCACCGGCCCGGACTGGGACGGCGATTTGCCTGAAGGTGTCCGCGCCTACCGCTCTCCAACGCCGCTCGGCTGGATGATCGGCCGTACCCAGACGAACGGCACGGATGACTATCCCGCCGTGCGGAATTTTCAGGCCGGCATCGAAGCGGTGCCGCTCTCCAAATGGGGCGACGGTTCGTACCAGCTCGCGGAAGGCGCCTTCGATCCCGCGCTCGACATGCGCGCGCCGAGCGACCAGGTCATGTCGATGGACGCCCCGCAATTCTTCGGCATTTTCGCCGGGCTTCTCCGCACGAACCCGCCCCATGCCGACGACCACGCCATGATCGACAGGCTCGCCCATATCGGCCTCGTCCCCGGAGAGGATTTCGATCTCGCAAGCCTCGACCCCGAACTGCGGGCGGCGTTCGAGGCCGCCCCGGCGCTCGCGCAGCGCAAGTTGGGCATTGCCATTTCCCGCACAGGCACGCTGGTCAACGGCTGGCGCATGATCGGTCATCCGATGGGCACCTACGGGATCGACTATATGAGGCGTGCCGTGATCGGTTATTTCGGTCTCGGCGCCGTGCCCGTTGAGGACGCCATCTACCCGAGCGCGCTCGCCCAGGCCGACGGCAAGCTGTTCGACAGCGCGGCGAAATATGTCATGCATTTCGAACGCGACGAGCTTCCGCCCGCCCGCGCTTTCTGGTCGCTCACCATGTACAACGAAAAGCAACTCTTCGCGGCCAATCCGATCGACCGCTTTGCGATCGGCGACCGCGACAAACTCAGGTTCAACGAGGATGGCTCGCTCGACCTCTACATCCAGCGAGACATGCCGGACGCCGAATGGAAGTCGAACTGGCTGCCCGCACCCGCCTCCGGCGCCTTCTCCATGAACCTGCGTCTCTACTGGCCCACCTCCGCCGTGCTTGAGGGCGACTGGGCGCCGCCGACGGTCAAACGGCTGGATTGAGGTTTCGGGCGGCGGTCATCCGAACAGCGATTGCGCCTACCGGCAAAAGGCGCTTAGACAAGAGGCCTCGCCTTCATCTGAAGGACGGGGTCCTTTCATCGGATCCGAAAGACAGAGACATGACCGGCAATGCCCCCTTCCCCCCCCGCGGCACGAAGGAAGAGATCGAGGAAGGCACCTCCTTCTCGCCGAAATTCGACGCGGACGGCCTCATCACCGCCGTAACCACCGACGCGAAGACGGGCGAACTCCTCATGGTCGCCTGGATGAATGCCGAGGCGCTGGCCCGCACCGTCGAGACCGGTGAGGCCTGGTACTGGAGCCGCTCGCGGGGCGAGCTCTGGCACAAGGGTGGCACGTCGGGCCAGATCCAGACCGTCATCGAACTCCGCACCGACTGCGATCAGGACACGGTCTGGTTGAAAGTCGATGTCGCGGGCGACGGCGGCTGCTGCCATGCCGGCTACCGCTCCTGCTTCTACCGCCGCGTACCGAAAGGCGAGCCCGCGAAGCTCGAACACACCGGCGCGGAGAAATTGCCGCATAGCCACGGCTGAGCGGCGCTCGAATTCCGTCACATTTCGTCCCCATATAGAGAAAGCGCCGTCTGGTATCGCAGGCGGCGCTGTAGCATTCTTTCGAGTACCGTAATCCATGAAGCAGTTACGTATGCCCCGCCCCAAAATCGGCATCGCACTGGGCGCCGGCGTGGCCCGAGGATGGACGCATATCGGCGTCCTGAAGGCGCTGACGCGCGCCGGCATCGATGCCGACATCGTCGCCGGCACATCCATCGGCGCGCTTGTCGGCGGCTGCCATGTCGCGGGCAAGCTCGATCCGCTTGAGGAGTTCGCGCGCTCGCTGACAAGGCGGCGGATGCTCTCCCTGCTCGATTTCCGCTTCCGCTCCTCCGGCCTCATCGGCGACGCGAAACTCGCCGAGCTGATGCGTGAGCATCTGTCGGACATCGTCATCGAGGATATGGGCAAGCGCTTTGTCAGCGTTGCGACCGAGCTCACCACCGGCCACGAACTCTGGCTCCACCACGGCAATCTCATCCAGGCGATCCGCGCGTCCTACGCGCTGCCCGGCGTCTTCGCGCCCATCGCCGTCGATGGCCGCTGGCTCATCGACGGGGCGCTCGTGAACCCCGTGCCCGTGTCGGTCGCCCGCGCGCTCGGCGCCCGCGTCGTCATCGCCGTCAACCTGAACAACGATCCCTTCGACCCGGCCGCCCGCCGCCGCGCCCACGAGGCCGCCTTCCCCGGCTACATCCGCGCTTCCGCGCCCATCTCCCCCGAAGACGCCATCCTTCGCGAACTGGAAGAGCAGATCGGGGAAGAGGAGGAGGAAGAGGAGGAGGAAGAAGAAGCCGGGATCGAAACCGAACTGCTGGAAGGCGCCGCCTCCCCCGCCGTCGCCGAGCGCATCCGCAAGAGCCTCAAGATCCTCCGCTGGAAGCGCACGCCCGAGCAGGAACTCATGCGCCGCGTCATCGGCGGCAAGCGGCGCGAGCCCGGCATCGCCAGCGTCATGCTCGCTTCGCTGAACATCGTCCAGGACCGCCTTGCCCGCATGCGCATGGCAGGCGACCCGCCCGACATCATGATCGCGCCGAAGGTCGGCCACCTGAGCCTGCTCGATTTCGATCGCGCGGACGAGCTGATCCGTCTCGGGGAGGAAGCCGCCGAAGAGGCAATCCCCCAGATCCACGAAATCGTCGAGATCATGTCCTGACGCTTCGAGCTTCTTCCGTAAACGGAGGAAAGGAACGAACGTCCCGTCGAGGTCTCCCTCAGCCGGTTGCAAATTTCGCCAGCGGCGCACCCGGGGCATAGAGGCCGACCGGATGGATCGCAAACGGGACGAAGCCCGGCAACGCCTCGATCCATCCGAGCCACGCCCGGACGTGTGGATAGTCGTCGAGGGCGACATTGCCTTCGGGCGCGCGCGCAATGTAGCTGTAGAGTGCGATATCGGCGATTGTCGGACGATCGGCAGCGAGCCAGCCGGACGGCGCGAGTTCCGTATCCATCAACGCCAGCAGCGCATGTGCGCGCGCGATTGCGGCATCCGCGTCGATTTTCGCGCCGAACAAGGTCGCGAGCCTGGCGCTTGCCGGGCCCTGGGCAAGCTGCCCTGCGGCGACCGAGAGCCAGCGCTGCACGCGCGCCGCGCCCGGGGCATCGTCCGGATACCAGTCCGTGCGGCCGAACTTCCTGGCGAGATAGACGAGGATCGCGTTGGAATCGGCAATCGCCACGCCATCGTCCTCCAGCACGGGAACCTGCCCGAAGGCGTTCATCTTCAGGAAGCCGGCGCTCTTGTGCTGACGCGCCGCGAGGTCGACTTCGATGAGATCGAACGGGGCGCCGATGAGCGACAGGAACAGCCGCACGCGGTGCGAATGCCCGGACTTGGGGCTGTAGTAGAGCTTCATGCGCATTCTCCTTTGTCTGAAAGCAGTTCGTCGGGAAGCGCATCGAGCGTCTTCCGGAATGGTTCGGTCGACCCCAGCCCCCGGGACAGCACCAGGCTGCCCTGAATGAGCGCCACCCCGCGCTCCGCGCGGTCGCGCGCGACATCGGCGGGGCAGCCCGTCTCGGAAATGACGCCAGCCAGCGTCCCGACAAAGACCTCGAACATCTGCCGGATCGCCCCCACGAACGGGCCCGACCTGCCGATGGGCGTGGAAAGCATGTTGAGCAGGCAAGCTTGCTCGCCGCCGCGGTAGAAGCAGTCGAGTTCGCGTGCCATGGCCGCGATGCGCTCGCGCGGCGAGCCCTCGCCCGCCAGCGGCTCGAGGACATGGGCGGTAAGCCAGCGGCCCGCCTCCTGAAGGACCTCGAGCCCCATCTGTTCCTTCCCGCCGGGAAAGCGGTGGTAGAGGCTCGCCCTCTTGAGGCCGGCCGCTTCCGACAGCAATGCGAGCGATGCGCCCTCATAGCCGGCATCGCGAAATGTCGCGCCCAGGCGCTCCAGCAATGCCTCGTTTCCAATCAGCGCCTTGCGGGCCATGGCCAATTCTCCAAATTTACCGAATGATCGGTTTAATACCTTGACACCGGCCTGTCCAGCCCCTATTTCATTTTTACCGTTCGTTCGGTATTATTCACAAGCCTCAAATGGAACCTCTCATGAGCAAGACCGCCATCATCATCTACTCCGATCCCAGGTCGGGGTCCGAGGAAGCCCTGGGCCGCCTCTTCAACGGCCTGTTCCTCGCTTACGAACTCAGGGAAAAGAAGCAGGACGTCGCCCTCATCTTCCAGGGTGCGGGCACGCGCTGGCCGGCGGACCTCGCCAGGGCCGATCATCCGGCCCATGGGCTTTACGAGGCGGTCAAGGATGTCGTGGCCGGCGTCTGCGGCGGTTGCGCGGATGTCTTCGGCGCGACCGAGGACGTGCGGAAGACCGGCCTCAAGCTCGATTACGAGAAGGCGATTCCCGGAACCCCCGGCGTGCTCGACGTCTCGAGCTACATCGACCGGGGCTACAGCGTGATCAATTTCTGATTTTCCTGTCCGGTGTCCGCTCGCCCCAGGGGCGGGCACCGGCTCCCTCATCTTGGAGCAGATCGAGCATGAACAGCGAACGTCCCTCGAGCGATATCGCCTTCACCGATACCGTGAAGCAGCTTCAGACCCGCAACGGCTCGCGCGAAGCCTATGCCGGCATGGAGGCACGCGGCGGCTGGTCCGACCGCATCACACCTCCGTTGGCGGACTTCATCGCCCGGCAGAACAGCTTCTACCTCGCGACCGTCAATGCGGAAGGGCAGCCCTATATCCAGCATCGCGGCGGACCGCGCGGCTTCCTCAAGCCGATCGACGAGCGCACGCTCGCAATGGCCGATTTCAGGGGCAACCGCCAGTTCATCTCGCAGGGCAACCTGCTCGATAGCGGCAAGGCTTTCATCTTCCTGATGGACTACGCCAACCGCCGCCGCATCAAGATCTGGGGCGAGGCCCGGATGGTCGAGGGCGACGATGCCCTGCTGCAATCCGTCATGCCCGAGGGCTATGCCGCCGTGCCTGAGCGCGTGCTCCTGTTCAGGGTTTCCGCCTGGGATCCCAATTGCCCCCAGCACATCCCGCGCAAGATCGACGCCGAAGAAGTCGATTCCATGCTGGCCGAGCGGGATCGGGAAATCGCCGAGCTCAAGGCGCAGATCGAACGGCTGAGGCAGGGCGTTTGAGGATGTGGAAGCGTTTTCGGGGAAACGGCTCCAGCCGTCACCCGTTGGCGATGTAGAGACGCATCGCTTCCGTTTCCATCACGGTCTCGGCGATGCGATGCTTCACCACGTCGCCGATCGAGACGATGCCAATGAGTTCGCCCTTCTCGATCACCGGCAGATGGCGGAAGCGGCCCATCGTCATCGAGTCCATCAGCTCGTCGACGGAATCGTTGAGGCCGCAGGTCACGACGCGCGACGTCATCACGTCGCGAACCGGCGCATCGAGTGCGCCGCCGCCACCGCTTGCAACGGCTTTCACGATATCGCGCTCCGACACGATGCCGAGCACTTTCCCGTCCTGCAGCACGACAACGGCGCCGATCCGGCGCTCCGTCAGCAGCACGGCCACCTCGCGAAGCGTTGTGTCCTGGCTCACGCTCGAGACATCCGTCCCCTTGGCCTTCAGAATGGCAGCGACATTCATGGCGTTCCTCCGCTTGTTGGCCCCTGAAGGCCCTACCGCCGCGGTTCCCCCCCGCGCCGGTTCTCCCCGAAGAATGATGCGGCATTCCGTAGCGTCCGACAAGAAGATACATGCAAATCGCAGGAATCTGCCGTTTCCGGCGCGGCTCCCTATAGCGGTTTTGACTTCCCCGTCCGCCGCCGGATAATCGGGCGCTGCCTTTGTTGCGTCCCCCCGATCCGCCGATCGCCCTCCTGCCACCGAAGAAGAGAAGAAGCGGCTCACCCATGTGGCAACGCGCCTATCTCCACCGCCTGAAGAGCGACATCGACCTCTGGATCGAGCGCGGCTGGGTCACGCCGGCAAGCGCCGAAGCGATCCTGCACGCTGCGCAGCAGCGTCCCTCCGCGCGGCGCATGCCTGCCATCCTCGCAATGCTCGGTGCGGTGCTGATCGGTTTCGCGGTGATGAGCTTCGTCGCCGCCAACTGGGCGGAGATTCCGAAACTCGCCAAACTCGTCATGATCTTCGGCGCCATGTGGGCAGCATGGATCGCCGCCATTCCGCTCGAGCGGCGCGGCCATCCGGCCTTCGCGCAGGCCGCCGTTCTCATCGGCCTCGGCCTCTTCGGCGGCGGCATCATGCTGATCGCACAAATCTATCACATCGTCACGGACGATCCGGGCGGCGTGCTTGCCTGGTGCATCGCCGCGCTTGCGGCGGCATGGCTTCTTCCCTCGCGTCCGGCCCTTGCGCTCGGCATCCTTCTCGCCGTTGTCTGGACCGGCTTCACACTCGGCCTTGAGGAAACCACGCCGCACTGGGCTTTCTGGTTGCCATGGGCCGCCGCCTTCGCCCTTTCGCTTCGCCTGTCATGGCTGCCTGGCTTCCATCTCGCACTCGTTGCAGGCTTCGTCTGGCAGGCGATCTGGGGCCCTTCCCTCGCGGAGAGTTTCCGCATCGACCCCACATGGCTCGCGCTCTTCTATCTCCTCGAAGCCCTCGCCATCTGGCTTGCGGCGCTCTTCGTCTCGGGTCGCGCGCCGCGCTTTGCCGCCGCTGCCGAGGCCTATGCCATCGTCATCGCCTTCGCCCTCTTCTGGGTCTGGCAGTTGAGCCCCGACCGCACGCTCGGCGAAAATGCCATCCTCTATTCGCCCCTGCTTCTCGCCATGCTGGGGATCGTCGCGGTGCTTGCGGTTCTCGATGTCGCGCGTGGCCTGCTGGAGCTGCGCCACGCGGCCGGCATTGCCGCCCTCGCGCTCGCCTCTCTCGCCTACCCCGTGTTCGACAGCGCCGCCCCCGCGCTCGTGCCCTGGGTCTATGCCGCGCTCTTCCTCGCGCTCGCCGCCTGGCTCGTGTCCTATGGCGCGGCGCATGAGTCCCGCTTCGCCGTCAATTTCGGCTTCGTCGCCTTCGGCGCGGAAGTTCTCTACCTCTACTTCGAGACGCTGAACACACGGCTCGACACCGCGCTCTTCTTCGCGCTCGGCGGCGTGCTGCTCATCGCCGGTGCTCTCGTCATGGAGCGCATGCGCCGCCGTCTTGTCGCGACTGTCGAAGGAGATGCAGCATGAGCCGCTTCGCCCTCGCCGTCCTCGCCCTCCTCGTCGGCCAGTCGCTCTTTCTCGCCGCCATGGTCTGGGACCGCGTCTCGCTGCTCCGCTCCGAAAATGTCGTGACGCTGCGCACAGCACCCGTCGATCCGCGCGACATCTTCCGCGGCGACTACGTCATCCTCACTTACGACATTTCGCGCATCCGCTTTGCCGATGTCGATGGCGACGATGATTTCGGATATGACGACGATATCTTCGTCGAACTCGCTCCGAACGGCGAAACATGGAATGCGGTCGCGATCTGGCGCGAGAACCGCGAACCGCAGGAGGGCCACCTCATCATCCGCGGCCAGGTCAACAGCATCGTTGGCGAAACGCGCCCCACCGGCATTCCCGAAAGGGATTCCATCCCCTGCCCCAACTGCGGCACGGTCGGCATCGACTACGGCATCGAAAGCTATTTCGTGCCCGAGGGCGAAGGCCGCGAACTCGAAAACATCCGCAACGACGGCAAGCTCACCGTCGACGTCGCCCTCGGCAAGGACGGCACCCCCGCCGTCAAGCAACTCCGCATCGACGGTGAACCCGTCTACGAAGAACCGCTCTTCTGAGTCCTGCCCGCAATCGTCATTGCGAGGAGCGGCGCAGCCGCGACGCGGCATATGTGGACGGCCCCCTGTTTTGCAAGGACTGGATTTGATCATGCGTCGGATCGCTTGCGGTCATATGTCCGGCCTCTGATGCG